>CALEFO010000198.1 GCA_937877165.1 uncultured Lachnospiraceae bacterium | reverse complement strand
CAGAATGGATTCCTTCTTCGTCAGGTCATATGCCAGGACACGGACCGGGAGAGCAGTTTCCTCTTCCAGCTCGAGCAGACGTTCCTCTCTGCGGGCAATGATCCACAGCTCCTCGGGATGTTCCGCAAAGAGCGGATCCTGATTCATGGCATCCGCATCGAGCTGCCGCACGAATTCACGTCCCAGTCCGCTGGATGCTCCTGTAATGACAGCAATTTTTTTCCGACCCATCTTTATACCTCTTTATATCGTTCGTTTCTCTGTATCTGCTTCCATTATACAGCACGGCCTTCCGTGAGATGGTGAACTTTTTATGGCGCCGGCAAATTTCTGACTCATTTTCACTTTCGCAGAGGTGCAAAGACTGTTATCATAATAGTGACAGTTTTTGCGCTTTTTGTTTTTGCTGTTATGTGCAGAAAATACAAAAACGAGGGCTTTCCGCAGCTGTGGGGACGGCCGGAAGAAAGAAGAGGGGGACAGGATCCGGAAATTTCCATGCACCCCGTGCAAATGCCGCAGACAGGAGTGCGGCAGGAAAGGTAATGACATGAAAGAACAGAAAAACCGCATGACCAATGAACGGGATTATCATCAGGTTCATGGTTATACCGCACCTGACAAGGAGAAGGAGCAGCTGATCAAAAAGCTCGGCGAAATGATCACTGACCGATATGCCGTAAAACTCACGCACTCCATGCAGACGGATGATCCGGAGTACTGGGCGCTTGATGAGGTATTGACGAAGGAAGAGGCAAAATTTATGCTCAGCTTCGGCAAGACCCGCGTGAACTATTCCGTGGAGGAGCTCGCGAAGAAGAATGCCATGACGGTGGAGCAGGCGCAGAAGATCATTGATCATCTGGTCTGGACCGGTGTGGTGGAGCTCAACCGCGAGAACGAGGATCATCACCTGCAGTACAATGTTCCGATTTTTGTTCCGGGATCCGCGGAGTTCATGATGATGCAGGAGCCGCTGACGGAGAAGCACCCGAATCTTGCGACCTTTTTTAATCTGATGACGCAGATGCCGCTGGAAGGCATGACTCCGATGGTTCCGCTTGGCGGTGCCGGAATCGGTATGCATGTCATTCCGGTGGAAAAGGCCATTGAGACGCAGAATCAGTCTGTCAGCGTGGAGCACTTGTCCCACTGGCTGAATAAATATGACAAGTATTCCATCGGTCTGTGTACCTGCAGAAAGCAGCAGGAAATGCGCGGCGAGGGCGACGGCGAGGTTCCGGGAGAATTCTGCATCGGCGTCGGCGACATGGCGGAATTCTGCGTGACCAGAAATACGGGACGCTATGCCTCCTACGACGAAGTGATGGAGCTTCTGGAGCGTTCTGAGAGACACGGCTTTGTTCATCAGATCACGAACGTGGACGGAGAGAACAAGATTGTCGGAATTTGTAACTGCGCTCCCGGCGTCTGCAATGCGCTTCGAACCTCCCAGCTCTACAACACGCCGAATCTTTCCCGCTCGGCATACCGCGCGCATGTGGACAGGACAAAGTGTGTGGCTTGCGGCAAGTGCGTGGAGGCCTGTCCGGTAGGAGCCGCAAAGCTCGGACAGAAGCTGTGCCAGAAGGATGGCACGGAGGTGACCTATCCGAAAACACTTCTTCCGGATGCGCACAAGTGGACCGAAGACAACTGGAACATTCATTACCGCGAAGATGCAAAGATCAATTGCTACGATTCGGGCACTGCACCCTGCAAGGCCGCCTGTCCGGCGCATCTGGCCATCCAGGGCTATGTGAAGCTGGCGGGAGAGGGCCGTTATCTGGATGCGTTGAAGCTGATCAAGCAGGACAACCCATTTCCTGCGGTCTGCGGAGCCATTTGCAACCGGCGCTGTGAGGACGCCTGTACACGCGGCACAGTGGACGAGCCGATTGCCATTGATGAAGTAAAGAAGTTCATTGCGGCGCAGGAGCTTCATGAGGAGAAGCGCTATATTCCGCTCTGCGAGAACCCGGAAGGGAAGATGTGGGGACCGGATTATAAGATGGCGGTCATCGGCGGGGGCCCTGCGGGTCTTACCTGTGCGTACTATCTGCGGGAGCGTGGATATGATGTCACGGTTTTTGAGAAAGAGGATCAGCCCGGCGGTATGCTGGTTCACGGCATTCCGAATTTCCGCCTGGAAAAGGATGTTCTGCAGGCAGAGATTGATGTTCTGCGAAAGATGGGTGTGGAATTCCGCTGCGGTGTGGAGGTTGGAAAGGACATCACGGTGGAACAGCTTCGGAAGAATGGCTACAAGGCCTTTTGTCTGGCGATCGGTCTTCAAGGCGGACGAGGGACCGGCGTTCCGGGAGAGGACGCAGACGGTGTGCAGTCCGGCGTGGCATTCCTGAAGGATGTTGCAAAGGGTATGACCGCGGACGGCGGCTCTGATTCTGTAAAGCTTGCAGGCGATGTGGTTGTCATTGGCGGTGGAAACGTTGCGGTGGACGTGGCGAGAACAGCAGCGCGCTGCACCTCCGGGAAGGTGACAATGCTATGCCTTGAGAGTGAACAGGAAATGCCGGCGGCGCAGGATGAGGTCGAGGATGCGGTAAGTGAAGGCATCGAGGTCAGAAACGGCTGGGGGCCGAAGGAGATTCTGACGGAAGAGGTGACGGCGGGGGACGGAAGCGTTCTTCGCAGGGTAACCGGTATTGTATTCAAGCGCTGCACACAGGTGAAGGATGCGGACGGCAAATTCAATCCGCAGTATGACGAGAACGAGACTGTTACCATTCCCTGTACGACGGTTCTGCAGGCCATTGGCCAGGTTCCGGAATGGGGGAGCCTTCTGGAGGGCAGCAGGGTGGAAACCGGACGCGGCGGCTGCGCCGTCTATGATCCGGTGACCTTCCAGACCGGTGAGCCGGATATTTTCGTCGGCGGCGATATCGGCCACGGCGCAAGGTTTGCCATTGATGCGATTGCGGACGGCAAGAAGGCCTGTGAATCCATGCACCGCTTTGTTCACAAGGGTCAGTCTCTGACCATCGGCCGCGATTTGCGGGAATTCAAGGAGCTGGACAAGGACAACATTCAGATTCCGTCCTATGATCATGCATCCCGTCAGGTTCCGTGCCATCAGGCGGGAGATCCGAAGGGGACCTTCCACGATCTTCGAAAGCCCCTGACCGAGGAACAGATACGCACAGAGGCGGGAAGATGCCTTGGCTGCGGAGCAACCACGGTGGACGAGAACCGCTGCATCGGCTGCGGCCTGTGCACGACGCGGTGCGAATTCGATGCCATTCATCTGGAACGTGATCTTCCGGAAGCCTCTCACATGGTCCGGACAGAAGACAAGCTTCCGGTTGTCGGCAAGTATGCGCTGAAGCGCGAATTCAAAATTCTTTTTAATAAGAAGAAAGCGGAGAAGCAGTAAGAAGGAAGCCGGAGAAAAATCCGCAGGGTGATGGGGAGGCTCTTTCTGCCGGACGGGCAGGAGGAGCCTTTGCCTGTCCGGGTGCCTCCTTCAAAAAGGATGTCCCTGGGAGAATGACAGGGAGAAAAGCGGCTGTTTACCCCCGGTCTGCGGAAATCAAAAAGGAGAGATCGGCATGCATGAGATGGGAATTGTCACGCATCTTGCCAAAACGCTGGATGAAACGGCAAAAGAAAACGGAATCGTCCGGATCGGCTCGGTAACGCTTCAGGTCGGAGAAGTATCCGGAATTATGACGGATTATTTTGGGGAATGTTGGGATTACTTCAAAGTCCGGTCTCCTTACCTGAGGGATTCGAAGCTGATTCTGGAGACGATTCCTGCCGTGACCTGGTGTGACTGCTGTAAGAAAACCTATCCGACCGTGCGGTACGGAAGGGAATGCCCGTACTGTCATGGAGGAGAAACATGGCTTTTGCGGGGGAATGAGTGTATCATCAAAGAGATTACAGCGGAAACGGAAGAAGAGGAGAGAAGTGATGTCAGTGACAGAACTGAGCACAGCGGAAGAACGACGGAAAAATCATGCGGAAGAGCCGGCAGGAAAGGAAATGAGCAAGGCGAAGAGGCTGGCGGCACCGACGCCTTCGCCGGAAGCTCTGCGGCTTCAGTACAATTATGAACTGGAGCGAAGCCGCGAGATTTCCAGCAGTATCAACCGTCTGACCCTTTTGGCGCCGATTATGATCGCAGTGGTGTGCTTTCTGGTCGGTATGATTGCTCCGATGTGCACCGAACGGGTTTCCATGAAGGTCTATCTGATTCTCGGAACAACGGATATCATCGTTCTTCTGGGAGCATTGGTTGTTGCGTGCACCGTACATTTTTATATTCTCAATCCCGCGCCGTCACAGCCGGAAGAGATGGAATGGATGACGAAGATGAAACGCGATCTCCAGCGCGGCAACAACTGGAGAGCGTGGCTGGTATTCGCGGCGACGATCCTGATTTACGTGTCGGCGGCAGTAACGCTCGGCATTCTGATCCTGTGCCTGGTAGGAAGATAGATGAGAAATGACAAGTGCGCGGGCGGGCATGCGGCACTGGATAATGCTGATGCCCAGTACCGAAAAATGACGGAAACGCCGGTGTCCCATCTGATTCTGACATTGGCAGCTCCGACCATCGTCAGCATGATGGTCACCAATATTTATAATACGGCGGATACCTGGTTTGTCAGCAGGGAGGGGACCTCTGCAGCGGGAGCCGTGAGCGTGGTGTTTTCACTGATGGCAATTTATCAGGCCTTCGGTTTCATGTTTGGTCACGGTGCGGGAAGTAATATTTCAAGAAAACTCGGTGAGAAGCACGAAGAGATGGTGAAGACCTATGCGTCTACCAGTCTGTTTTTATCTCTGGCATCGGGGGCGGCTGTCTCCTTGATTGGACTTCTTTTCATGGATCCGCTTCTTAGGCTTCTTGGGAGTACGGAAACGATCCTTCCATATGCAAGGCAGTATGTGCTGTGGGTTCTGATCGCCGGGCCGCTTTTGTCCGCAAGCTGTGTATTGAACAATATTCTCCGCTATGAAGGACGTGCTTTCTATGCCATGATCGGTTTGATGACCGGAGGGATTTTGAACATGATCGGCGATCCGGTCCTGATGTTCGGACTGGACCTTGGTGTTTCGGGAGCGGGCATCAGCACGGCGGTGTCGCAGCTGATCAGCTTTGTGATACTTCTTGCCATGTTCCGCGGGAACAAAACGATCAGCAGGTTCCATCTCCGGTATTTTGCAAGAGACATCCGGGTGGTGAAGGACATTCTGGCAGCAGGGTTCCCGAGTCTGATCCGCCAGGGACTCAACAGCTTCACCACAATTCTTCTGAATCACCAGGCGGCATTGTACGGCGATGCCGCGATTGCCGCGATGGGTATTGTCAGCAAGGTGACGTTCTTTATTTCGGCGGTTGCCATCGGCGTCGGGCAGGGCTTTCAGCCGGTATCGGCCTTCAATTATGGCGCGAAAAAGTACCGGCGCGTGGTGCAGGCGTTCCGCTTTACGGCGTTTGCCGGTACGCTGATGCTGAGTGTGATGGCGGTGATTTGTATTGTGGTTCCGGCCCCCATTGTGTCCTGGTTTCGGGATGATGCGGACGTTGTCGCCATCGGGGCTGCGGCGCTTCGCTATCAGGCAATTTCCTGCCTGTTCCTTAGCTATTCCATTGCGGCCGGCATGCTGTTCCAGAGTATTGGTGTGAGCGGCAGGGCCACCTTCCTCGCGGCGCTGCGCGCGGGAGTCTGCTTTATTCCGCTGATTCTTCTTCTGCCGCGATTGTTTGGAATTGTGGGTATTGAGCTGGCGCAGCCGTGTTCGGATATCCTGTCTACGGTTATCAGCGTGGGTGTGACGGAAGTGTATCTTCGAAGGCTTCTGAAGGATGCCGGTTCATGACAAAGATCTGCGGGAGCCTGTAAACACCAGAAAGAATCAAATGAAATGCCGCGGGGTCCGGCAGAATATGCCGAAGTCCCGGAGGAAAAGGAAGGAAAGCGGCATTATTAAGGAGGAAATGTGGAAAGCAAACATTATGACGTTATTATTGTTGGAGCGGGGCCGGGAGGAATTTTCTGCGCTTACGAGCTGATGACAAAGAATCCGAAGATCCGGATTGCCGTGTTTGAGTCGGGAAATCCCCTGGAGAAGAGAAAGTGTCCTATCAACGGGACGACGGTGAAAACCTGCATCAAATGTCCGACCTGCGCAATTATGAATGGCTTCGGCGGTGCGGGAGCCTTTTCGGACGGAAAGTACAACATCACCAATGATTTCGGCGGTTCCCTGTATGAGTACATCGGCAGAGAAAAGGCAACGGAGCTGATGGAGTATGTCGATGCCATCAATATGAGCCATGGTGGAGAGGGAACAAAGCTCTACTCCACCGCAGGGAGCGGTGCGTTTAAGAAACTCTGCATGCAGAATCAGTTAACGCTTCTGGAGGCCTCGGTGCGGCACCTCGGGACAGACATTAACTACGTGGTGCTGGAGAATCTGTATCGTGAGATGAAGGGGCGCGTGGATTTCTTTTTCCGCACGCCGGTTGAGACAATCCGCGTCCTGGATGGCGGCTATGAGGTGACATATGAGGGCGGCAGTGCGACGGCAGATCAGTGCGTGGTTTCTGTCGGACGCAGCGGCTCCAAATGGATGGAGCATGTCTGCAAGGAGCTGGAAATCCCGACGAAATCCAACCGCGTGGACATCGGCGTGCGCGTGGAGCTCCCCGCGGAGATTTTCTCGCACATCACGGATGAGCTGTATGAGAGCAAAATCGTGTACCGCACGAAGAAATTCGAGGACAATGTGCGGACGTTCTGCATGAATCCCAACGGCATTGTCGTCAATGAGAATACAAACGGAATTGTGACCGTCAACGGGCACAGCTTCGAGGATCCGGACAAAAAGACCGGAAACACCAATTTTGCACTTCTTGTTTCCAAGCACTTCTCGGAGCCGTTCAAGGACAGCAATGGGTACGGCGAGAGCATTGCAAGATTGTCCAACATGCTGGGAGGCGGTGTCATCGTGCAGCGCTTCGGGGATCTGGAGCGCGGACGGCGCAGCAATCAGAAGCGGATTGACGAGGGAAGAGTTGTTCCGACGCTTCGGGCGACGCCGGGGGATCTTTCCCTCGTTCTGCCGAAGAGAATTCTGGACGGCATCATCGAGATGATCTATGCACTGGATAAAATTGCGCCCGGTACGGCAAATGAGGATACACTTCTGTACGGTGTAGAGGTGAAGTTTTACAACATGGAGGTCTCATTGAATGACCGCCTGGAGACCTGTTATCCCGGCCTGTTCATCATTGGAGACGGAAGCGGCGTGACGCACTCGCTGTCCCATGCCTCGGCAAGCGGCGTGTACGTGGCGGACGAAATTCTGGAGGACAGAATTTAAAAACGGTATTTTTTATGCACTGCGGAACAACAAAAATGACCGTAGGAGAAGGGAGAAAAGATGGCAGACGTATTTTTTACAGATTTCAGAACACATATTGGCACTCCTCTTCCGGAGAAGCTCAAAAAATTATGTCGGGCTGCCGGAATCGGCACCATTGACATGGAGGGGAGATTCGTTGCGATAAAAATGCACTTTGGTGAGCTCGGCAACATTGCCTATCTGCGTCCCCAGTATGCCAAGGCTGTCGCGGATCTTGTCAAGGAACAGAAGGGACTTCCGTTCCTTACGGATTGCAACACACTGTACCCGGGGAGCCGCAGGAATGCACTGGAGCACATGGACTGTGCGAACATCAACGGATTCAACACCATCACGACCGGATGTCAGGTTATCATCGGGGACGGTCTGAAGGGCACGGATGATGTGCTGGTACCGGTACGGAACGGAGAATACTGTAAGGAGGCCTACATCGGCCGCGCTGTGATGGACGCGGATGTTTTCATTTCCCTGACGCATTTCAAGGGACATGAGGCAACGGGCTTCGGCGGTACACTGAAGAACATCGGTATGGGGTGCGGATCCCGCGCCGGCAAGATGCAGCAGCACAATTCCGGAAAGCCGCATGTCAATGAAGAGCTGTGCCGCGGATGCCGCCGCTGTGCAAAAGAATGCGGCTCTGATGCCATCAGCTACGAGAGCGGAAAGGCATGGATCAATCCGGATATCTGCAAGGGATGCGGCCGCTGCATCGGCGCCTGCTCCTTTGATGCGATTTCCAATGACAACGAGAATGCCAACGAAATTCTCGGCTGCAAGATTGCAGAGTATTCGCAGGCGGTCTGCGACGGAAGGCCGTGCTTCCATATTTCTCTGATCACGGATGTTTCGCCGAACTGTGACTGCCACGGAGAGAATGATGCGCCGATCCTTCCGAACATCGGCATGCTGGCGTCCTTTGATCCGGTCGCGCTGGATCAGGCCTGTGTGGACCTGTGCCTGAAGGCTCAGCCGATCCAAAACTCCCAGCTGGGAGACCATCTCGCGGATCCGAACTTCCACGATCATGGTGATCACTTCATGAACAGCAATCCGAATGTGCGCTGGAAGGAAACACTGGAGCATGCAGAGAAGATCGGACTCGGAAGCCGCGAGTATACGCTGAAGACAATTCACTGATGCGTGAAAGCCTGCGGCAGGATGGCTGCGAGGGACAGGGGGAAGTGCGACCTGAAGGTGTGGGCAGAGTCCGCACCTTCCGCAGCCGGATACGTGGCAGACCGATATACATGGAAAGAGGCATCACGGCGTGTCGCTCGTGATGCCTCTTTCTGCAAGGGGAAAAGGAAAACTCCAAATTTCATTGTGGAGTTTTTATCGTCTCAGAACGGTCGGCGGAGGGGGGTGCCGATCCGTTCAACGTAGGCGTTTTAATGATCACAGGAAAGAAAACTTCTTTTGTTTAATTCGTTTGGTTCTCTTTCCTTGTGATGATTGTATGATACCAGTACCTTTGATATAATACGTGCCAGAATTCAAAAAAAACTGGCCAAAATCGGGAATGCAAATTCGGGGCCAGAAGTGGACAAAATAAAGAAAACGTTGAAAAGAGGTGCTCCGTGAGACCAATCTATGAGTCGATCCCCAATGACCTGGAGATCTATTATCGGCCATCAAAACATTTTAACCCGCACATCCATGACCTGGTGGAGATCGTCTATGTCTTGTACGGTACACTGGAGATCGGAATTGATGAGGAACTCTTCCATATGGAAAAGGGAGATCTTGCCATTGTTTTCCCCGGCAAGATTCATCACGCACAGTGCTTCGGAGATCCGGAGACATGTGCGAGTCTTTATCTTTTGTCGGCGCTTTCTCTCGCAGGAGATTTCGCCCAGAAGCTTTCGGATGCACAGCCGGCAAATCCGGTGATTCCGGCGGCACAGGTGGATGAGGACACGAAATATGCGCTTCGTCGCCTGTATCATGAGTACGGAATGGATGAGAAGGGCATTCGGCTCCGCCAGACGGTGAAGGTGCCTTCCTTAAATGCAAAGGCTCCGGCGAATGTGCTGCGGGAGACGGAGCGAATCGTCAAGCAGTCCTTTGTCCAGCTGATCCTGGCAAGAAGCTTTACGAAGCTTCATCTGGTCGAGCGTCCGGATGAGAGTCAGGCGGATTTGGTGCACCAGATTGTTGCCTATACCGCGGCGCATTTCCGTGAGCCGATGACGCTGACCAGCATGGCGGAGCATTTGTATGTGAGTCCGTATACGATTTCCCGAATTTTTTCCTCAGTGTTTTCCACGAATTTCAATGGGTATCTGAATGAGATGCGTCTGGAATGTGCGTGCGGAATGCTGCATTACAGTGACCGATCTGTTACGGAGACCTGTATCGATTCCGGCTTCGAGTCACAGCGAACCTTCAACCGCGTATTCCGCGAGAAGATGCACATGTCACCCCGCGAATACCGCACGAAGGTGCGGGAAGCAGATCTTACCCAGAGCGAAGAGAACAGAGAAAAAGAGGAGGACGCCGGTTAAGGCTCCTCCTCTTGACTCTTCAGCAGGCAGAAGTGTGCTTTACACGTTCTCGCCTGCATAGCGGCAAAGGGCCTCGAAGGTTTCCTGACTGATGTCGTGCTCAATCTTGCAGGCGTCTTCCCTTGCCTGTTCCGGGCGTACACCAATTTTCACAAAGAAGTCGGTCAGGGCTTTGTGTCTTGTATAGATCCGGCTCGCAACCTCCATGCCGGCGTCTGTCAGAACCAGCATGCCGGCTGCATCAGTTGTCAGATACTGGTTCTCGCGGAGTCTCTTGGTTGCATTGGAAACGCTGGGCTTAGAAATGCCAAGCTGCTCTGCAACATCGGTGGAACGGACATAACCCTGCCGTTCATGAATCATAAGAATTGCTTCCAGGTAATCCTCTGCGGATCTTCCGATGGTCATCCTGATACCTCGCGGATTTTGTCGAATGTGACAGACGGTGCGAGCAGTGCCGCAGGGATAGGAGTCACATTCCTAAGTTAACAATTGTTAGCATCAATTAACAAAAAGATACCATCTTTTCCTATAAAAAACAAGTCGGAATCCCCCACAGGAGCCGGCAGGCTTCCCAAGGGAGCGCGTTGACATGCCTGCAAGAGGGGGCCTACAATATTATATTAGTTGTTTATAACATCTGTTTTTCATATCAATGCGGAACAGATTTGAAGAAAGGCCGGGACACCGGGCGGAGGTATTATGCTGGAACAGATTTCAATTTTTTCAGAGAATGAGAAGGGCGCACTCAGTAAGATGACGGACATCCTGATGGAGAACAACATCAACCTGCAGGCGATGATTGTCAATGACAGCGCAGAATTCGGAATTGTCCGTTTCCTTCTGGAGGACAGCAAAAGGGCGCAGAGAATTCTGGAGAAGGCTGGATATCTGTGTCACGCGGACAGTGTGTATGCGGCAGTGATTTCGGATGAGGTCGGAGGACTGAACAAGCTTTTGAAGGCAATCGCAGAGGTGGGAATCAATATCGATTATATCTATATGTCGCACGACAGAGAAAGCGGAGAACCCATTGCAGTGTTTCATTCGCAGGACATCGAGGGCGTAGAGGAAGCACTGACCTGGCGTGGTTACCGGATGATCTGAGAATTGGGCACAGGCTGCCTCAGCGAGGTATCAGTATGCAGGATCTTGCACAGAAGACATTGACAAGGGAAAACGTTTTTGACGGGCAGATTCTTCATGTCCGCAGAGATGAAGCACAGATGCCGGATGGACAGATTGTCGAGCGCGAAGTCGTGGAACATCCGGGAGGTGTAGGAATTGCACTGGAGGATGAGGATGGGAAGTTCTTCCTTGTCCGGCAGTGGCGCTATGCGCAGGAGCAGGAGACTCTGGAGTATCCTGCCGGCAAAAAGGAAAAAGGCGAGGATCCGCTCATGACCGCGAAGCGCGAGATCGTAGAGGAGACCGGTTATGAGGGAACGAACTGGAAGTATTTAGGCTCCATGATGCCGACTCCGGCGTATGATACGGAAGTGATTGAGCTGTATTATGCAAAGAAAGGGGCATTTCGCGGCCAGCATCTGGACAGCGATGAGGAGCTGGACGTAAACACATGTTCTCTGGAGGAACTGACCAGGGATGTCCTTTCGGGAAAAATTCGGGACGCCAAGACGATGTATCTGACACTTCTTCTTGGTGAGCTGAAAAGACGGGGAGAGCTTTAATTTCAGATTTTTTTCACAGACGGGCGGGAACAGATGTGTTACACTGCTCCCCAAGGGCAGTACGAAGCCTCTGGCGCCTCTGGCGGCAGCAAAGGTCGGAACACGAGGCCCGGGAAAGGAAAGAAATTGAGCGGAGATCTTTCACTTCATAATATAAAAGCGATTTTGTTTGCCTATGGAACCGATGTCATGGAGACCCCGGAATTTCAGGAGGCGTTTTATCAGATTCATCATGTACGGACGACGGTTGCGGTGCATTCCATCAATGTGGCCATTGTCAGCATTGTGCTGTGCCTTCTTCTGGCCAGGATTCATGTGCGGACGGATCTGCGGGATGTTGTCCGGGCAGCATTGTGTCATGATCTTGGCATCATGGGACGGCATCAGAAGTACCGGAACAATTTCCAGTGCAGTCAGCAGCATCCGGTGGATTCCGTGGAGGTTGCAAGGAAGATACTGGATCAGTATGATGACAAGACACTGAAGATCATTGAGACGCATATGTGGCCGGTCCGCCCGGGAAGGCCGAGGTCCGTGGAGGGCTTCGTTGTGACGCTGGCAGATAAATATGCGGCAGTCATGGAAGGGACGCACCGTGCTTATCATACGCGCCATATCATATTGACACATCGCTGAAAAGAAGGGGCTGCCGCATAAAGCGGCAGCCCCTTCTGGGGAAAAAGGTCGGGCGCTGGTCAGGCA
>CALEFO010000197.1 GCA_937877165.1 uncultured Lachnospiraceae bacterium | reverse complement strand
TTTCTCCTCGGGGTGCCGCAAAAAAACGCAGCACAGAAAGGTAAAGATGAGAGAACAAACAGGGCGGAAGGCACCGCTGTACAAGAGCTTCGGCTATGCATTCGAGGGGATTTTCAATACCGTCCGAAAGGAGCGGAACATGCAGATTCATTGTCTGGCAGCGGGTCTGGTGGTCCTGTTCGGCATCCTCCTTCACATCTCGGTGCAGGAATGGATGATCTGCCTTGTCCTGTTCGGCATGGTCATGGGATTGGAGTGTGTGAATACTGCGGTGGAGGCTGTGGTGGATCTGGTGACACAGGAACGCAAGCCTCTTGCGAAGAAGGCCAAGGATGCAGCAGCGGGAGCCGTTCTGATCGCGGCAATCATGGCGGCCGTTATCGGATGCGGGATCTTTCTTCCGAAGATTCTGGGTGCTATAATGTAATTGTTCGTCAGGAAGCGGCTTCCGAAGCCGGCCTGAAACAGGCGGTCAGCAGATTGGCTGACAGGTAAGGAAGGGCAAAGCGATACGTGCCCGCATCGGAGAATTGTTCTCATGACAGGTTCTCCTCGCGTGGCCGCAGGCGTACTGCGGCAGGAAGGAATCCTATGGAACTTGGAGATGGAATCAAGAAATTCTTTCTGATTGGAATCGGTGCTGCGGCAACGTCAGTGGAGAAATCCGGTGAGATTCTCGGCGATCTTGTCAAGAAGGGCGAGCTCACCGTGGAGCAGGGCAAGGCCCTCAATCAGGAGCTGAAGTACAATGCCCAGGAAAAGAGAAAAAAGGCTGAGGCCCAGAAGAAGGAGAAGAATTTCTCCGATCTTGTCTCCGGTCTTTCCGCAGAGGATCTTGAGAAGCTGAAGGCGCAGATCGCCAGGGCGGAAGAAGAGAAGGCGGAAAAGCCCGCAGAAGAGAGCGAAATGGCAGAGTAAGCTTTGCTGCCGGAAAGAGGCATCCGAAGGGATGCGTAAGGGAGCCGCAGAGAGGTCTGCGGCTCCTTTTTTTGGAAAATTGTGAAGAGAAGGCGGGACTCACCGCCTTCTGCTCGATCAGGAAGGTACTCTTTATGCTGCAGAAACAGTCGTGTGCCCAGGAAAAACAGATAACCGAAGAGGAGCTAAGACGCAGAAAGGAAGAGGAAGCGGTGGAAAACCGTGCCCGTTTCCGCGAAATCCGTCAGGTACTGGCACAGAACAAGATTACCAGAGGCATCACGCCGGAGAAGCTCCGCATCATTCTGGAGGAGCTGGGACCGACCTACATCAAGCTGGGACAGATTATGTCCCTGCACTCGGACATCCTGCCGAAGCGCTACTGCGACGAGCTGATGAAGCTGAATTCGGATGTTGCGCCGATGCCCTTTGAGACGGTGGAGGAAGTCATCAACCGTTCCTACCGGCAGAGCTGGCATGAGGTTTTCGAATCCATTGATCCCGTGCCGCTCGGCTCCGCCTCCATTGCGCAGGTGCACAAGGCGGTTCTGAAAACCGGGGAGGATGTTGTAATCAAGGTACAGCGTAAGGGCATCTATGATGTCATGGCAAGGGACATCAGCCTTCTGCACCGCCTGGTTCATCTGATGCCGCCAGTCGGAGATCTGAAGAATCTGGTGGATCTCAACATGGTCCTTGATGAGCTCTGGAGTGTTGCACAGGAGGAAATGGATTTTCTGAAGGAAGCTGCCAATATGGAGGAGTTCTCGCGGAACAACAAGGGAATTGCCTATGTGTCCTGTCCGAGGCTTTTTCATGAGTATACGACCAGCCGGGTGCTGGTGATGGAGTACATTGACGGTGTTCCGATCAATGACAGGCAGTCGCTGGAGGCAGACGGGTACGATCTTCATGAGATCGGGACCAAGTATGTCAACAACTTCATCAAACAGGTGATGGATGACGGATTTTTCCATGCGGACCCGCATCCCGGAAACGTTAAGGTCAGCGAAGGAAAGATCGTCTGGATTGATATGGGCATGATGGGCCGCCTTTCCGAGAAGGACCGGCGGGTCATGGTGAAGGGAGTGCAGGGAATTGCGCTGCATGACATCAGCATGGTGGAGAATGCGGTTCTGGAGATCGGCGAGTTCCGAGGAAAGCCGGACCGGGCAAAGCTCTGGGAGGATCTTCGCAAGTTCCTGGACGACTACGGCGGAGCTGCGATGGGCGGAATCGATATCGCCCAGGTGCTCGCGGATCTCATGGAGATCATGAAGGAGAACGGAATCAGCCTTCCGCACGGCGTCACCATGCTTTGCCGGGGACTGGCCCATGTGGAGGGCGTTCTTGCGCAGATCAGTCCGGATATTAACATGTTCCAGATTGCTGTCACGAGATTTACCGAGGATTCTCTGCATCATCTTGACTGGAAGAAGGAACTGGAGAAAAACAGCCGCGTGCTGTACCGCGCCGTGAAGAAAGGAGCGGAGATTCCGTCTCTTACGGCGGATTCCCTGAACGAATTCTTAAACGGCAGATCCAAGGTGAATATCATTCTGGGCGCGCAGGATGAATTTACGGTCGTGGCATATGCACTGGTGCGCAACCTTGTCATCGGCGTGTGCATTGCAGCCCTCCTGATGGCGTCTGCCATCATCTGCACCACGAATATGCAGCCGCAGATCATGGGAATTCCTGTTCTGGGGGCGGCCGGGTTTATTTTTGCACTGGGAGCGAGCATGTTCCTGGTCGTTCGGAATATTTATTACCGTTACCGGAAGCCGAAGAAGAAAAAATAGATATCGGAGAAACCGCTGCACTAGAAGATGTCTGATGACATCTTTTCCTGCTTAGAGTGCCGCTTGGCGGCACTCTGTACACAGAGAGAATTCGCCTTCGCGAAATTCTCTCTGGTATCGC
>CALEFO010000196.1 GCA_937877165.1 uncultured Lachnospiraceae bacterium | reverse complement strand
GGTTACAGCCGCCGCAAAGTTCTCGCAGTCCGCTTTGTCGAGCGGAAGGATCGGAATGACCTCATCGAACAGGAGCTTGTTCATGAAGCCGTGGATCGTCGCATCCTGCATGCACTCGCGGACGATGTTCTTCCCGGCAAGATAAGCCCCGAGGACAAAGCCGGTGTGCGCTCCGTTCAGAATCCGGACCTTTCTCTTCTTGTAGGGTGCAACCTCCGGAACGACGTGGACATTCAGTCCCGCTCTCTTAAAGGGGAGCTTCTCCTCCAGCTCCTTCGGTCCTTCAATGTACCAGACGCCGAACACCTCGCCGACATCCAGAAGGTCGTCCTCATAGCCGTTCTCTTTTGTCAGCGCCTCCACTTCCTTCGGATCACGGATCCGGCCGGGAACGATGCGGTCCACGAGCGTCGAGCAGAAGAGGCACTCGTTTTCAATGTAGGAGGCAAAGTCCTCTCCATAGCCCCAGTCCTTCGCGTGATGCAGGACATCCTTCTTCAGCTCCTGGCCGTTGGCATCAATCAGCTCGCAGGAGAGGAAGGTGATTCCAGGCTTGCCCGCAAGGAACCGCTCATGAAGAAGAACCGTTACCTTGGCAGGGAAGGAAACCGGCGGCTGCTGGTCCGGCGTGCAGGACGAATCATAGGTGATGCCGGCCTCCGTCGTGTTGGATGCCATGTACTCCAGCTCATCGGAGCAGGCGATCTTCCGGATCGTCTCCCAGTCGGACGGATCATAAGGGTTGTAGCAGGCATCCACGGCGGAGATCACGCGCTTGCGGTTGACCTTCTCCCCATTCTCGGAACCGCGAAGATAGAGGGTATAAAGCCCCTCCTGATCGTTGATCAGTTTGGTCAATCCCTGCGCGATCGGCTGAACCAGGGCAATCTTGCCGTTCCATCCGGCCTTTTCGTTGGACATGTCGAACCAGTAGTCCACAAAGGCGCGGAGGAAGTTTCCCTCGCCGAACTGCAGAACCTTCACGGGAGCTGCGCCCTTATCCAGAATGTATCCCTGATATCCGCTGTTTTTCAAAACGTCATAATTTAACTTTGCCATGATTCAATTCCTTTCTGCCGCAGCTTGTCTGTGGCACACGAGGAGAAATCCGCGAAGGCGGTTTCTCCGATGGGATCATACATGTACACCGTCAGGTTTACATGCAGTTTGAGAAAGATGCCATCAGGCAGATTTCTCAAACGCCTTTCTGCCGCAGCGACGCTGTGGCGTAAGAAGCGAAGCCGCCATCAGGCAGCTCCGAGTGTATTTACCTCAT
>CALEFO010000195.1 GCA_937877165.1 uncultured Lachnospiraceae bacterium | reverse complement strand
GCTGATCCTTCTCCAGCTCGAACTGGCGGCGGAGCAGAAGGTCCACATCAATTCTCCTTCCATCCACCTCATAGAAGGTCTTGCCGTTGTCCTGATTGTAGTAGGTCTCCGCGATGGGCGAGCGCCAGTCCACAATCAGCTGGTCATACCCGTTCTCGGAAATCGCACTCCGGCCGATGTAATAATCCTCCGGCTCCTCGTCCGGCGAAAACTGCAGGGTCACCCGGGCAAAATACGGCGACTCCAGCAGCATTTTCAGGTTCTTCAGCTTCGCAGACATCGTGCCGGACTTGATATTGTACGTGTCGATGTAGCGGTTCCAGGTCTCGATCTCGCCGTAGGACTCCATCTGCACCTCATCATCCGCCGTGTCCAGACGGATATTCGTCAGAATGTCCGCCTTCTCCTCCGCTGCCTGCTGATTCAGCTTCTCAATATTCTCTTCCAGCTCCTCATCCATGGAAACAAGCTTCCCGTAGACGTCTGTCAGGTGTTTCTGTTCTTCGTCAAATACTCTCTGATCCATCATTTCCTCAAATACTGTCCTGCGTTTCCCACAGGCTTTCTTCTGAATTCTTCTGTTCTGCGTCACACTTTTCCGGAGGGCTCAGACAAAAGCAGTCTCAGCGTCCCTTTCACTGGCCGCGGCATGCCGCCCGGATTTTCTGTGCATCTTGTCATTATAGCATTCCCTGTCCCTTGCGGACACATGCCTTCCAGCCCATTTTCCATTGAAACATTTCCTCTCCGTCTGCATCAGACTCCGGCCGGCCCGCTTGTCCATCGGCCATCCCCTTTTCAGTCTGAGAAACGACACAGAAAAGACACAATCTCATGACAGTTTGAACACAAACCGGCACTAAGATCAATTCCGTAGCGTAAATTGGTGTGTTTCTCTGTCTGTGTTTTCCCAATCAGAGAAAAACAGACAGAGAGGGACTTCTTTTTACGGAATCATATTCCAATTATGTTCTGGAGGTAAAGCATCATGAAAAGCAAGTCACTCAAACCATTGACGAGAGCGGGGGTTGCTGTCGTCACATCTGCACTTCTTATGACCGCACCGATGACATCCTTTATCAGCATGGCAGCGGAAAATGACACCGCCCCGGTACAGACCGTCATCGCATCGGGACTGACCATGAGCACGAGCTATCCCGGCATCTCGGTCAAGGCCGGCGATTCCATCAGCTTCACACTGGATTTCACCAATTCCGGTGCGGGCGAAATGGCCGAGCTTTCTGCGTCGGCGCTCCCGGATGGATTTGAGGGATATTTTCAGGGGAACGGTCATACCGTCTCCAGCGTCTATGTCAAGAACGGCGAGAGCGACGGACTTCTGACCTACACCGTCAACGTTCCCGATACCGCCAAGGACGGCGATTACAAGATCACTCTGAATGCGAAGGGCTCCCGCAGCGCTTCCCTGACGCTGAATCTGAACGTCTCCGAGCTGGATCTTGGTGCAAGCACCATGACGACCGACTATGAGGAGCAGGAAGGCGCGAGCGGAACCTCCTTCAAGTTCTCCTCCACGCTGAACAACAACTCGACGGAGGATCAGTCCTATGCCCTGTCCGCAGACGCACCGGACGGCTGGAACGTCTCCTACACGGCTTCGGACGGCTCCACCAGTGTCTCCGCGATTGACGCAGACGGTGCATCCAGCACGAACTTCACCATTACCGTGACGCCTCCGGACAACGTTGACGCCGGGGACTACACCATCCCGATCACCGCTACCTCCGCAAACGAAACTCTGAAGATGGACCTGAAGGTTACGATCACCGGCAAGTACAGCGTCTCTATGACTACACAGAATGAGACCCTTTCCTTCGACGCCAAGGCCAACAAGAAGACCGCCGTCGTCCTGGATGTCACCAACAACGGCAACGTTGCACTGACGAACATCAACCTCACGGCAAGTGCTCCGACCGACTGGACCATCGAATTCTCCGACAGCACGATTGACTCTCTGGATGCCGGTGCCACCAAGGAGGTTACCGCTTATGTAACTCCTTCCCAGTCCGCAATCAGCGGCGACTACGTCGTCAACATGACTGCCACAGCCAAGGAGACCTCGAACACAGCGAACTTCCGTGTCACCGTGGAAACACAGACCGTATGGGGCATCGTCGGCATCGTCATCATTGTTGCCATCTTCGCCTGCCTGTATGAGGTATTCAGAAAATTCGGGAGGCACTGATTCATGACAGCTGCAGCAGAACATGATCCCATTATTACAATCACCAATCTCAGCAAGTACTACGGCGATGTCAAGGCAGTGGATCATCTGAATCTGGAAATTCACAGGGGCGAGGTCTTCGGCCTTCTGGGGCCGAACGGCGCAGGCAAAACGACCACAACGCTCATGCTCCTCGGCCTGACGGATCCCACCGCAGGGCACGCCGTCATCGACGGAATGGACTGCACCAGGCAGTCTCTTGCCGTGAAAAATGAGGTCGGCTATCTTCCGGACAACGTCGGTTTCTATCCTTCCATGAGCGGAAGAGACAATCTGATTTTCTCCGGCATGATGAATGGCTTAACCAAAAAGGAGGCTCTGGAACGCGCGGCCTCCATGCTGGAGCGCGTCGGAATGACCTATGCTGCGGACCGTAAGGCCGGCACATATTCCCGCGGCATGCGGCAGCGCCTCGGCATTGCCGATGTCCTGATGAAAAATCCCGGCATCATCATCATGGATGAACCGACCGCCGGCATCGATCCCTCCGGCGTCCGTGAAATCACCTCTCTCATCCGTGACCTCGCGGAAAAAGACGGAATCACCATCATGATTTCCTCGCACGATCTGTATCAGATCCAGCGGATTTCCGACCGCGTCGGTATTTTCGTAAAGGGAAGGCTGATCGCCTGCGGACGCATTGAAGAGCTCGGCCGCCAGCTGATGAACAAGGGCCTGTACATGTTCGATATCGTTGCCGAGAGGCACGGGCAGAAGGTCTGGGACACCGGGTTTCAGAATATGCTCCGCTCTATCGACGGTGTTGATATCATCGGCCGCAGAATCGACGGCACGGTCCACATTGAAGCCTCCCGCGACATTCAGAAGGACCTGCTCCGCGCCCTCGTGGACGCCGATTACACGGTTCGCGAGATGCATCAGGAGGGCGGCGATCTGACCGAGATTTACCGCAAATATTTTGAGGCCGCTGAGGCAAAGGAAGGAGAAGAGGAAGATGTCCGAGATACAGACGACAATCACTCAGCCGGAACATTCGAACACATTAAAGAACGGCTTACATCAGTTTTTAAAGAATGAAAACAGCGATGCTGCGAAGCGAAACCGCCACGGCATGTACATTCTGTTCCGCAAGGAGCTCTCAGACCATCTCCATTCCGTCCGGTTCCAGATCCTGTTCGCCATGCTGGCGGTGATCAGCTTCATCAGCCTCTACGGCGCCGTTCAGACACTGGGACAGGCTGCGCAGCAGACCTCGGACGGGCAGACCGCCCTGTCGGAGGCGATGTTTCTCCTGCTCTTTACAACGAGCGGATCCTCTATCTATTCCTTCGCGACCTTCATCGGCTTTCTGGGGCCGCTCGTCGGCATCATGCTCGGCTTTGATGCCATCAATGAGGAGCTCGCGCAGGGAACCCTGAACCGCCTTGCCGCACAGCCGATTTACCGCGATACGATCGTCAACGCCAAGTTCCTCGGCGGTGCCGCCGCGGTCTTTCTGACCGTATTCTCCATCGGCGGACTGATGACCGGCGTCGGACTGATTGCAACCGGCCTGATTCCCACCGGTGAACAGGTGGCGCGGCTTTTGATTTTCCTTCTGATGGCGGTTCTCTACATCTGCATGTGGATGGCCGTTGCGGAGTTCTTCTCCGTGGTCTGCCGGCATGCCGCCACTGCGGCTCTTGCCTGCATCGCCATCTGGCTGTTTCTCACCATGTTCCAGAGCCTTGTTGCTTCCGGAATCGCCGGCATGATCTATCCGGCCTCCGGCATGGCAGGCCAGGGAAACGTCCTGAAGAACTATCAGCTGCAGACCTCACTGTGCAGAATTTCACCGTATTACCTGTTCAGTGAGATCACATCCATCCTCATGAACCCGAACGTACACTCCACCAACGTCGTGTCGATCCTGCAGAGCCAGGAGGGTGCCATTGCAAGCTACCTGACGCTGGGACAGAGCCTTCTGCAGATCTGGCCGCACATCGTGGTCATGATTGCATTGACGGTTGCTGCCTTTGCGGCAGCCTACATCGCATTCATGCGCAAGGAAATCCGCGCATAACGCATTGCAGCGGCATCGTCCAAAACGTCCAAAAAAGAGGCGTGCAGGAAGCGGTTATCA
>CALEFO010000194.1 GCA_937877165.1 uncultured Lachnospiraceae bacterium | reverse complement strand
TGACGGTGACGGTGCTGGTTCTGGATGTCATGTGGATCTGGAATGACTTCCTGCTCCCGCTTTTGATGGTCAATGCGAGCAATACGACGAAGACACTGGTTCTTGCAGCTTATACCTTCATCGGACAAATGAATACGCAGTGGCAGTACGCGATGACCGGCATGGTTCTGGCTGTTTTTCCGTCGATTCTGGTGTTTATTTTCCTCCAGAAATACATTGTGGAAGGCGTGGTGGCAGGAGCCGTCAAGGGGTAAGAGACGGGCTCTGTTCAGAGCGGATGCAATTCAAATCAGGTATGCAGATTCAGATATGTCAGATATGTATGTACAGTAAAAACACCCGAAAAGGGTGATAAGGGGCAAAAGAGAAAGGAGAGGTACCATGAAAAAGAAAGTATTGGCAGCAGTTTTGGCAGGCATCATGGCAGCAGGAATGCTGGCAGGATGCGGATCCTCCGGAGAGAGTGCGCAGGACACTACGGCTCCGGCAGCGGATACAGAGGCGGCAGCGGAAGACACGGCAGCAGAAGAGACGACCGAGGCGGCGGATGCTTCTGCGGATGCAGGAGAAGCGGACTATTCGGCAGACAGCGGTGAGATCTATATTTTCATCTCTTCGCCGGAATATGCCGATGCGCTCAACACTCTGATTGACGAGTACAAGAATGTGGCACCGAATGTCACGATCAACTACGAGACCACACAGAACGATTATCCGACCCTTCTGAAGGCGAAGATCAACTCCGGTGATGTTCCGGATATCTTCTCCTCTACGTCAGGAATGGAAATCGATACCTACCGCGAATATTCCTATGATCTGACCGGACAGCCGATTGTGGACGCGATGGATGACGGCGTCGCGGCAGCAATGACATCGGCAGAGGAAGGCGGCAAGGGCTGCTACGGACTTGCCATCAAGGGCAACTATTTCGGACTGATCTGGAATCAGGACATTCTGGATGACTGCGGAATCACCGCACCGGAAACTCTGGATGATTTCAAGAAGGACTGCGAGATCATCAAGGAGAAAGGCTATCAGCCCTGCACCACCGGATTCATGGAGTGGTGGGTGTACAAGCACAACGTAATGGACTTCCTGAACGCGGCTGCCAAGGCGAACGGAGAATCCACGGCGGACATGGTTGCGAAGTTCCAGGCGGGCGAGGCGAAGATGAAGGATTACTCCGTCCTGTATGACAACTGGTTCGACTACATCGACACTGCAGTGAAGTACGGCGATGACAAGCCGCTTGAAACCGACCTTTCCGGCGAGGAGCAGGCCTTTGCGGCAGGCAACACGGCCTTCATGCTCGGCCAGGGTGCATGGGTGGAGGCAGACCTTCTTGCCATCAACCCGGATCTGAACATCGGCTTCGGCGGATATCCGGTTGATGCGGATCCTGCGGACTGCCAGGTTGTATCCGGCTCGGATCAGGCACTGCACGTCTATAAGGATTCCGAGAATCTTCAGGCGGTTCTTGATTTCGTTAACTGGTGGTACACTTCGGATTACGGCCAGAGCTGGTTCACCGATGTAGCAGGCGTCGTTCCTCCGATTAAGACGGACAAGGCTTCCTCCTACACCATCATTGAGCAGGGCAAGAAGTCCGTGGAAGAGAAGGGCTCCGGAGATCTGTCCATCTGCTACTCGACCGACAGCTTCAACCAGGCGTTCGGCGAGGCAATGCAGTCCTACATCGCGGGAACGGCTGACAAGGATGCAACCTGCGCACAGATTGAGAAGGATTGGCACGAAATCGACGGCGCGGCGAAGTGATGACAATCGGCTGAAAACCGCAAAAAGTAAGGCGCGGCGCGCAGAGCGTGAAATGGCTTTGCGTTTTGCAAAATACCGGTCAGGGAAAATCACCTGAGAATGTGGCGGAGCAGGAGAGCCTTACTCTTTTGCTCCGCTTTTTCAATATCAGGGGGATGTATTTGAATGTGATCGCCTCAGCGAGGGATAAAGATCATCGCTCCATTCCATGAGAAAAAGCTTTATAATGATTATATTCCTGCGCCGGAAAAATCCACGGCATGCGGTATAGCACAGACATAAGACAGGGGAATGCAGGGGAACAGGCATTGTTTTTAACCGGGTGTCTGTTCGATTTACAGGAGGGCGTATGAAATTTACAGATGGCTACTGGCTGCGGAGCGAGAATGTACAGGCTTCGTTTGCAACACAGGCGTTTACCGTGGAGAGGATTCCGCACGGCATGCGGATCGCGGCTCCGGAGCGCCCGATTCTTTCCCGGGCGGATGCCCTGGATATCACGGTTTTATATATTGACATCGTTTCGGCGGGACACAATGACATTGCCATGACGACGACGCATTACATGGCGTACGATTCGAAGGAGCCACGGTTCGAATTGACGGAGAATCCGGACGACGTGGACGTGGAAATCGATGAGAAGGAAGCGGTGCTGAAGGCGGGGGACATGACTGTCCGCGTGGACCGGAAGACCTGTGCTATTTCCTTTGAAGCGGAAGGCAGGAGACTGACCGGCACCAATTTCCGCAACATCGGCTATATGCGGGTGAACAGGAAGCCGTCGAAGCTTCGGATGGATCCCCATTATTTCGAGCAGGACTATGAGCCTTACATGCTGACTGAGCTGTCGGTGAAGCCGGGCGAGACGATTTATGGCTTCGGCGAGCGGTTTACTCCCTTTGTGAAAAACGGCCAGACCGTCAACATCTGGAATGAGGACGGCGGCACGGCGAGTGACATCGGATATAAGAACATTCCCTTCTATATGAGCAGCGAAGGATACGGCGTATTTACGGATCACACCGGACCGGTTTCCTATGAAATCTGCTCGGAGAAGGTTGGCTTTGTCGGAACCTCCGTTCCGGGCGAGCAGCTGCGGATGCATGTCATGTACGGGAAGACTCCGGCGGACATCATTCAGGTCTATACGGCACTGACCGGACGCCCGGCACTCCCGCCCGCATGGAGCTTCGGACTGTGGCTTTCCACGAGCTTCAAGCCAAGCTACGACGAGGACACCACGAACCGGCTGATCGGCGGCATGCAGGAGCGCAAAATTCCGATGCGTGTGTTCCACTTCGACTGCTATTGGCTTCGCGCGCTGCACTGGTGTGATTTTACCTGGGATCCGGCGGTGTTCTCTGACGTGGAGGGCATGATCCACCGCTACCATGAGAAGGGCTTGAAGCTCTGCTGCTGGATCAATCCGTATGTGGCACAGAATACGGAGATGTTCCGTGAGGGAGCAAAGCGCGGCTATTTTCTGATGAGAAGGGACGGCCGCGGTGTCAAGCAGATCGACAACTGGCAGCCGGGCATGGCACTTGTAGATTTCACCAATCCGGAGGCCTGCGAGTGGTTTGCTGGTAAGCTGAAGGGACTTCTGGATGCCGGTATCGACGCGATCAAGACGGACTTCGGCGAGAGAATCCCGATTGACGTGATCTATCATGACGGAAGCGATCCTGTCATGATGCACAACTATTACACCTATCTGTACAATCAGCTGGTGTTCCGGACCCTGGAGAAGGAAAAGGGGGAGGGCAATGCGGTTCTCTTCGCAAGAAGCGCAACTGCGGGCAGCCAGAAGTTCCCGATTCACTGGGGCGGAGACTGCGAGGCAACCTACGGATCCATGGCGGAGACCATGCATGCGGGCTTGTCCTTCATGATGAGCGGTTTCTCCTTCTGGAGCCACGACATCTCCGGCTTCGAGAAGACGGCAACGCCGGATCTGTACAAGAGGTGGGCACAGTTCGGACTGTTCTCCACGCATTCGAGACTTCATGGGTCCGATTCCTACCGTGTGCCGTGGATTTTCGATGAGGAATCCAATGATGTGGTTCGCTTCTTCAGTGAGCTCAAGTGCAGCATGATGCCGTTCTATTATCAGCTGGCGGGCTATGCACACAGGACCGGCGTTCCGGTGATGCGCCCGATGCCGTTTGAGTTCCCGAAGGATCTTGCATGCCGGTATCTCGACCTGGAGTATATGCTGGGCGATTCCGTACTGGTGGCCCCGATTTTCAATGAGAACAGCCTGGGACGCTTCTACCTTCCTGGCGTGCAGGCAGGAGAGAGCACGGCAAGAACCGGCAAATGGGTCGGTCTCATCGACGGCGAAATCCTGGAGGGAGGCCGGTGGTATGAGAAGAAGTATTCTTATATGAATCTTCCGGTGTTCGTCCGGGAGGGATCTCTTCTTGCGTTCGGCGCGCACAAGGATGTTCCGGATTATGATTACACGGATCACACGACGCTCCGCCTGTATCTGCCGGTGGATAGCGAGACTGCGGTCTGCGAAATTCCGGATCTTACGGGAAATGTCGCAACGACGGCGAAGGCAGTCCGCGAAGGCAACCGGATCGTGCTTTCCGTGGAAGGCACTCTGAAGGATGCTGTGCTGGAGGTCATCACGGAGGACGGCCGCACGCGGAAGGCTTCTGTAGAGGACGGAAGGGCAGAGATTACACTCTGAGCGATCGGATCCTCTGTACATAAAATCTGTCAAAACAGGTGAAATTCCTTGCCGGGATGTCCACGGACAGGGAAACAGATACCCATGAGGGGCCGGAAACAGCGAAAAACCTTGCAAAAACGGCTCTTCATGGGTATACTTTTTGATTGTGTGACTGTTTTGCGCTCATCTTGGATTTCCGGCGGAATTTCGGATGGGGCCAGCCGAACAGAAACGAAAGTCTGTTTCTGACGAAGTAAAAGTACCATCAGGAGGAATGAATCAATGAGCGTTAGTGTTGAAAAGCTCGAGAACAGCATGGCCAAGCTTACCATCGAGGTAAGTGCCGAGGATTTCGGCAAGGCAATTGAGAAGGCTTATCAGAAGGAGAAGAACAGAATTTCCATTCCCGGCTTCCGCAAGGGAAAGGCACCCCGCAAGATTGTTGAGAAGATGTACGGCGCAGGAATCTTCTATGAAGAGGCTGCCAATACCTGCATCAACGAGTCCTATGAGAATGCGGTGAAGGAGTCCGGTGAGGACGTTGTTTCCAATCCGAAGATTGATGTAACCCAGATCGAGGAGGGAAAGAGCTTCATCTATACCGCAGAGGTTGCTCTGAAGCCTCCGGTATCTCTTGGCAAGTATAAGGGAGTTTCGATTACCAAGCAGGCACCGGTTGAGGTGACGGACGAGGAAGTCGAGAAGGAGCTTAAGCGTCAGCAGGACGCAAACGGCAAGATTCAGGATGTAACGGACCGCCCGGTTGCAGACGGCGACATGATCAAGCTTGATTTTGCAGGCACGGTTGACGGTGAGGCATTCGACGGCGGCACTGCAGAGAACTATGATCTGACGGTCGGCTCTCACTCCTTTATTCCCGGCTTCGAGGAGCAGCTGGTCGGCATGAACATCGGCGAGGAGAAGGACGTAGAGGTTACCTTCCCGGAGAATTATCACGAGAAGAAGCTTGCCGGAAAGCCTGCTGTTTTCCACTGCAAGGTGAACTCCATCAAGACCAAGGTTCTTCCGGAGCTCAACGATGCATTTGCGGATGAGGTTTCCGAGTTCTCCACTCTGGACGAGTACAAGGCGGATATCCGCAAGAACCTTGAGGTCCGCAAGGAAGAAGAGCAGAAGAACGCGAAGCAGAATGAGGCAGTTGCTGCTGCAGTTGAGGATGCGAAGATCGACATCCCGGAGGCAATGCTCCGCACGCAGCAGGAGAACATCGCCAATGAGTTCGCTCAGAATATGCAGTATCAGGGCATGAGACTGGAAACCTATCTGCAGTACACCGGTCAGACGAAGGAGCAGTTCCTTGAGCAGCTCAAGCCCCAGGCAGAGCAGAGAATCCGCAACAGCCTGGTTCTCGAGGCTGTCGCAGAGGCAGAGAACATCGAAGTAACCGATGAGGATCTTAAGGACGAATACAAGAAGATGGCTGACCAGTATCACATGCCGGTTGAGAACGTCGAGAAGGTATTCGAGTCCGAGCAGATGAAGGATGACCTGAAGAAGGATGTCCGCATCCGCAAGGCTGCTGACTTCATCACCGAGAATGCGAAGGAGACGAAGAAGGCTAAGGCTGTGAAGGAAGAGACTGCTGGCGATGCAGCGGAGGAGAAGCCGAAGAAGGCCAGAAAGACTGCTTCCAAGAAGAAGGAAGAAGAGGCTCCCGCTGAGAGCGCAGAGTAAGCTTCGTTCATGAAAAATCTCTTAATTTAAAACAAAGGCCTTGCGGCAGGCAAGGCCTTTGTTTTATTATGGGCGTTATGAGTGGCATTTTGCCCAAGATCCTGCCGGTAAGCGGGCAGGATCCTTTCTGTTGTCAGGGAATCCGTTCTGGCAGAGATTTTTTGAAGGAGGTTTTTATGGCAAATCTGGTACCTTATGTCATTGAGCAGACCGGAAGCGGTGAGCGCTCCTATGACATTTTTTCAAGGCTTCTGAAGGAACGCATCATCATGCTGGGTGATCAGGTGACGGATCAGTCTGCAGAATTGATCGTTGCACAGCTTCTGTTCCTGGAGGGAGAAGATCCGGAGAAGGATATTCAGTTCTACATTAACAGCCCGGGAGGATCGGTAACCGCAGGCCTTGCAATTTACGATACCATGCAGTTCATCAAGTGCGATGTGTCGACCATCTGCGTCGGCATGGCGGCCAGCATGGGGTCTTTTCTTCTGGCGGGCGGCACCAAGGGCAAGCGATATTCCCTTCCGAATTCGGAGATCCTGATTCATCAGCCCTCCGGCGGAACGGAAGGCCAGGCCAGCGATATGCTGATCGCGGCGGAGCACATTAAGAACACCAGGGAAAAGCTCAATCACATCCTTGCACAGAACACGGGAAAGACCTATGAGGACCTGTGCCGCGATACAGACCGCGACAACTGGATGTCCGCACAGGAGGCTCTGGATTATGGTCTGATTGATCATATTTACACCACCCGCAAGGAAATTGAGGACGCACTGAAGAACGCATAAAGGGGAGAGCCGTCATGGCGAATAACAACAAAAGAATGGTTCCGCCGCGCCGCTGCTCATTCTGCGGAAGATCAGAGAACGAGGTTCGCAAGCTGATCGCGGGACCGAACGGCGTCTACATCTGCGATGAGTGCATTGCAATCTGCGGCGACATCATTGACGAGGATGACACCAAGGAGGAAGCAGGAGAGTTCGGAGAGGCCGGCGTGACGCAGCAGGACATCAATCTGATGAAGCCTGCACAGATCAAGGCTTTTCTGGATCAGTACGTCATCGGACAGGATGAGGCGAAGAAGGTTCTGGCTGTTTCCGTCTACAATCATTATAAGCGTGTGCTGGCGGGAACCGGGCAGATGACGGACGAGGATGCTCAGATTGAGCTTCAGAAATCCAACATTCTGCTTCTGGGGCCGACCGGTTCCGGCAAGACATACCTTGCCCAGACGCTTGCCAAGCTCCTGAATGTTCCATTTGCGATTGCGGATGCCACGACGCTGACTGAGGCAGGCTATGTCGGCGAGGATGTCGAGAATATTCTTCTGAAGCTGATTCAGGCGGCCGATTACAATGTGGAGCGTGCCCAGCTGGGAATTATCTACATTGATGAGATTGACAAGATTTCAAAGAAGGGCGAGAACGTTTCTATCACCAGAGATGTCTCCGGCGAGGGCGTTCAGCAGGCTCTTTTGAAAATTGTGGAAGGCACGAGGGCTTCCGTTCCTCCGCAGGGCGGAAGAAAGCATCCGCAGCAGGAGCTGATTGAGATTGACACGTCCAATATTCTGTTCATCTGCGGCGGTGCGTTTGACGGACTGGATAAGATCATCCATGAGAGAACCGATTACCGTTCCATGGGCTTCAACGCGTCGGTCGCAGAGAAGGAAGAGAAGAATCCGGGGGCAATTCTGAAAGAGGTGGTTCCGCAGGATCTTGTGAAGTTCGGACTGATTCCGGAGTTCATCGGCCGTGTGCCGGTTGTGGTAACGCTGGACGGACTGGACCGGGATGCGCTGATCCGGATCCTGAAGGAGCCGAAGAATGCGCTGATCAAGCAGTACCGCAAGCTCTTCCATTATGATGGCGTGGAGCTTTCCTTTGAGGACGATGCCATTGAGGCGATCGCGGATATGGCAGTGGAGAGAAAGACAGGGGCCCGCGGCCTTCGTTCGATCATGGAGCGCGTGATGATGGATGTGATGTATACCATTCCGTCGGATGATACGGTGCGCCAGTGCATTGTCACGAAGGCGTCCGTGCTGGGCGGGGAACAGCCGATTCTGATTCATGCGGACGGCACGCGTACGGAAGGCACAAGACTTTTGCAGGAAGAGCCGCTGAAAAAGACAAGTTAAGGAATGGCAGAGGGCGTGCGGCACGACGGTGCCGCACGCCTTTGCTGAATGGGTGAAATGATGATTATCAAAAATGTCAATCTGGAAACGGTCTGCGGCATTACCAGCAAGCTTCCCGTGCATTCCTGGCCGGAATTTGCCTTTGCCGGAAAGAGCAACGTGGGAAAATCCACGCTGATCAATGCACTGATGAACCGGAAGAGCTACGCCAGAACGAGCTCTAAGCCGGGCAAGACGCAGACGATCAACTATTATAATATCAACGATGAGCTGTACCTGGTGGATCTGCCGGGATATGGCTATGCAACGGCGGGCGTGGAGGTCAAGGCGCAGTGGGGAACCATGATCGAGAACTATCTTCATACGAGCCGTTCCCTGAAGGCGGTGTTCCTTCTGATTGATATCCGCCACGATCCGTCGGACGACGATGTCCTGATGTTCGACTGGGTGGTTCACAACGGTTTTATCCCGGTCATCGTGGCGACCAAGGCGGATAAGCTCAAGAGAAGCCAGCTGCAGCGGGCGATCACGAATGTAGAAAGGGTTCTTCACGAGAAGAGTGCGGTTGGCCAGGAGGTATCACTGGAGGTCATTCCGTTCTCAGGCCTTACGAAGCAGGGAAGAGAAGAGATCCTAAATCGCATTGAGGCCTTGAGATAAAATGGAAAATCTGACTGCATTGAGGCTTCTGATACGAATTGTTCTGCGTGCAGGCAATGCTCGCTGAAAATCTGCAGGTGTGGAACCGCTGCAAATTTTGAGCGGAATCCGAACGGATGCATACGTATGGGATCGTGGTATGATGAATAGGGGAAAGATCAAAACGGATTTGGCAAAACCGCTTTCGCGGATTTTGCCTCAGTGAGGTACAATTATGAAGAAAAAAGAACGCGTGGAGCAGGAAATCAAGGGAGCGTTTCGTATTGCAAAGACCAACAAGCTGATCGAGGCAGCTTGTCTGGTGGCACTCGGCCTGGTGCTGCTGATCTGGTCCGGCACAGCGCTGATTGTCATTTGCAAGGCGATCGCCGCGATCATCGCGATTGCCGGTATCGTGACAGTGGTCACATTTTTCTACCGCAGCAGCAGGGTGTACGGAAGCTCTTTCGGCCTGTTCGGCGGTGTGGTTGCCCTGGTCATTGGAATGTATCTGTTCTTCAATCCGGAGATTCTGGCGTCGCTCGGACCGACCATCATCGGGCTGATTGTTCTGGTAACGGGCATTGTGGATCTGTCAGAGAGCATCCGGATCGTGCGCCAGAAGTCAGGCGGTGTTGCCGCGGCTCTTGCGATCGCCGTGGCGGAGATTGTTCTGGGTGTGATTTTCATCATTCACCCGGTTGCGATCAACAAAATCCTGATGAAATTCATGGCGATTGCCTTGATTGCGGACGGCATTGCAGATATCTGGATCATGCTTCAGATTGGTAAGGCAGAGAAGCCGGTGGAGGCGATTGCGGCAGTGGCGGCAGGAGACGTGATCGACGCCGAGGTTACTCCTCTTCAGCAGGAGGAGGCGGAATCGAAGACTTTCTGGAACGAGAAGCCGGTGCAGAATGAAGCTGCTGCCGCGCCGCAGGGAAATGAGACGATGGAGGGATATACCACAATCTCGCACCATCATGAGGAGCCTTCCGCAGAGGAGAAGAAATCTGCAGATGTCAACGGCGTGGAGCAGGACGCAGCAGCAGCGGGCGTTCTGGCGAATCAGGAGCCGTTTGGAGCAGAAAATGCGGAGGGTGAAGTTTGAATGTGATCGCCGATGTGATCGCATTCAAACACGAATTGGTGCCGCAAAAAAACGCGGCACAGAAAGGTAAGTAAAAAAATAATGTGACGGCAATTCTTCCGCAGCTGCTGAATTACAGTTTACATAATGTTTAGAATTAAAAGATCCTGTCGGCATTGACAGGGTCTTTTTTAATGTTATAGTAGTTATAGAACAAAGAAAACAAAGAACCGCCTGAAGGAACCGGGACTTTTCCAGGCCCGGCAGATACCGAAAGAGCGGTTTCTATCATAGCTTCCAAGAGGAGGTACCGGTTATGAACATTCAGAAATTCACACAGAAATCCGTTGAGGCCATCCAGAACTGTGAATCGATGGCAAATGAATACGGCAATCCGCAGGTGGAACAGGAGCATCTTCTGTATTGCCTTTTGACGGTCGACGAGAGTCTGATTGCGAAGCTCGTTGAGAAAATGGGCATAGATGCGCAGTCCTTTACGACCCGCTGTAAGAATGCAGTGGAGGTCCTGCCGCGCGTGTCCGGCTCAAACACACAGATTTATGTGAGCGGCAGTTTGAATAAGGTTTTGATCGGTGCAGAGGATGAGGCGAAGAAGCTCGGGGATGAATATGTTTCCGTGGAGCACCTTTTCCTTGCAATGATCAAGAATGCGAATGATCATGTTCAGCAGATTTTCAGAGACTATGGCATCAGCAGAGAGTCCTTCCTGCAGGCGCTGCAGACGGTCCGTGGCAATCAGAAGGTAACCTCGGACAATCCGGAGGATACGTATGATACGCTGGAGAAGTACGGCGAGGAGCTGGTCGCGAAGGCGAGGGATCAGAAGATGGATCCTGTCATCGGACGTGACGATGAGATCCGCAATGTCATCCGCATTCTTTCCCGCAAGACGAAGAACAATCCGGTCATCATCGGTGAGCCGGGCGTCGGTAAAACGGCGATTGTAGAGGGCCTTGCCCAGAGAATCGCGAAGAAGGATGTGCCGGATTCGCTGAAGGACAAGAAGATTTTCTCGCTGAACATGGGATCCCTGATTGCAGGTGCGAAGTACCGCGGCGAGTTCGAGGAGCGTCTGAAGGCGGTCCTCGACGATGTAAAGGCATCGGACGGCAATATCATTCTGTTCATTGATGAGCTCCATACGATTGTCGGGGCGGGCAAGACGGACGGTGCGATGGATGCCGGCAATATGTTAAAGCCTATGCTGGCAAGAGGCGAGCTGCACTGCATCGGTGCGACGACGCTGAACGAATACCGTGAGTATATTGAGAAGGACGCGGCACTGGAGCGTCGTTTCCAGCCGGTTATGGCGAGCGAGCCGACCGTGGAGGATACGATTTCCATTCTCCGCGGCCTGAAGGAGCGGTATGAGGTCTATCATGGTGTGAAGATTGAGGATAACGCGCTGGTTGCGGCAGCGGTCCTTTCGAACCGCTACATTACGGACCGCTTCCTTCCCGACAAGGCCATTGACCTTGTGGATGAGGCGTGCGCGTTGATCAAGACCGAGATGGATTCCATGCCGACGGAGCTGGATGAGATGAATCGTAAGCTTCAGCAGATGGAGATCGAGGAGATCCAGCTGAAGAAGGAGGATGACAACCTGTCGAAGGAGCGGCTTGCCGACCTGCAGAAGGAGATGGCAGAGCTCCGCGACAAGTTCAGTGCGGCCAAGGCTCAGTGGCAGAACGAGAAGAGCAAGATTGATTCTCTGTCCAAACTCCGCGAGGAAAAGGATGCCGTGAATTCGGAGATCGAGCTGGCAAAGCAGAGCGGTGATCTGGAGAAGGCGGCGGAGCTGCAGTACGGAAAGCTTCCGGAAATCGAGGCAAAGATCAAGGAAGGAGAAGAGGCGGCGTCGAAGTCTTCTGCAGAAGGAGACGGAGAGACTCTGGTGCACGAAAAGGTGACGGAGGATGAAATCGGAAGAATCGTGTCCAAGTGGACCGGCATTCCGGTGTCCAAGCTGACGGAATCCGAGCGCAGCAAAACATTGCACCTTCCGGAAGAGCTGCATCGGAGCGTCGTTGGTCAGGACGAAGCCGTGACCAAGGTTTCGGAAGCCATTATGCGCTCCAAGGCGGGCATTAAGGATCCGACGAAGCCGATCGGCTCGTTCCTGTTCCTCGGCCCCACCGGTGTCGGCAAGACGGAGCTTGCGAAGGCTCTGGCAAGGGCACTTTTTGACGATGAGAAGAACATGGTCCGGATTGATATGTCCGAATACATGGAGAAATACAGCGTTTCCCGTCTGATCGGTGCAGCACCCGGTTATGTCGGTTATGAGGAAGGCGGCCAGCTGACGGAAGCCGTCCGCAGAAAACCATACTCGGTGGTTCTGTTCGATGAGGTGGAGAAGGCCCATCCGGATGTGTTCAATATTCTGCTTCAGGTACTGGATGACGGCCGCATCACGGATTCGCAGGGCAGAACGGTGGATTTCAAGAACACCATCATCATTCTGACCTCGAACCTCGGCGCACAGGAAATCCTTGCGGATATTGAGAAGCAGGAAAAGAACAACGCCTACGGCGAGGCGCAGCAAGAAAACGGCAGTGCAGCCGGACAGGGGAGCATTGAAATTTCGGAGAGCTGCAGAACAGCGGTGGACGCAATCCTGCATCAACACTTCCGTCCGGAGTTCCTGAACCGTCTGGACGAGATCATCATGTTCCGTCCTCTGACGAAGGAGAACATCAGCGGAATCATTGATCTGATCATGAAGGATCTGAATGAACGTCTTGCAGACCGTGAGATTTCTGTCCGTCTGACTGATGAGGCAAAGAAGTTCGTCGCAGATGCCGCATACGATCCGAGCTACGGCGCACGTCCGCTGAAGAGATACATCCAGAAAAACGTGGAGACGATGTCGGCAAAGCTGATCCTGGAGGATAAGGTCAGTGAGGGCGATACCATCGAAATCGGTGTGAAGGATGGCAGCCTTTTGGCAGAAGTGGTAAAGGCATAATCAGTGTAAAGGAAATACAGCAGCACATCGCGGATCACTCCGCAGATGCGCTGCTGTATTTTTTCATGATTATCCGGTGACAGCTTTACTTTCAGAAAGAAATATAGGGGCTGGCGGGCTTGAAGAGGCAGTCCTTTGTGATTTCCTTCAGAGAAGAAACACCGCACATCTTCATGGTGGAGGAAAGCTCTCCGGCAAGCTTGTCGGTCAGAAGCTTCACACCCTCCGCACCGCCGCCGTAAACTGCGGTGACATAGGGACGGGCGATGAGAACACCGTCTGCACCAAGAGCCAGAGCCTTGAAAACATCCACGCCGGTGCGGATGCCACCGTCCACGAGAATCATCATACGGCCCTCTACGGCCTTGACGATTTCTTCCAGAACCTCTGCAGTGGAAGGGGTTTGGTCCTGAACACGGCCGCCGTGGTTGGAAACAATGATGGCGGAGGCTCCGGCCTCTGCTGCGTCAAGAGCACCCTTTACCGTCATGACGCCCTTGATGATGAACGGCTTTCCGGCCTTCTCAATGACCTCACGGAGCTGTTCCACGGTTTTACTGCCTGCCGGAGGCGTGAGGCCCTGAAGGAACGGAAGGCCTGCCGCATCGACATCCATGGCAACGGCAAAGGAACCGGATTCCTCTACCATGCGGAATTTCTCCTGAAGCGTATCAATGTCCCAGGGCTTGATGGTGGGAACACCGATGCCGTGATTGGCCTTGATGGAAGCGGTTGCCGCCCTGACGACGTTGGGATCGGTGCCGTCGCCGGTGAAGGCGATGATGCCGGCCTCTGCCGCTGCGGGCACCAGAATGTCGTTGTATTCGACATCATTGAATTTGTCGCCGTAGTGAAGCTTGACTGCGCCGACAGGACCTGCCATCACCGGAATACGCAGATCCTTTCCAAAGAAATGGAAGGTGGTGTCAGGCTCCTTGTTCTCGGCGATGGTGTTCATGTTGATGCGGACCTTCTGCCAGGCCTCGTAATTGCGGATGGCAACATCACCGACACCCTTGGCGCCGGGGCCGGGCATCTGGCTGCCGCAGGCACGTCCGTTGCAGACGGGACAGGCCTTGCAGAAGGGACCACTGCAGGTCCTTGCGTTTTCAAGTACTTCTTGATAAGTCATGGAATTTTCCTCCTGAAATGATTGCGTTAAGTCGTTTCGCAGAGCGCATCTCAAAATCCTTTGGATTTTTCGATGTGGGCGTTCCGCCCAATGTATCCGTATCCGCACGCATCCTTGCAAGTTTACTTGCAGGATGCGTGCGTTCACGGATACGCTCTGTGAAACTTTATAAACAAAGTATAAAACAAAATATTGCTTATTGCATTCTATCTGTGTCAGTACTATTATAACTAATGTGAATTAGCACTCAATAAGAATGAGTGCTAACAACATATGAAGAGGTTCATCATTCTGAGAGCAGCGGTTTGTTGTTCCCAATATTTTAAGGAGGCAGTTATCATGAAGTTAGTTCCGTTGGAAGACAGAGTTGTTCTGAAGGCACTGGAAGCGGAGAAGACTACCGCATCCGGAATCGTAATTCCCGGCGCAGAGAAGGAGAAGCCTCAGCAGGCTGAGGTCATCGCTGTCGGACCTGGAAAGACTGCAGATGACGGCAAGGTCATCCCGATGCAGGTGAAGGCCGGTGATAAGGTTGTTTATTCCAAGTATTCCGGAACCGAAGTGAAGCTGAGCGACGACGAGACATACACGATTGTCCGCCAGAGCGATATTCTTGCAGTGATGGAATAAGACACTCGGAAGCGGCCAATGCCGCTTCCTCCTGTTAGGAGCGAACACACTGCGTGTGTTTGCTCCCGCATCGGAGAAACCGCCTTCGCGGATTTCTCCTCGCGGACACTCGGAAGCGGCCAATGCCGTTTCCACTGCGGACACTCGGAAATGCCAAAGAGCATTTCTCCTGTCAGGAGTAGGACATTTATTAAAAATTATTTTGAAAACAAGGAAATGATTAGGAGGCTGTGAATCATGGCTAAGGATTTGAAGATGGGAACAGATGCAAGAGTTGCTCTTGCAGAAGGCGTTAACAAGCTTGCAGATACCGTTAAGATTACGCTGGGACCGAAGGGACGCAACGTTGTTCTGGATAAGAGCTACGGTGCTCCGACCATTACCAATGATGGCGTTACCATTGCAAAGGAGATTGAGCTGGAAGATGAGTTCGAGAACATGGGTGCTCAGCTGATCCGTGAGGCTGCTTCCAAGACCAATGATGTTGCCGGTGACGGCACGACAACCGCTACGGTTCTCGCTCAGGCAATGATCAATGAAGGCATGAAGAACCTGGCAGCAGGTGCCAACCCGATCGTGCTCCGCAAAGGTATGAAGAAGGCTATGGATGCGGCCGTTGACTCCATCAAGAAGATGAGCACCAAGGTCAAGGGTAAGGAAGACATTGAGAAGGTTGCTACCATTTCTTCCGGCGATCCGGAAGTCGGCAAGATGATTGCCGATGCCATGGAGAAGGTTTCCAAGGATGGTGTTATCACCATTGAGGAGTCCAAGACCATGCAGACCGAGCTGGATCTGGTAGAAGGAATGCAGTTCGACCGCGGCTATGTCAGCGCATATATGTGCAACGATACCGAGAAGATGGTTGCAAATCTGGAGGATCCCTACATCCTCATTACCGATAAGAAGATCTCCAACATTCAGGATATCCTTCCTCTGCTGGAGCAGATCGTAAAGATGGGCGCAAAGCTTCTCATCATCGCTGAGGATGTTGAGGGCGAGGCTCTGACGACTCTGATCGTCAACAAGCTGCGCGGAACCTTTGATGTTGTTGCTGTCAAGGCTCCCGGATATGGCGATCGCAGAAAGGCTATGCTGCAGGATATCGCAATCCTGACCGGCGGCCAGGTAATTTCTTCTGATCTTGGTCTGGAGCTGAAGGATACTACTCTGGAGCAGCTCGGCCGTGCAAAGAGCGTCAAGGTTGAGAAAGAAAACACCACCATCGTTGACGGCGAGGGCAACAAGGATGACCTGCACGACAGAATCGAGCAGATCAAGAAGCAGATTGCGGATACGAAGTCTGACTTCGACCGCGAGAAGCTTCAGGAGCGTCTTGCAAAGCTCAGCGGCGGCGTAGGCGTCATCCGTGTCGGTGCCGCTACCGAGACCGAGATGAAGGAAGCAAAGTACCGCATGGAGGATGCACTGAATGCAACCAAGGCTGCAGTAGAAGAGGGCGTTATCTTCGGCGGCGGCTCTGCATACATTCACTCCCAGAAGGCTGTTGAGGAAGAGATCAAGGATCTGTCCGGCGATGAAAAGACCGGTGCGAGAATCGTTCTGAAGGCTCTGGAGGCTCCGCTGTACAACATCGCAGCCAACGCAGGACTGGACGGCTCTGTTATCGTCAACAAGGTAAAGGAGTCCAAGGAGGGCATCGGCTTTGATGCTTATACCGAGGAGTATGTGGATATGATGGAAGACGGTGTTCTGGATCCTGTTAAGGTTACCAGAAGCGCACTGCAGAATGCTACTTCCGTAGCTTCTACCTTCCTGACCACAGAGGCAGCGGTCGCGAATATCAAAGAGCCTGCAAACACTTCGACACAGCCCCAGGGCGCAGGTATGGGATACTAAAAAAACCCGGAAATACAAGGAAAAACAAGATTTGCGCCAGCGCAAGTCCATAACAAAAGAGGAGACGGATAACACCGTCTCCTCTTTTGTTTTGAAATGCTGAAAGTTACCAAAGACCGTTGCAAAGAATGAAAATATATGTTATAAGAAATGTGCGCACAGCGTAAACCAGAAATGGTTGTTAATAGTACCTCGGCAGTAAGTCTCCCACGATAAGGGCAAGACCGACCCCGAGGTTTTTAGTATATTGGGGGAAAGATGAAAACTGCAATTCTTGTCGATGGGGGATTTTACAGAAGACGTGCACAGGCAAAAATAGGTGAATTGCCCCCGAAAGAGCGGGCAGATGAACTGGTAAGTTATTGTCACAGGCATTTACGCGAAAGACATGGTGATTCTAAGGTCGAGCATGACTTATATCGCATTTTCTATTATGACTGTCCGCCAATGAGTAAAAAGGTTTTTCATCCGTATCTGAAGCGAACAGTTGACTTTGGAAAGTCGGACTTATATACATGGATGACAGACTTCCTGAATGAATTAAAAAAGAAAAGGAAAGTCGCATTGAGAATGGGAAAATTGGCGGATGCGCAGGCACTGTATACATTGCGACCTGATATCGTAAAGAAATTGTTCAATGGGAGTATGCAAATTTCGGATGTCGGTGAAAAAGATTTTATGATACAAGTGGATCAAAAAGGCGTAGATATGAAAATTGGCCTTGATATTGCATCACTGGCATATAAGAAGCAGGTGGATCAGATTGTACTGATTTCTGGAGATAGTGATTTTGTGTCGGCGGCGAAGCTGGCAAGGAGAGAAGGAATAGATGTTGTACTTGACCCGCTGGGAGCAAATATAAAAGAAGATCTTTTTGAACACATTGATGGCTTAAGAACATGTGATAATTGCTATAAATAAGCAGAGAGGAGACGGATAACACCGTCTCCTCTTTTTATGCCGTGAAGGTCCAATGAATATCTATGTGGTCTGGATAGATCACGATCTTATCAATCAGTGTCAGGAGAATCTGCCGTTTCTCCTGCAAAGAGCCGGAGGAGAAGACAGACGGGAAGGACGCCAGGGCATCGATGGCGTCATCCGCAGAGAGCGCCGCGCGGGAAGAGGATTCTTCCGTAAGGCTTGCGGACAGCTTCTCCTGCTCCTGATGCAGATCGTCCATCCGGCTCTTGATCATCTGCAGATCGATGCCGCCGATCTGGTACAGATCCACCAGCTTGCTTTCCTGTCTGCGCAGATCGGCAAGGCGTGACCGGATTGCATCGATGGCTTCGGAAGAAGAGGCAGAAGCGGCAGCAGGAACAGCAGCACGGCGGATCAGCTCCGGATCCATGGAGAGCTTTTGCACCTCTGCGGTGACAAGCCGGTCCAGATCCTGCACAGGAATCCGGATGCCGTCGCCATGAGAGCAGCGGTATACCCTTTTCATGGGAGCGTCAGGGGCCGCGTGCTTGCCGTGGTTACGCCATGACTTCGTGTGACAGTGAGCCCCGCACTGACCGCAGAAAACCATACCTGTAAGCAGCTGTGATCCCTTGAAATTCTGCGAGAAGGTCCCCGCAGTGGTGCCGAGATACAGGTCGTATTTCCTTTGCACACGGTCGAAGGTATCCTGATCGATGATAGGCTCATGCGTGCCGCGGTACCACTTGCCGGAGAAGCTGACCTCGCCGATATAGATCCGGTCCCGCAGGATTCGTGAAACCGTAGACACGTGGGACCAGTCACCGTATCGGGTCTTATAGTGATTGTGCATATAGCGGCAGATCTCTTTCAGTGTGAAACCATCAAGAAACATGGCGAAGACCCTGCGAACCTGCACAGCTTCGTAATCATCGATGACAAGGATCTGCTTGTCCGATCCGGGGGCCTTGGCGTAGGTGTAGCCGATCGGCGGACGTGATCCGCCGGAGAAATAACCGGCCTTGGCACGGCCGATCCGGCCCATTGTCATGCGCTCCGTGATCTGGTCACGCTCCAGCTGCGCAAAGACGGACAGAATGCCGATCATCGCCCGGCCGAAAGGACTTTGCGTGTCGAAATTCTCACACATCGATACAAGACCGACGTGGTTGGCGTTGAAAATGTCCTCGATGAGATACAGGGTATCCTTCTGGGAGCGGGAGAGACGGTCCAGCTTATATACAAGGACAGCATCAAAAAGACCATAGGAGCAGTCACGGATGAGCTGCTGGATGGCCGGACGCTGCAATTTGGCACCGGAATAGCCGGGATCCGAGTAGACATGCGCGACCTTCCAGTCGTGCGCCTCGCAAAATTTCGTAAGCCGGGACTGCTGTTCTCCGATGGAGTAGCCTTCTGCGGCCTGCTCCTGTGTGGAGACGCGGCAGTAAATCGCAACGGATTTCATGGTTCACCTCCGAAAAATGGGTGCAAAATAGCGCCGGTGTTTGAAACGGCGCTCCGAAGATGGTACCATGTAGAAGATTCTTGCAGGAATCACATAGTACTCTTCGGAGTGCAGGCCGCTCTGGTGCTGGTAACACCGGAGCGGTTTTGTTTATGATTTGTTACTTTTTACAGCACCTCTTGCAGGGGGTGTATTTTTTGAGTTCCGGACTATCAATAGAAATTTGAACTGGATCTGTAAGGCCGCTGCAAGTTGGATTGACGTGAAAAATATGTCCATTTCTGGACACCCACACAACACGATTTACATTGATTTTCGTCTGAATTAGCGATTCCAAAACATCTTTGTCATCTGGGAAAAAGGATAGATGGCGGCTTATTTGTACATTGACAGACTCTTCAAGAATCGAGGCAGCATTGCTATTGGTAAACATTGCAAGTATGGCAAGGAGCCGTCCTATTCCAGACAGAGATTGGATGAATGAAAAATTTGGAAAAATATTATAAAATTCGTTATCTTTTTCAAAGTATTCGGCATGATCAGAATCAAAATCATAAATTCGTCCGCCGTGGGCAGCACGATTGCGGTAATCTAGGCAAACAAACAAGGCAGAGCTGAAAAAAGTTTTGGTGCATTGCATAGAAGCATTCTGGTCGTTGATATTATACATTTTCTGGATAAGAGCAGATTTTTCGTTTGGTTTTAATATGCGGATATAGTTGATCAAAGTGCTGAAGTATGTTCCCTTCAGGAGAATCCATGGCGGAATAATTCCGTACTTATCAGAGTAATATCGAATGGGATCTTTCCCGGATCTGGCATTCACTGAAAGTGTACGGAGGATGCCATCTGTTGAAAACTTCTCAATGCGGGAAGGCCGATCCTGATAATGATTTTTTTGCAGATACTCATGATGATCTGTAGAAATAAATTTCCCAATAACATCTGCGGTTGAGGCACGAAGACTTTCTTCGAGATCCAGCATAGCGGCCATGATGGAATTTCGAATACTATGATCCAGAAGAAACAGGGAGTGAATTTGCTCAAAGGTTACTCCGACATTATATACCCGTTCGCCATCGGCCATATGCGTATAAGGCCTCTTATAGCCATTGATAATATTGTAATAGCCATAAACAGAAAGCTCGTGAACCGCGTAATCAGCGTTATTAATGATCAGTCCCTTGCTTTTCAGCTTTTTTACCTGATCCTGAGGAGAAGAGTACCGCACAGCATCCATTAAATTAGCCATATTAAACCCTCATGAAATAATATAAATACAAAAAGGAGCTACAGGAAAACCCGTAGCCCCTTCTGTGACCGATCAACAGTCATTCGCTATAAAAACATATCCTATTATAGCAGAAAAATAAGAAAAAACAACAGGTAAATTATTCTTCGAGTGTGATTCGCGTGATTGTCGTGGGTAGTTCAATATTTCGCAAAACCTTGAACCATTACAATGGATAGTACAATAAATCAGCAAAAATTGAACTATCGAGATCTTTAAATCTGACATCTTTATAGAAGAAAAAGACCCCCTTACAAACTATTATCATTTTGCCGACATCAGCAAAATGGTAGGTACTTTTTGCAGGGACGATCATATTGTTGATGTCAACAAAATGATCAGGACAGTTCAGTATCATTTTTCCAACGTGGGAAAAATGTTCTAAGCCTCAAGTCTTGAATCTGATAATTCTGCATCCTGATGTGCATGAACTTCAATCAGATCTGCGCTGCACGTCTTCTCGTAATCACCCCGGCAGAGATGTGCGATCTCATGGGAGTATGCTCTGAGAAGCTGCTCCCGGCACAGCCTTGCATTGAGCACGACGGTATAACTGCCGTCGCGGTTGGAGACTACATAGGATCGGATAGTGGTAGGGAGATCCAGACAGATGGTCTGGATGTCATCATCAATCACTGGAATCACTTCCCCTCATACGGTCCATCATTTCCTTTACAAAGCCGATGTCTTCGGGCTTCACCTTCCGGGAGGCATCGAAGAGAACCTTATACTCCGGATTTTTGAAAAGAAACTCGGCCATCTCCCTGGCCTCAGCATTCATGTAGTACTTCTCTTCGGGATCATGTTTTGCTGTTTCAAGGAGATCCGACTTTTCTATACCGAACCAATTACAGAGACTTTGAATTTTATCTATTCTAGGCATGGTCTTGCCCGTGCACCACTGTGCTGCGGTTGCGGTCGAAACATGCATATACCGTGCCATGTCTGCCTGAGAAAAATTATTTATGTTCAGGTAGTAATTAAGATTATCAGCAAATATCCTTCTCAATTCTGTATCACTCATATGTCCCTCCTGACACTGATCATACTTTATAAACTAGCAAAAGTAAAACAAAAAATATCGAAAGAACTAAGTTTTGATTGACATACTAAGAAAGACTTAGTATTATGAGCATGTTCAAATAAATCCGAAAGGAGGTTAACCGGATGAGCATGTCATTAAAAGCGGCACGGATAAACGCAGGAATGACCCAAGAAGAAGTCCACAAAAAGACTGGGTTTGCAACAAGTACGATTGTAAGCTGGGAAAGTAACCGTACCTTTCCTAGAACGCAGCAGTTTATTAGGCTCTGCAATCTGTACGGATGTGCAATGAGCGATATTTTTGTGCCTGAAACGCTAAGTAAAAATTAGTTTTGTGGTAGATATCTACCACAAAGAAGAAAGACCTTGACGGTCTTTCTTAAAAAGACACCACGAAAGGAGAAGAGGATGAGAGCCAGATATTACGCAGAAAAAGCTGATCCTTCCATTATCACAAGAATTGCAGAAGATGACGGGGAACTGACGGCTTACTCGTTTTCAACTGCGTTCCAGCTGGATCAGTACGCCAGTGAATACAAGCTGATGAATAGAGAGATCAGCCAGGAAGAGCTTGAAAAGATAAAAAAGCACACGACAGAGCTTCCGGAAAGCTGGGATCCGATAGATTACCTGAGGCTGGAAGCAGATAGCAGACAGAAATCAGAAAAAGCAAGAGATCAGGAAAAGAGCATAAAAGCAAAAGCAGGAATTCTGTACGGATTAACTGCGAGCCTGATTTCGGTAGAAATCATTTCAAAGATAGTAGAGGTAATAAAGGTCATCAGCGGGTGATTGCAGCACCCGCTGACGAATCAAAGAGAAAAAAGAATGTCGATGATGTGTTTGACGGTCTGCTCGATGGCAGCGCGGCAAGCGGAGCTGATGAGCTTGTTAAACGCATCGGAATGTACAAAACCGTGTAGAACGGTGACGAATTCACCGATGGTTTTGACATTTTCAAAAGATCCGTAGGTTTCCACGAGGGAATCAGCAGAAGCAGATAAATCTTGTGGGACTTGATCTGCGGAATCTTTCAACAGGGAATACACCTCGTCTGTTGTTTTCTGGAGATCTCCATAAGTAAGAGCTGAACCAGACAGGTCATTCCAATGGAGAGATGAAGCATCAGACCATTTAAAATGCGAAGATTTCAATTCTTCCATGACATATACCTCCTTCCTTAGATACTCGGCTCTGGCAGGAGCCTGTGAAGAAAGTATATAGCACGGAGGAGGCACCACGAAAGGAGAAGGGGAAATGAGTGTGCGAAACATTCTCTCTGACGGATCCGTCAGAGAGTCCATGGAAGGAATCATGATTCCGGCCGGAAGCGAGTTTTATTCGGTTCTGATGGCCATCTTGAGGGAGAGGGAGAAAGCGGCATGAAGGACATTTTATCGTTTGGCGGGCTGATCTGTCTGCTGGAGTCAACGGTCATGAGTGCTTTTTTTGACAAGACCGGAGCGGCAATCGCATTCTTCGCGATTGGCGCAGCACTGATCATCCTGTCTGTCTGGCTGGAAGACCGGAAAGAACGGAGGCAGCGCGAGGAGGAACGGATGGAAAGACTGCGGGGAAAGTACCAAAGGAGATACCAGGGCGAGGACCTGGACGATGCGGGGTGAGGGCGTATGAGAACGATCGTCGTCTTGTTATGGACGAGGTGAAAAAGGGCAATGGGAATACTGCGAAAGAAGAACAAGCCGACGGAATACCGGCGCATCGGAAAAATTTCCGATGCTGGACTGGACAGGTTGGAAAGGCATGCTGATGAGATCGGGAATGTGAATGTCATTCTGATGGTGATGATCATCCGGGAAATCAGAGAGCTGAAGTTAATGCTTCAGCAGAGCAGCAACGGATGCGATGGAAGCGATGACACCAGCAATAGCGCTGATGATGGAAATGCATAAGGTGATGTTCTCACGACGTTTGTGCTTTTCTTCAAGCATATCCATATAACGAATAATTCTCTGATCAGGATCATCGAGAATATCACCGAAATCGGGGATTTCCATATCAGACATGAGGGACCTACCAAAAAAGTGTATAGCGAAATTATAGCACGTAGAAAAGGGAAAAGACGATGCAGGCAAGAGTAAGGAAGGTGGCGCTTCCGGAGACGAAACTCCCGGCGACGCACGAGTATAGAGCGAAGCCGGAGCTTCCGGAAGGCTGGACAGAGCAGAAAGCGGTGCAGAGAAGACGGAAGGCCGCGGCGCAGGTGATGCAGCAGAAACGGAAAGCTGGAGCAGCGGCGAAGAAGGCCGCAAAGCCCTGTGTAAGAAAGGGCTTCCATGTATGGACGGATGAAGAAAGAGCCTATTTGCGTCAGCAGAACGCCGCCGGGAGAAGCTGGACAGAGCTGGGAGCCGAGTTCGGCGTGAGCCGGGGAGCCGTGCGGATTCAGGCAACCCGCGGGGTAACAGGATGATTATTAACTGCATGTTCGGAATCAGGACAAGAGAAGAGGTCACCAGAGCGAAGGGAAAGGACTACTGCAGCCGGATCTGCGGAGATCTGAGGCGGGAGCATCTGACTCGGGACGAAATGGACCATCAAATAGCCCGGACGGACTGCGCGGCGGTCTGGGGAAGTCTGGAAAGAAAATGAGGAGACGGTTCTGAGAAAACCGCCTCCCCGGGAAATGCGCCATACGGCACCACAACATTTAGTATAGCGCATTTTCCGAAAACCACAAGAAAAATGACAGGAGGAAGCGGGGCGGATCCGCTTTCGCGACGCGGTAAAGTAATCCAACTTACGACCGTGTTCATCCGGAAAGGCAGGGAAATGCGAGGGATAGAGAAGATCATCCGTGCGGGGAAGGTGCTGGAGGTTCAGAGGCTCATCGCTCCCCGTTATGGGATGAGAGGAAGGGGCGGACCTCCGGAGAAGGAATCACCGGAGAGTACGAAGAGGGCACACCTGAAAAGAGCAGAGGCAAGGCTTCGGTGGAAGCTCAATGCGAATTTCGAAGACGGGAAGGATGCTCTGGTGACGCTCTCATGGAAGAAAGCACAGGCACCGGAGAATTCCGAAGAGATGAAAAGGCGGTTCAGCAATTTCCGCCGGCGAATGAAGGCCAGGTATCAGAAGGCCGGGAAGGAGATGAAATATGTGGCCACCATGGAGGTCGGGCCGAGAGGTTCCAGGCATATCCACATGGTCCTGTCCGATGCGGATCTGAAGGAAATCCGTGAGTGCTGGGAAGAAGGCCAGATCGTGAACGTGGTGCCGCTGAACTCCGGCGGGCAGTATGCGGACATCGCGAGCTACTTCGTGAAGTACGCATTACGGACCGCGGAGACGGAAGGGAAGAAGATCGGACAGCTTTACACACCTTCACGGAATCTGAAGGAGCCGCAGATTACCATTCGGGTAATTTCCAGAAGAGCAGGCTTCCGGGATCCGCGGGAGCGGAAGGGCTACGCGATCGACAAGGACCATACGGTGTGTGGCACCTATGAGGACGGGACGGCGTTTCAGGAGATCAGCTATATCCGCCTGGAAGAGCCGGAGAAGAGAAAGCGCGGAAGAGCAGCACCGGAAAGGGGGTGAGGAAGGTGGAAGTAAAGATCTACGCGGAAACATCCTGGGCAACGCCGGGAAAGTCCTGCGGCATCGGCATGTGGCTGGTAGAAGCCGGAGAGCAGAAGGCACAGCGCCGCGGATTTGTGCGACTCATTGATGTCACGAAGGAACAGGCACAGCTCCGGACCTTGACGGCCGCACTGGATATCCTGATCCGGCCCTGCAGTGTGCAGATCATTATGTCGGATCCTGTCATCGGGGCCTTAAATGCCGGGTGGCCGTGGCAGTGGAAGGAAAACGGATGGAGAAAAAAGAACGGCGAAGAGGTGAAGAACAGCGGGGACTGGGAAAGTCTTCTGTGCGGGCTGGAGCCGCATAAGTTCGCAGGGCTGCACACGGAAGATCATGAGAAGAAGGAAGCGATGATGCTGCAGATCTGCGATGAGCTGAAAAAATGGAAAGGTGAAGTGATGAACACCGCGTTTTACGTGGAGAAAGAGGAATCATGGAAGAGTTGAACAGGGAAGAGACAGAAGAAAGGACGGAAGAAAGAGAACTGCATTCCGGAACAGAGATGGGAACCTGCCGTTTCTGTGGACAGCGGAGACTGGTCCGGTTCGCCGGAGGCATGTCACAGGAGGAGCTGGACAGGATCGCGACGGATGAGTGCAACTGCGACAGCGCAATCCGGGAGCGCAATATCCGCTATGAAGCCAGCAAGGCGAGGACCGCGGCGGCAAAGGTGATTGCACCGCGGTTCCCGGATGCGGCGAAGATCCTGAGTGATGCGGCGGACGCAACGGCTCATGGAATCTTTCACGGGGTCAGCATCGGACTGGGAAACGGCGCGAAGGCGTCCATGACATTGACGAAGAGCGGCGCGGTCAGTGTGAAGCTCTCCGAGACGATTGTCACCACGGTGGAGGACGCCGTGGAGATGGAGCAGGTACAGGATGAGTAAATCCATCATGGAGCCGAAGGGCAGCAGGGTGTGTTTCCTCTGCGCCCTGCTGGACGGCGATGATATGGAAAAACGGGCACTGCACAAGCACCATATTTTCCCAGGGAAGAACCGGAAGCTGTCAGAACACTACGGTTTGTGGGTTCACCTGTGCGTGAAGCATCACGAAGGCGATATAGAAGGCTGCCGGGAGGCGGTCCATCATCCGGAGTTCAACGGATATCAGCGGATGCTGCAGGAAATGGCACAGGAGAAGTGGGAGAGCCTGCCAGGGCATACGCATGAGGAGTGGATGGAGATCTTCGGGGAGAATTTCATAGGGAGGAATAGCCATAATCTGCGCGAAAAGAGCACAGAGAAAATGGAAGTCTGCACGTGAATTTCACGTGCGCGATGGCATTTTAGAGAAAGGGCGGAAAATGGCAGAAAATCAGCCATAATCTGCGCAGAAAAGACAGAAATGGACAAAAGCGGAACGGACAGGCCGGACAGATTCGGACAAATCCGGACCGCTGGGAAAAGATGAAAGGAGACGGGCCCCGGCCGGGTAATAGATATATCGGCTCCTTTTATGAGATGACGTATCAGGAATTTTTGCAGTCGAAAGTAGAGCTTGCACCATCGTCCGGGTTCGAGGTGGCAGCAGGAGAGATCAACCCGGCATTGAAGCCACACCAGAAGGATGCCGTGCGCTGGGCACTGCGGGGAGGAAGAAGAGCGCTGTTCGAGAGCTTCGGCCTTGGCAAGACGGTGCAGGAGATTGAGTTCTGCCATCAGGCAGCCAGGCACGAAGGCGGGCAGGCGCTGATTGTCCTTCCCCTTGGCGTGAAGCAGGAATTTACACGGGACGCCGTGCAGGTTCTGGGGTATGAGAAGCCCCGTTATGTGAAGACCATGGAAGAGGTAAAGGCAGCAGGCGAAGAAATCCTTCTGACGAACTACGAAAGAGTGCGGGACGGGGACATTGATCCGGCGTTCTTCGCGGCGACGAGTCTGGATGAAGCCTCAGTGCTGCGAAGCTTCGGCAGTAAGACCTATCAGACGTTCCTTGACAAGTTCAAGGGCGTGAAATATAAGCTTGTCGCCACGGCGACGCCTTCCCCGAACCGGTACAAGGAGCTGATCCATTATGCTGGGTATCTGGAAATCATGGACACCGGACAGGCCCTGACGAGGTTTTTCCAGAGGGACAGCACGAAGGCGAACAACCTGACACTGTACCCGACGCAGGAGGATGAATTCTGGACGTGGCTGGGAAGCTGGGCACTCTTCGTTACGAAGCCGTCCGACCTGAATCCGGAGTATTCGGACGAAGGCTATGACCTGCCGCCGCTTACGGTCAACTGGATTGAACTCCCCGTGGAGTACGGCAAGACACAGGACCGGAACGGCCAGATGCAGCTGTTCGAGGATGCGGCGCTGGATCTGAAATCGGCGGCAGACGTGAAGCGGACCAGCATCGGGCAGAGAGTGGAGAAGGCAAAAGAGATTGTCACGGCAAGCCCGGACGATCACTTCATCATCTGGCACGATCTGGAAGCAGAGCGGCACGCGATCAAAGCAGCCATTCCGGAAACCGTGGATATCTACGGCTCCATGGACTACGACAAGCGGGAACAGCGGGTGATTGACTTCTCGGAAGGCAACTTCCGGATCTTCGCAACGAAGAAGGAGCTGTCCGGATCCGGCTGCAATTTTCAGAGGCACTGCCACCGTGCGATCTTTCTTGGCATTGATTATGAGTTCAACGATTTTATCCAGGCAATTCACCGTATTTACCGGTTCCTTCAGGATCAGCCGGTTGTGATCGACATTATCTACATGGAGTCGGAACGGGAGATCAAGGACACGCTCCTGCGGAAGTGGAAGGATCACAACCACATGGTGGAGAAGATGGTGGAGATAGTGAAGAAATACGGGCTGAACAATGCAGAAGTTCCGGAGCTGATCCGCCGGAAGATGGGAGTGAAGACAGTGAGAGTAACGGGAGAACACTATGAAGCAGTCAATGACGACTGTGTAGAAGAGACCAGAAGGATGCCGGACAACAGCGTGGGGTTGATCCATACATCCATCCCCTTCGGCAATCACTACGAATACAGCGCGAATTATAACGATTTCGGGCATAACGAGAATACCGAACGCTTTTTTGAACAGATGGACTTTCTGACGCCGGAGCTGCTGCGCGTTCTGAAGCCGGGAAGAGTGGCCGCCATCCACGTCAAGGACCGCGTATTGTTCGGGAATGCGACGGGCACCGGGATGCCGACGATTGAGCCGTTCCATGCGCTGTGCATTGAGCACTACATGAAGCATGGGTTCCAGTACATGGGAATGATTACCGTCGTGACGGATGTAGTCCGGGAGAATAACCAGACCTACCGCCTCGGATGGTCCGAACAGTGCAAGGACGGCTCGAAGATGGGCGTAGGCTGCCCGGAATACATTCTTCTGTTCCGGAAGCTTCCGACGGACCGGTCGAACGCCTACGCGGATGAGCCGGTGACCAAGACGAAGGAAGAATATACCAGGGCGCAGTGGCAGATTGACGCACACGGCTATTGGCGATCCTCCGGCGACCGGCTGGTGAGCAAGGAGGAACTGAAGGATATCAGCACGAAGAACCTTCAGAAGGTGTACCGGGAATACAGCCGCGGGACGGTGTACAGCTATGAGGATCATGTGAAGCTTGCAGAAGAGTTGGACAAAGACGGACGGCTTCCGGCGACCTTCATGGTGGTGGCACCCGGTTCCTGGAATCTTTCCGAGGTCTGGGACGATATCAACCGCATGAAGACGCTGAACACGAACCAGTCCAGGAGAAAGCTCCAGATGCACGTCTGCCCGCTTCAGATCGACATCGTGGAGAGGATCATCAACCGGTACAGCAACAAGGGCGATCTTGTCTATGATCCGTTCGGCGGCCTGATGACGGTCCCGATGGTTGCGGTGAAGATGGGACGCAAGGGGAAAGGCTGCGAGCTGAACTGTGATTATTTCCGCGACGGTGTGGGCTATCTGCAGGCGGCAGAGAGCGAGATTGATATGCCGACGCTGTTTGATTTCATGGATGAAGGGAAGGATGAGCAGGATGTGGAGAACAGAAAGAACGAAGCCTGCTGAGAGAATTGCAGGGAGGAGAATCAGGGCGGCAGCAGGAACCGCCCTGAAGGTGGCAGCGGGTGTTTCTCTGGTCATTGTGGCAGTCATGGCCATAGCACTGGCGCAGGGAACGAAGATGGAAGATTTCCGGATCGGAGGAGAGGATGAATAATACCAGGGCAAGAGCACTGCGGAAAATGGAGATGGAAGGCCGCAAATGGGTCCGGATCATGCTGGCAGCGGCCTGCATCGCTCTTCACAGGGGATGGAGGTTCGGAACGAAGCGCCTTCATGACCTGCTCATGGAGACACAAAGGGTTTGGAATGAATGCGCGCAGCAGGAAAACGTATCCATCCTGATGATGCTGGAAGAGGAAACCGGAATAGAGCTGAAACCGACGGAGGACAGTCCATCCTGGCACGATCTTGTTTATCTGAACGGGACGCCGAAGGAAGAGGTGGAGCTTACAACGCCGGAATTCTGCTATATGCGGGTGCAGCAGGCGAAATGGATGGGAACCATGATGGAGGCGGCGCTGTTCCTTGCCCTGTACCGCTGTATGGACTATGGATTCTCCGCCGATATGCTGGTGAAGCTGGTCACACTGGTACAGGAGATCCGCGGAGAATACCGGGACGATTACAAAAAGCTGTGGAAAGCCTGCCGGGAGGAAGCAGGCATCAATCTGTATGAGCTGGCAAAGGAGGGGATCATAGAATGAAACGTCAGACCATGGAAGAGTACGTGCGGGAAATACTCCGTAGGAAGGAGAAGGAATGCAGACAGTAGAACTTGAATTTGATGATGAGGTTATTGCAAAGGTGATTGAGCTTTTTCCAAAGAATCTCATTCTGGATGTTGCCAGGGAAGAACCGGCGGAGCTGATTCAGGCAATCTGCAAGGTCTGCCGGTATGGGCTGGATTCGTACCGTAAGGCCCATCTGGTAGAGGAGATGGCGGATACGCTGATTGTGATCCGTGAGCTGCAGAAGCTCTTTGATATTTCGGAGGAAGATCTGCAGGAGTTTATCAGATCAAAGCAGATCCGCACGAAGGAGAGAATTGGAGAATTGGGGGTAGAGAAATGAACAGAGTAGTGCTGATGGGACGCCTGACCAAGGATCCGGACATAAGACAGTCACAGGCCGCGGAGCCTGTGACAATCGCGAGGTACACGCTGGCCGTGGACCGGAGGCGCGGGAAAGGCGAAGAGCAGTCGGCAGACTTTATTTCCTGCGTCGCCTTCGGCAAGGCGGGAGAATTCGCGCAGAAGTATCTGCACAAGGGAAGCAAGATTTGCGTTTCTGGCAGGATCCAGACCGGAAGCTATACCAGACAGGACGGAACGAAGGCCTACACAACGGATGTGGTTGTGGATGGTCAGGAATTTGCAGAGAGCAGGCAGGATGCCGGCCGGAACGCGGTGGATGATCAGATGGCGGCGCAGTACAGCCAGGGAAGCTCTCAGGCAGCAGGATCCGGACAGCCGCAGGGGCAGCAGGAAGGCAAACCGGGGCAGCAGGATGCTGGCGGCGGATCGTGGCAGCAGGGAGCCTTGGATGGCTTCATGAACATCTCGGAAGGCATCGACGAAGAGCTGCCGTTCAACTGAGAGAAAGACACAAATGGAACTAGGAAAAATTTTAAAAGAAACACGCATCAGGAAAGGCATGACGCAGGCAGAATTGGCAAAGAAGGCAGGCGTTACGATTCGCTCAATTACTTATTGGGAGAATGGAAAGAAAAAAATGACGGTGGAAAGTGCTGATAAGGTGTTTTGTGCGCTGGAGAAAAAGCTCGTTATAGGTGTAGAAAACACTGGAAAAGCAAATAAATGATCGCTTTAACGGCAGATTTTCCCCTGAGAAGATTTCCGTCTTCTCAGGGAATTTGTGCGTGATAGGGGACAGGGGATGAATGGAGAAAAGTACAGCGATCCGACCGCGGATCATGCGGTGCACAATGCCATGCGGACGCCGGATCATGTGATAAAGGTCATCAACATGATGAAAAGCATCGCGGAGTTTGCAGGGTTTGAGGTTGTCGGCCACATACATCTGAAGGACCGAGCATCAGGGAGAGAATGGAAGTGAGGAACAGAATTTTGAGTGAGAAAAACGAATTCTATCTGCCGAAAGAGGAGTTTCTGACGGTGCTGCACTTTGCTCTGCAATATCCGAACTGGGTGCAGGAGCTTCGCACGGAGCCGGACACCAGCAAGGCCATCACCTACGACGGGGAGAAGGTACAGACCTCCGGAGACTATGACGCCGCGGCAGAAACGGCAATGCGCCGGTATACGCTGGAGAAGAAAAAGAAGCTTGTAGAAAACACGGCGCGGGAGGCTGCACCGGAGATCTATGATTATCTGCTTCTCGGCGTGGCGTATGGCTGGACCTTCTGGCAGTTGCAGGCGAAAGGAATGCCGTGCGGGAAAAGGCAGTTCTATGAGAAGCGCAGACGTTTTTATTATGAGTTGAGCAGGAAACTGTAATCCTTCTTTACAATACGTACAATACGTACTAATATAATAAACGTAAGGAGCAGAAGAAAATGAGATTCAGAGAACTGGAAAAAATGCTGAAAGCTGATGGATGGTATGAGGTGGCGCAGGTCGGAAGCCACCACCAATACAAGCACCCGAGCAAGAAAGGAAAGGTAACCATACCGGAACATCACGGAGACATCAATATCAAAACAGCTAAGACGATATTGAAGCAGGCGGGGCTGTGAAGCTCTGTTTGCATCTGAATCTTTTGAACGATAAAAGGAGGAATTCAACATGAAACTTGCATATCCTGCAGTGTTTACACCGTTTGATGACGAAGAAGGATATATGGTGGAATTTCCGGATCTTCCGGGATGCATTACGGAAGGGGACGCGGTAGCGGATGCTCTCTTTATGGCAGAAGACGCGGCAAGCGGATGGATCCTTACGGATCTGGAAGATGGGAAGAAAGCCCCGAAGGCGTCTGATCCGGGGAGTATCCAGGCACCGACCGGCGGATTTGTCAGCATGGTCGCGCTGGATATGGACGCATATGCAGAGAAATACGGAAAGAAGGCCGTGAAGAAGACACTTACCATTCCGGCGTGGCTGAACACTTATGTGGAATCGAATGGGATCAGCTGTTCTAAGGTGCTGCAGGACGCGCTGGGCAAGATGATCTCAGCGTAATCGAGGCGTAGATATGCATAAATACGAGAGAATCGTTTATTGGTCTCCTGCAGATAATGCTTTCATTGCTGAAGTTCCGGAACTTCCGGGATGCATGGCGGATGGAGCAACGGCTGCAGGGGCTATGGAGAATGCGGAACAGGTTATTTCGGAGTGGCTGGAGATTGCGAGGAAACGCGGGCAGAAAGTTCCAGAACCGCGCGAGAACCTGATGTAGGTGTAAGTATTTTATAAAAGGGATACTCAGGGGACAAGAACCCGTGATAATATGTTAGAAAGCGAAAGGACGAAGAGAGATCTCCGTCCTTTTTTGCTGCTATTTTCCCCCTATATGATTGTGCAGGCGCGAAGCACAGGAAAAACACCGCTGCGGCGTTCCCGAAAAGGGCGCCGCTTTTTATGCATTCAGAAGGTCATAAGCAGGGAGGTGATGCTCATTGACCGAAAAGCAGAGGATTTTCGTTGATGAGTATCTGATTGATCTGAACGCAACAAGAGCATACCGGAAAGCGTACCCGAACTGTAAGTCTGATAATTCGGCGGCCGCATCCGGCCTAAAATTGCTCAGAAATGCTCAGATTGAAAAGTATTTGCAAAAGCGCCTGAAGGACCGTGAAAAGCGCACGGAAATCACGCAGGACAGGGTGCTGCGTGAGCTTGCAGACATCGCATTCTCCAATGTGACGGATTATGTCCGTGTGATACAGAAGCCGGATATGAAGAAAGGGCCGGACGGGGACCTGATTCCGGTCGTGGATGAGAGCGGACAGACGGTGCTGCGTGTGACCGTGGAATGCGTTCCTACGGATCAACTGACCGAAGATCAGAAACGGGCACTGGCAGAGATCAAAGACGGAAAATACGGAATTGAGATAAGAACCTATGACAAGACGAAGGCGCTGGAGCTTCTGGGCCGTCATCTTGGCATGTGGAATGACAAGATGGACGTGAACGTTGGGAACCGTGAAGAAGCCATTCAAAAGCTGGATGAGCTGTTTCACGGTATGACCGCGGAGAAGAACGATGATGAGGAATGTACACAAGAGAGCAATGGGCCAACCTGATACACACAGAGCCGCACAGAATCGGCCACCTGATCGGATTTAAGGACCTGACACCGCTGCACAGCGAATGGATGAAGAGCATGCTGTTCGCGCGGGAGGATCAGACACTCCAGGGACACCGCGGATCCTATAAGACAACGGTGCTGTCCCTTACGGAAGCCCTGCTCCTTGTGTGGCAGCCGAACAACAATATTCTTTTCTTCCGAAAGACCGATACGGACGTTGGCGAGGTAATCACACAGACGTCCAAGATCCTGCAGGGGCCGGTATTTCAGATCATGGTGAATGATCTGTACGGCTGCAGTCTGGTCCTTCCGACCGATACGAAGAGCGAAATCACGACGAATCTGACGACATCGCCCCGCGGCGTTTCCCAGCTGATCGGACTTGGTATCGGGACCAGCATCACCGGCAAGCACGCCGATATTGTCATCACCGACGATATCGTAAACGTGAAGGACCGCATCAGTCAGGCGGAGCGGGAGCATACGAAGCTTGCCTATCAGGAGCTTCAGAACATCAAGAACAGGGGCGGGCGGTTCATCAATACCGGGACGCCCTGGCACAAAGAGGATGCGTTCTCTTTGATGCCGAACATAAAGAAATACGACTGTTATCACACGGGGCTGATTTCTCCCGAAGAGCTGCAGAGGCTTCGGGAGAGTATGAGCCCTTCTTTGTTTGCGGCGAACTACGAACTGCGGCATATCGCGGACGCGGATGCGCTCTTCTCAGAGCCGAGGTTCTGCCAGGATGAAAGCCTGATTCATGGCGGACAGGCACACGTGGACGCGGCCTATGGCGGCGGAGATTACACCGCCTATACCGTCATGCACCAGCTGGCAGATGGCAGAGTGATTGCCTACGGCCGCCTGTGGCAGAAGCACGTGGACAGCTGCCTTGCAGAGATGAAAGAGCTGCATCAGAGGATGCAGGCCGGATCAATCGCATGTGAAACGAACGGCGATAAGGGATATCTTGCGAAAGAGATGAAATCTCTCGGGTGGCGGGTCGAGCAGTACGCGGAGCACATGAACAAGTATCTGAAGATCAGCACCTATCTGCGGTCGAAGTGGAAGAGCATCGAATGGCTGCCTTCCACGGATCCGGACTATCTGGCGCAGATCCTCGACTATACAGAGAATGCGGAACACGATGATGCGCCGGATTCCGCGGCGTCACTGATAAGGCGCCTTGGAAGGAAGACATTTTCCTTTGATTGAGAAGAGAAGGAAGAGCAGACAGACCGGAAGAGATAACCGGGAAAAGGAACAGACGAAGCAATGTTTGATTTCAGCATGATTGACAATATCAACCGGATCATCCGTGAGGGTGCACAGAGCTGCATGACGGAACGGGAATTCATGGAGAAGGAAATCAGCCTTTTCCTCTCGTCACCGGAGCGGCGGATGATGGTCGACGGATACCGGTACTACACCGGAGAACAGGAAATCCTGCAGAAGAAGCGGACGGCGATCGGAGAGGATGGAAAGCCGGTTGTGCTTCATAATCTGCCGAACAGCCGTCTGGAAGACAACCAGTACCGGAAGATGGTCATTCAGAAGACCAACTATCTGGTGGGAAAGCCGATTACCTTCCGAAGCGACAACAAGGCATATGCGAAAGCGCTTGGAAAGGTATTCAACAAAGCCTTTGCCAGAAAGATCAAGTCTGTGGCGAAGCACAGCCTGAATGAGGGGATCTGCTGGATTTTCCCGACCTACAACGACAACGGAACGCTGGACTTCCGGGTATTCCCCGGCTATGAAGTCTGTCCAGGTTGGAAGGATGCCGAACACAGCGTTCTGGAATATGCCTATCGCATTTATCCGATCCGGCTCTTCGAAGGGAAGAATCTGGAGCGGATTCTGTGGAAGGTGGAAGTATACACGGAACACGGCATTGATTATTTCGAGTCACCGACGGGCGGAATCAGCCTGACGCCGTGCGAGCCGTATCATCAGGACTATCTGATGGTATCGGATGAGGAAGGGAACGAGACCGGATACAACTGGTCGAAGATTCCGCTGATCCCGTTCAAGAGTAACGATGATGAGATTCCGCTGATCAAGAGCGCGAAGAGCCTGCAGGATGCCATCAACACCATTCTGTCGAACTTCTGCGACAACATGCGCGAAGATTCCCGCAACACGATTCTGGTCCTTCTGAACTATGACGGGCAGGATCTGGGAGAGTTCCGCGAGAATCTTGCCACCTACGGCGCTGTGAAGGTAAACAGCGACAACGGCACAGAAGGAGGCGTATCCACGCTTCAGGTCTCTGTGAATGCGGAGAATTACAAGGCCATCATCGAGATTCTGAAGAAGGCCATCATTGAGAATTGCATGGGCTACGATGCGAAGGATGACCGTCTGGCCGGATCCCCGAACCAGATGAACATTCAGTCCATGTACAACGACATCGATCTGGATGCCAACAACATGGAGACGGAGTTCCAGGCATCCATGGAACAGCTCCTGTGGTTCGTGAATGCGCACCTTGCCAATACCGGGGCCGGAGACTTCACCGGGGAGACGGTCGAGGTGATCTTCAACCGCGACATGATGATGAATGAGACGGATGTGATCAACAACATCCGGAATTCGGAGGGCATCCTGTCGGATGAAACACTGATTGCACAGCATCCGTGGGTGACGGATCCACAGGCGGAGATGAAGCGTCTGGAGAAGCAGAAGCAGGAAAACATGGAGCAGTACGGATTCTATGACGATCTGCATCAGAAGGCAGCAGGCGGCAAGGATCCGGACGATGATCCGGAAGGCGGAGACGGCAGCAGGACGGGAAAAGAGGATAAATCCGGCGTAAAGGATGGAAAACAGTAGCTATTGGAAAAAGCGGATGCGTCAGATCGAGGCATCCGGCCATAAAACCGGGGAGGAAGCCTATAAAGAGGCAGAAGCAGCCTTCTCTGATGCGCAGCGGGAGCTGAACAAGCAGATCGAGAAATGGCTGAACCGGATTGCAGATGAAAATGGCGTCAGCTACGAGAAAGCCCGGCAGATGCTGCGGAAGGGTGAGCTGGACGAATTCCGATGGGATGTGCAGCAGTACATAGAAAAGGGACGGGAGAATGCGAACACCGGAGAATGGAATCATGAGCTGGAGAACGCATCCGCCCGGGCACATATCACCAGACTGGACGCGATGAAGCTGCAGCTCCGGAACTTTGTCGAAGAGGCCTACGGCGTGGAGCTGGCGGCAACCGGCAGGGCACTCACGAAGATCTACGAGGACAGCTACTACCATACTGCCTATGAAGTACAGAAGGGCGTCGGTGTCGGCTGGCAGGTCGGAGGCGTGAACCAGAAGGCCATGGACATCGCGGTAAGGAATCCGTGGGCCCCGGACGGCAAGAACTTCTCGGATCGGATCTGGGAGAACAAGACGAAGATGGTGGGAGAGCTTCACCGGGAGCTGACAAGGCAGATTGCAACCGGCGATTCTCCGGATCGTGCCATCAAGGCCATGGAGAAGTACGTGGACAGCAGCGTGAAGAACGCGAAGATGAAAGCTGGTACACTGGTCATGACGGAATCGGCTGCCATCGGAAACATTGCGCAGAAGGAAAGCTTCGAGGAGCTGGGCGTTGAGGAATACGAAATCGTGGAAACACTGGACGGCCTTACCTGTGACTTCTGCGGTGATATGGACAGCAGACACTATCCGATGGAACAATTCGAGATCGGTGTGACGGCCCCGCCCTTTCATCCCAGATGCCGAGGCTGTACATGCCCCTATCTGGGAGAAGAATTCCGGGCGTCGGTACGTGCTGCAAGGGATCCGGAGACCGGCAAGACGATCACGGTCCGGAATATGAGCTATAAGGAGTGGAAAAACGAATTTCTCCCGCCATCGACAACGGGAAAATCTTTATCAGAGCCGTTGGAATTTGAGTATAATAAAGAGAGCGGATATATTCCGAAGAATGCATCAATCACAAATGCAAAAGTTATTGCAGGCAGAGGATCAGAAACAGAATTCCGCCATGCAGAGGATTTTTCGAGAGACTTGGGAGGAAAGCCGGAAGAGTGGTCCAAGTTTGTCGGGAAAATCACCAGTGATAAATACGTTTTTGATGTGCATTGGTACGAGCGAGAGGGTAAAATGTACCGTCCAAAAATAAAATCACAAAAAGAGAGAAAATGAAACTCAGATATGTAGGAGAGTCGTTCGGAGTAGAGGGACTCACCAATGGGAAAATATACGACGCGAAAGAGGAAAACGGTTGGTATCATGTGATCGATGACAGCGGCGAAGATTACCTGTATTCGATGACACGACCGGCCCCGCTTTTCCGGTCAGAAGGGAAAGGCGGAAGATGGGAAATCGTTGAGGAAGATCCGAAATGAAAGAATATTGTCCCTGTTGCGGAAAAGAGAAAGTAAGAGAATATGATATTTGTTCCGTCTGTTCATGGGAAAATGATCCTATTCAGGAAGAACATCCTGACATGAGAGGTGGAGCCAATATCATGAGCCTCAATGAAGCCAGGCGGGCGTATAAAGACGGATCAAAGGTAATATAAAGCATCACGAGGAAGAGGTGAAATGAAACTCAGATATGTAGGGGAGTCGTTCGGGCCGGATGGGCTTACCGATGGGAAAATATACGACGCGAAAGAGGAAAACGGCTGGTATCGTGTGATCGATGACAGCGGCGAAGATTATCTGTATTCGATGACACGACCGGCCCCGCTCTTCCGATCGGAAGGGAAAGGCGGCAAGTGGGAAATCGTTGAGGAATAACCGATGTCCAAAGATGATTATTTTGTTATTATCTGCAGGGTGCTTGCCTATCTGTATGAGTGCCTGAAAAGAGGAGAGGATCCTTCACAGGGATATCTGACATACGGGACGGACGCTTTCCCGGTCAATCAGAAGTATTGGACCTATATCATGAAGAACCTGCAGCGCAGTGGATATGTGGACGGTGTGGCAATCGTCAGTATTGCGGGCGCGGCGAAGGGCGTGAAGCTCACGGAGAATCTGGAAATCACGCCGGCGGGTATTGAATATCTGCAGAACAATTCCACCATTGAAAAAGCAAAGAAGTTCCTGGAAACCTTGAAAGAGATTTGCCCGGGACTTTGAGAAAGACCACCAGTCAGAAATGACCGGTGGATTTTTTATGCAATGAATGCGAAGGGGGAAAACAATGATCCTGAAAGAATTGAGAATCAGCGACGGAAAGCTGAGTGCCATTTCGGCGGGGAGACGGTTTCAGATTGCGGATTTCAGCGGAAAAGTAGAAATCACGGAAAGAATCTCTTATGTGAATATTCTCGGAAAGCGGTACCGGCAGGAGAAACGGATTTATGCTTCCTTCATTGTGGGGGAGGAGATGGAATACTGGACGGACCAGCCGTTTACGGAAGCGGCTGTTTATGAAGCAGAGGGGACAGTAGAAGGAGAAAAGCAAAGCCAGAGGTTCATTTTCTCAGGTCTCAGATATGTGGATTCCAATCCGGTGACCGGAGAAGTGAAATTTGAAATTCCGGATCAGCTTCTGATTCAGAAGATGCTGAGTATGTAGAAATCATATAGAGAATAACCAATTCGTTTATATACAGGCCGCCCTGAAGAAATCCGGGCGGTTTTCTTATGCCGTCATAGCTCAGAAGGAGAGCGGTACCCGGAAGGGTGACAAGCGCAGGTTCAATTCCTGCTGGCGGCTTTGCCGGTCCGGGCGTAAAGCGGGCAAAACCAACCAACACAGGAGAGCGCACTCGTTAAAAGCGTAGAGAGGATGGAAGCATGAACAGAAAAATGCTGGAAGACATGGGACTTACCAAGGAGCAGGTCGATGCGATCATGAAGGAGAACGGCGAGAACATCGAACACGCCAAAGAGGGATTGAACGCGCAGATCGAAGAGCTGACGAAGGAGCGTGACGGCTACAAGGATCAGATCACGGAGCGTGACAAGCAGCTGAACGATCTGAAGAAGGCAGCGAAGGACCAGAAGGAGCTTCAGGAACAGATCACACAGCTCCAGGAAGACAACAAGGCGGCTGTGGAGGCACACAAAGCGGAGATGAAGCAGCTCCGGATTGACAATGCGGTAGAGAAGGCACTGACGGAATCCGGTGCGAGAAACGCGAAGGCGGTCCGCGCATTGCTTGACCTGGACAAAGCCGAGCTTGCGGATGACGGAACCGTGAAGGGACTGGATGCACAGCTGAAGGCTCTGAAGGGTGCGGAGGATTCAAGGTTTCTGTTCAGCGAGAAGAAGGCAACAATCAAGGGCGCAAAGCCGGGAGAATCGGGGGATATTGATCCGTCCGGAAGAGAGACGGACCCTGCGAAGATGTCCTATGAAGACTTTGTTGCTCAGGCAAAGGAAAACCCGGAAGGGTAAGAAAGGATGAACAATGGGTAAATTTGACGCAAAGAGTTTCAATGAGCAGGCATTCGGCAAGTATATGAGTGCAGTCCCGAATGTCCGGCTGAATAAGCTGCGCTCTTCCCGCGCGATCACGGGAGACGCAAGGCTCCGGGAGGCATTCAAGGACAATTCCCAGACGGGAAGTGTCTATGCGGTGCTGCCTTACTTCGGACTTCTCGGCGGAGAGCCGCAGAACTATGACGGCCAGACGGACGTGAAGACCGATCGGACGAAGACCTTCGAGCAGGGTGTGTTTACCTACGGCCGCATGCACGGATGGACCGAGGCGGACTTCTCCTATGATGTGACCGGCGGCGTGGATTTCATGGCCAATGTCCGTGCACAGCTGGTGGAGTACTGGAACACGGTGGATCAGAATACGCTTCTGGCGATTCTGGATGGCATTTTTGCAATGTCGGCAACCGGAACCGGTGACATCAAGAAGGCGAACGCAGAGTTCGTGGACAAGCACACGCTGGATGTATCCGCGACGGATCACAACGTGATGGAGGCAACCACCCTGAACAAGGCGGTTCAGAAGGCCTGCGGCGATCACAAGCAGAAGTTCAGCCTGGTGTTCGTGCACTCCGCGATTTCCACCAATCTGGAGAACTTAAAGCTTCTGACCTACCTGAAGTACACGGATCCGCAGGGAATTGAGAGAGATCTTTCCCTCGGCACCTGGAACGGCAAGCTGGTAGTGGTCGATGATAGCATGCCGACCGAAGATGCAGCGGCAACCTATGTGCGGACGGTGAGATCTGCAGAGGGTGCGCTGGAAGTCATTGAGGACGGCACTCCGACCGGTGCGCAGGTCCTGAAGGCAACGGTAGCGAAGAGCATCAAGGACATTGCAGCGGGTGAATATGTTCTGTCCCTGGCAGCAGGAACGAAATATACCTCCTACATCCTTGGTGACGGCGCAATCGGCTTCGAGGATCTGGGAGCGAAGGTACCCTATGAGATGGTGCGTGATGCCAAGACGGCGGGCGGCGAGGATACGCTGATCAGCCGCAAGAGAAACGCGGTCAGCGTAGCGGGAATTTCTTACACGAAGAGTTCTCAGGCAACGAACAGCCCGACCGATGCAGAGCTGAAGACCGGCGCGAACTGGTCCCTGGTGAATGATGGTGAGAATGCGATTTCCCACAAGGCAATTCCGATTGCCCGCATTATTTCCAGAGGATAAGACGGGAGGCAGATGTGGATATGTATGAAATGCTCCGCCTCACAAAGCGGACCCTGAAGCAGAAAGGCTTTACAGTCGATGACAGCGAAGAGACGAAGGAAGCACTGGAAGACGCGCTCCTTCGGGCAGATCAGTATATCCGCAATTTCTGCCACCTGCCGGATGTTCCGGACGGCCTTCGCTATGTCATGGCAGATATGGCGTGCGGGCATTTCCTGAAGGATCTGTATAACACCGGGAAGCTGGATGAACTCTTTGGCATTGAGTCGGGAGTATCGTCCCTGAAGATCGGAGATACGCAGATCAGCTATAACGCAGGAGATGCCAGCAGTCCGGCGGTCCGGGTGAAAGCGATGATTGAGGATCTTCTGAGCGGAAGAAAGGATGAGCTGTTACGATACCGAAAAATGTGCTGGTGAGAAACCAGAAGGCGGTGAACAGTCTGTTCGAAGACACCTGTACGGTATACGAACAGACCGACACTGCGGATGAAATGACACACAGAACGAAAAAGACGGTGCGGGAGGTCTACACGGACATTCCCTGCCGTCTTTCCTTTTCCAGCATTGCGCAGTCGGCAGAAGGATCGGGAAACGATACGGTCACGCAGTCGGTAAAACTCTTTACTGCCCCGGATGTGAGGATCCGTCCGGGCAGCAGGGTCCATGTGGTACGGGCAACCGGTGCCGTGAGCGACTGGAAGCGGTCCGGAATCCCGGCATCCTATCAGACGCACTGCGAGTACATGCTGGAGCCTTTGGAGGATTACGCATGAGCCTTGGAGAAGCAGACGCGGGAGATCTGAAACGGCTGCAGAAGCAGCTTCATGATCTGACGGATGGGCAGGGAATGGAGCTGGAGAAGTTCTATGAATCCTGTGCGAAGAATATCGCGGCGCTCCTTCTGGAGCAGGTAATTCCGCGTACACCAAAAGGCGTGTATCCGCCCAAATCTCCAAAGACGGGAGGAACGCTTGTCCGCGGCTGGACGGGGGGAAAAGATGTCAAGAACATTGCGGCCTATGCAAACAAGCTCCATGTGCGGAAAGAAGGCAGCTGCTATGTGATTGAGATCACCAATCCGGTTTACTATGGCCCCTATGTGGAATACGGACACAGGGCGGTCAATGGGAGATGGGTGGAAGGAAGAATGATGCTGCAGGAGGCGGAGCTGGAAACACAGAACAAGACGCCGGCCCTTCTGGAGAAGAAGATTGAACAGTTTCTGAAGAGGCATATCGGATGACGACAGAACAGTTGATAAACGGCATGGTCAATGCCATTTATGAAGAATTCGGTGAGGGATATCCCATCCGGACGGAGAACAGCGAGCAGGGCTTTCAAGGACCCTGCTTCTATATCCGCTGCGTGACACCAGGGAAGAATCTCTATTTCTGGAGAAGGTACCGCAGAACATGGCTGATGAATATCTGCTATTTTCCCAGGGAAAGTGAAGTCAGCAGCCCGTCGGAACCGAATGCGGAAATGAATGACGCGGCGGAGAGGCTGTTCGACTGTCTGGAAATCTTCCGGGCCGGGGACCGCCTGGTAAGGACAACGGACAAGCAGACGGCGGTTTCAGACGGTGTGCTTGTCATGACGGCCAGAGTTCAGGCGGATGAGATCCGGACCGCTCCGGAAGCCGTGATGATGGAGAAGCAGAAAACAGAATTGGAGGTGGAAGGATGGCGGTCAGAAAAAGAAAGACCGAAGTGGACGCCCCGCAGCGCTTCACCGGTGCTCAGCTGATGGATTCCAAGCGGTTTGAGGCGCACAGGGACATCGTTGCGGCGGTACTGGACAGGAACAGGAAATACACCCTGCAGGAAGCCGATGAGGCTGTGCAGGAGTACAGGAAAGGTAAGGTGAAATGATATGGCATTGGGTGGAGGCACGTTTACAACGCAGAACAAGCCGCTTCCGGGCACATACATCAATTTTGTTTCGGTAAAGGCAGCAGGAAACAGTCTTTCCGGGCGCGGCGTTGCGACGATGCCGCTTCTCCTCGACTGGGGACCGGAAGGTGTGTTCAAGGTGACGCAGGATGATTTCCTGAAGAATTCCAGGCAGATCTTCGGGTATGACTACACGTCGGAGAAGCTCCGGCCTGTCCGGGAGCTGTTCCTGCATATTACGACGCTGTATGCGTACAACCTGCAGAGCGGCGGAGGAAAGGCAACCTCGGACAATGCGACGGCGAAGTATTCCGGTATCCGCGGCAATGATCTGAAATATGTGATTGCGGCGAATGCGGACAATCCTTCCCTGTTCGATGTCACGCTGTACCTCGGCACGGTGAAGGTGGACATGCAGACCGTAGGGAAGGCGGCCGACCTGAAGGATAACGATTATGTGACCTGGAAGACGGGCGTGGATCTGGAAGAGACGGCAGGGAAGAGCCTTGAAGGCGGAACGAATGCCAGTGTAACCGGAGACAGCTATCAGGCTTATCTGGACGCGATTGAGAGCTATTCCTTCAACGTGATGGGCGTTGCGACGACGGACGATACCACGAAGAAGCTGGTAGCGAATTTCACCAGGCGCATGCGCGATGACATCGGCGTGAAGTTCCAGACGGTTCTGTACCACTACGAGGGAGACTATGAAGGCATCATTGACGTAGAGAACAAGGTGAAGGACACCGGCGCGGATGAGGCTTCTCTGGTGTACTGGGTGACCGGTGCAGAAGCAGGATGCGCCGTCGAGGATTCGCTGATGAATTCCCTGTACGATGGAGAATATACCGTTGATGTGTCCTATACGCAGTCGGGACTGAAGAACGCGCTGGATGCCGGAAAGCTGATTTTCCACAATGTGGCTGGAGATGTCCGTGTCCTTCGGGATATCAATTCCCTTGTTACCTTCACGGATGAGAAGGGCGAGATCTTCCAGGATAACAAGACGGTGCGCGTCTGTGATCAGGTCGGAAACGACATCGCCACGCTGTTCAATACGAAGTACCTGGGCAAGGTTCCGAACGATGAATCCGGTCGCGTGTCGCTCTGGAATGATGTGGTTGACTTGCACAACAGTCTGGAGCGCAGACGTGCGATTGAGAACTTTGAGTCGGAGAACATCACTGTTGCACAGGGCGAGAGCAAGAACGCGGTTGTCATTACAGATGCCATTACCGTAACAGGAACGATGGAACAGCTGTATATGACGGTCAAGGTCGCATAAGGAGACGGATATGAGCAATATCAACACGATTATGGAAGGCGGGGACACCATTTCGGGGTCCCTTGCGGAATGCTATTACACACTGAACGGACGCAGGTACAACGGAATGCAGTTCGTCAGCGTGGAGGCGAAGGTAACCAAGACGAAGAAGGAAGTTCCGATTCTGGGAAAGACCGGCAAGGCCAACAAGGGAACCGGCTGGAAGGGAACCGGGTCCGGAAAGATGCACTATTGCTCTTCCGAGTTCCGCGCCGCAATGCTGAACTACATGAAGAACGGTCAGGACTTCTATTTCGATATGCAGATTACCAACGAGGATCCGACCTCGAAGGCGGGACGCCAGACGGTCATCCTGAAGAACTGCAACCTGGATTCCCTGATCATCACGAAGTTTGATGCAGATTCGGACATCATTGACGAGGATTTCGACTTCACGTTTGATGATGTGGAGATGCCGGAGACCTTCACAGAATTGGCAGGAATGTAAGAAGCTGCGGGCAGATAGGCAGATGCCGAAAAGGTGCATCCTCCTCACCCTTCTGCCCGTTTTTGGGAGGAATCAAGGAGAACAAGATGGATTTTCACGCATTTTTGAAGCAGAACAAGAAAGCAGGAGAGACAGAAGAGCTCTATGTGGTGTCGAAGGCGTTTGTGGATGAAAGCGGCGAACCGATTCCGTGGAAGTTCCGCGCGATCAGTTCGGAAGAGTTCAACCGGATCCGGAAGCGCTGCACGAAGATGGTACAGGTCCCTGGCAAGAATCAGCTCCGTCAGGAAGTGGACACGGACCTTCTGAACAACGCCATGATTGCGGAATGTGTCGTAGAGCCGGACCTTCACAACGATGAGCTGTTAAGATCCTACGGCGCGGCGTCTCCGGAGAAGCTGATTCCGGAAATGGTCAACCTGCCGGGCGAGTATTTCGACCTTCTGCAGTTCGTGAACAAGCTGTGCGGCTTCGATGTCGGACTTCAGGATAAAGTGGATCAGGCAAAAAACTGATTGAGGGTCCGGACATGGACCCGATGGCAACCTATGCGTATTTCTGCTTCCGCAGACTGGGGATCCTGCCGGGCAAGTTTGATGCTCTCGACAGCAACGAGAAGGCAATGGTGATTGCCTTTGTCCAGAAGTGGAGCAGGGAAGCCAGGAAGAGGGAAAAAGAGCTGAAACATGCGGATAAGTAGGTGAGATATGGCAACATTAGATTCTTCCATCCGGCTGAATGACGATATGACCGCCAAGCTAAAAAGCGCGGCGGAGGCAGCGGACCGGCTGATTGCGAACTTCGAACATCTGAATACAACGCTGAATGCTGCATCCGGATCCGGATTGACAGCGATGGTGGATAAGCTCAGCAAAGTGCCGGATCAGGCGGAAAAGGCATCCGATGAACAGGAGAAGCACAATGAAGCCATCCGGAGCGGTGCATCGGCAGCAGAGGGGCTTCTCGGCAAGCTGAAAGGGATTGCGGCTACTTATCTTTCCATGCAGGCGGTCAAGAATGTGGTGGAGGCATCCGATGAGCTGGTACAGAACACTTCCCGCATTCAGATGATGGTCAGCAACTTCAATTCCGGAGCTTCGGATGCGGTGATCGGACAGAAAACAGACGATGCGATGCAGAAGATCTATGCTTCTGCAAACAATGCCCGCGGATCGGTCAATGACCTGATGAGCGTTGTGGCGAGATTCGGAAACAATGCGCGGGATGCATTTTCGAGCTCCGATGAGGTCATCCGCTTTGCGGAGATTGTACAGAAGCAGATGGTCATTGCAGGAGCAAGCGCACAGGAAGCCGCAAACGCGGAGGTCCAGCTGTCACAGGGCCTTGGCGCCGGCGTCCTTCGCGGACAGGATCTGAACTCCGTGTTCGAACAGGCCCCGAACCTTGTGAGATCCATTGCGGATTATCTGAATGTCCCGATTGGCAAGATTAAGGAGATGGCAGCGGATGGAGAGCTCACGGCGGATGTGGTCAAGAATGCCATTATGGCATCGGCAGATGAAGTAGATGCGAAGTTCGCGCAGATGCCGATGACCTTCGGGCAGGCCGCTGAAGTCATGAAGAACAATGCAATTCAGGCGTTCTCTCCGGTACTGACCCAGTTGAATAATTATCTGAACAGCTCCGGCGGTCAGGCGGTGATGCAGCAGGCAATCAACCTGATGTATGCTGGCGCGAATCTTGCCAGTGCGGCATTGACTGGACTGGGCGCAGCAGTCAGCTGGGTGTCGGAGAACTGGGCGGCACTGGAACCGGTTGTGGCGATCGCTGCCGGTGCACTGACGGCGTATGCTGCGATTGCAACCGTGGTGAATGCAATCAACTTGGCTTCGGCGGCATCCGAAACGGTGCACGTTGCTGCGAAAGCGATGGCAACAGGGGCAACGTTTGCGGAGACGGCAGCACAGTATGGCCTGAATGCCGCACTGGCTGCTTGCCCGATTACTTGGATTGTAGCCGGGATCCTTGCGGCAGCTGCGGTTCTTCTGTATTTCGGCACGCAGGCAGCGGTATCGGCAGGAATGGCGAACTCTGCACTTGGAACCGTGGCCGGGGCTGTTATGACGGTGGTGGCCGTGATTCAGAACCTTCTGATCGGACTGTACAACTATAGCGTGACGAACGTAGTGAATTTTTATAATCTGTTCGCAAATTTTGCCGATGCATTTGGAACGCTGTTCAACAACCCCGTAAAGACCATTGAAGCGCTCATTCTGTCACTGTTCAACTTCATTGTATCGGTTGTCGGTGCAGCAGCGAAGGTTCTGGATGCGGTATTCGGATCCAACCTTGCCGGGGCGGTATCAGGCTTTCAGACAAAGATTCAGGCGAAAATCGATACGACCATAGAGGAATCCGGCGGTCAGAAAACGAAAAAGCTGAATGCTGCAGACTACATGAAGGATCGTGTCAGCTATTCCGACGCGTTTGCCAAGGGCGCAGACTGGGGCGATGGCGTTAACAGCAAGATCAAGAACTTCTTCTCGGCAAAGAATGCATCGTCCGGCCTTGGCAATACGCTGTCATGGGACAACACGGCAGCCAATACGGCCAAGACGGCGGACAACACCGGAAAGGTCAAGGATAAGCTGGACGACACGGAAGAGGACATCAAGTATCTGTGCGATATTGCGGAACGGGATGCCATCAACCGGTTCACCACGGCGAAGATCCAGGTGGATATGGTCAACAACAATAATGTGAACAGCGGCATGGATCTGGACGGAATCGTGGACGGATTCGCTTCCAGACTGAACACAGCCCTGGACGATGTTGCGGAAGGAGATCATGCGGCATGAGCTATGAATTCTATCTGAACGGTGTCCAGATGCCGATTGCCCCGGGCAAACTGAAGCTGAAGATTGCGAACAACAATAAGACGGTGAACCTGATCAATGAAGGAGATGTGAATATCCTGAAGAAGGCGGGACTGACAGAAATTTCATTCGATCTTCTTCTGCCGAATCAGGAATATCCCTTTGCAGAAGGTTCCTTCATGCCGGCAGCCTATTATCTGGAGCTGTTCGAGGAGCTGAAGATTTCAAGGGAGCCGTTCGCCTTTACCGTGGCGAGGCCCATTCCTTCCGGCGGAAGCCTGTTCGGGACGTCCATGCTGGTCTCCATGGAAACGTATGAGATCACAGAGGATCATGATGAGTATGGCCTTGACTGCGGTGTGTCCATAAATCTGAAGCAGTACCGGGCATATGGGACCAGAAACGTCAGGATTGCCAATGCAAAGGCTGCTGCGGAGAAGAAACGGGCCACGGCAGCAGGGAACAAGCCGTCTGCATCACAGTACACCGTAAAGAGCGGCGACAACCTCATTACGATCTCGAAGAAGTACTACAACAGCGCGGACGCCTGGAAGGATGTGTACAACGCCAATGTGAAGACGATTGGTTCCAATCCGAACAAGATCTATCCGGGGCAGGTTCTGACGCTTCCGGAGAGAAAGGCGAAAAATGGCGGATGAATCTTATACGCTGATGACCGTTCATGAAGGGAAGAGCTATCTTCCGGTTGTGGAGAGCAAAATACAGTGGGAAACGCAGAGATCCGGCTCCGCCGGGTCTCTTTCCTTCAGCATTGTCAACGATGGGAACATTACGATTGCCAACGGCGATGTGGTGTATTTCAAGGACGGAAAGATCGGCGTTTTCTACGGCTTTGTTTTCACGATCAAGCAGAAGAAGGACCACATTCTGACCATTACGGCCTACGATCAGCTCCGGTATTTCAAGAACAAGGCAACCTACAACTACGTGAAGAAGGAAACGGGGGAGATCCTTCAGATGATTGCGAAGGACTTCCGTCTGAACTGCGGCAGCCTGGCATCAACCGGGTGTCCCATTACCAGAACGGAGAAGGATAAAACACTGTTCGATATCGTTGGGAATTCCATTGACCGGACGGTAAAGGAAACCGGACAGCTCTTCGTTCTGTTCGATGATTTCGGGAGTCTTACGCTCAAGAACATCGGGGATATGCAGTACAACCTCCTGATTGACGAGGAAACGGCGCAGGATTTCGAGTATTCACGTTCGATCGATAAAGAGACCTATAACAAGGTAAAACTCATCTACGAGGATTCTGAGGCGGGTGGAAGGCAGGCATATATTGCGCAGTCCGGTGAGAACATCAACAAATGGGGAGTGCTGCAATATACGGACAAGCTGGACAAGGGAGAGGACGGACCAGCGAAAGCGAAGGCTCTTCTGAACCTTTACAATGCGGAGACCAGAAATCTGACCATTTCGAATGCCTTCGGGGATTCGCACATCCGGGCGGGGTCTCTTCTTGCGGTCCGGCTGGAATTTGATGATGTCAGTATCAGCAATCTGATGCTGGTGGAAAAGGCAAAACACACCTACTCGGAAAGTGAGCACTATATGGATCTGACGGTACGGGGCGGTGAGTTTGTGGCATAGGAGGTGATTTTCTTGCTGGATGCGAAGGATATCCTTGCGGCCATCAAGCGGGCAGCAAGGGAAGCCGTGGAAGAGAGCGATCCGACGCGCGTCATGTACGGAGAGATCACGGAAGCGGACAAAGAGACGGGGAAGGTGCTGGGGGTAAAGATTGACCAGCAGCTGGAGTTTGACGAAGAGCAGACGGACCTGAAGTTTGACACGCCGGCAGAATACCGGGAGCGCAAGGTGAAGATCCGGCACCCGATGATCGCCGAACTCCGGAAGCTCTTCCGCGAGATCAACGAATCTGAGAAATGCCGGGAAGTATTCACAGAGACTTATGACCTGTGTGAGGACGATGGATGCGCGGAGGATGAGCTGATCATCAGCATGAAGGATTTCCTGAAGAAAGGGGATAAGGTGATTATCACTCAGGCGCAGGGCGGACAGAAGTTTGCTATCTCAGGGAGGCTGGACAGTGATACCGGAAACGAATGATCATAAGGCTCTTCAGGAACTGGATTTTGAAACGGATCCGTCTTTTACATATCATATGCTGCCGGAGAATCAGAGAATCATCGGGACGACAGACGGGCAGGAGGCTATGCTGCAGGCCATATGGAAGGTCCTGAATACGGAGAGGTATGAATATCCGATTTATTCCTGGAACTATGGGATCGAATTGAAAGACCTGTACGGAAAGAACATGACCTATATCTGCCCGGAGCTGGAGAGAAGAATCCGCGAGGCGCTGTCAGCGGATGACAGAATTGCTTCACTGGACAGCTTTTCTTTTTCATATCCGCGGAAAAATGCCATTTATGTGCAGTTCGTGGCGCATACGATCTTCGGCGATGCCGAAATCGGAAAGGAGTTTGAGAATGTCACTGTTTGATACGTCTTTCTCCGGTATTTTGCAGAGAATGATGGATAAGGTGCCTGCGAAATTCGACAAGCGGGAAGGATCCGTGATTCATGATGCGCTGGCCCCGACCGCGATTGAGCACCAGCTCCTGTATATGGACATGGAGACGCTGGAGAAGGAAATGTTTGCCGATACGGCATCCAGAGAATATCTGGTCAAAAGAGCGGCAGAGCGTGGAATCACGCCGAAGGAGGCAACGCCGGCGAGATGGAAGGCGGTGTTCGTTCCGGAGCAGCTGAATATTCCGATCGGTGAGCGGTTCAACAATGATGAAATGAATCTGGCGGTAACGGCAAAGCTTTCACCGGGTGTCTATGAGCTGGAATGTGAGACTGCTGGGGCAGCAGGAAACGCACTGGCAGGATACCTGATCCCGATGGAATATATCAACGGATTAAGGTCCGCGACCCTTACGGAGCTGCTGGACGCCGGAACAGATGAGGAAGATACCGAGGCGTTCCGGACCAGATATCTGGAGCTGCTGCGCAAGCCTGCGGCAAGTGGAAATGCACAGGATTATTATAACTGGGCGATGTCTGTGACCGGAGTCGGAGCAGCAAAGATTTATCCGCTGGCCAGCGGGCCGGGCACGGTCAAGGTTGTGATTGCCAGCACGGAAAAGAAGGCGGCATCCGCAGAGCTGGTCCGGGAGACGCAGGAATATATTGATTCTGTCCGGCCGGTTGGTGCAGCCGTGACCGTTGCATCAGCGGCAGAGCTTCCGGTTAATGTCACAGCGAAGATTTCGATCGGAAAAGGCGAGAACAGCGCGAGCGTCAGCAGTAAGTTCCAGTTGGCACTCATACGCTATCTGGCAGCAAACGCCTATGAGGCCGGAAGCGTCAATCTCTCCATGATTGGAAAGATTCTGCTGGAGACAGAAGGCGTTACGGATTATTCGGAGCTGAAGCTGAACGGAAAGGCTGAGAACGTGGAGCTTACAGAGGAACAGATTGCGGTTGCCGGGACCGTGACGCTGGAGGTGGTGACCTGATGGAAGTCAGAAAGTTCATTGAGAAAAAGAATAAAACGCAGGGAAGCGCCTACATCATTGAGGAAACGGTAGAAATGCCGGAAGGCGGTGTGTATGAGGGCGAGCTGATTCATGACAATGTGGATGATGATACGCTGACCGTCTGCACAGGGCCGAAGCAGTCTGGAACAGAACTGCCATTTACGGCAGCTGCGCCGCCCGGCAGACCATGGGCGAGGCAGATCCATGTGGAATCTTCGGAGCCTTATATCTACATCAGCTATGAGTACCAGGGCGATGAGGTGGAGGCGGATGACATCAATGATGTGCAGAATGAGCTGGTGAAGGTCGAAAAGGAGATCAATGCCATCAACGTGGAGATCAAGGGAGATCCGACAGCGTTTACATGGAACCGGCTCATGGGAGTGACGGAAACGGAGGAGTAGCAGATGCAGGGCGAAATCCTCTATGGTGAAAAGATGTACGGGCAGGACGAGGCTGAAAAGAAGGCTTTCGAACTGCCCGTTCGATTTGTGGATCTGACGAAGTATGTGCCGCCGTATCTTCCGGAGTTCGAAGAGATGGCGGCCATTTATGAGGCACAGGGCTATGAAATCGGACGTGCGCATGCACTGATGGACAGCCTGATGGAGCAGGGAATCCCAAGCCTTGCAACGTGGGATCTGGAACACTGGGAGAAGCTGCTGGCGCTGGAAATCAGCGAGGAAGCAACGGATGAAGCCAGACGTGCGCTGATCATGGCCAGGCTGTCCGGCACAGAGATGCTGACACCGGCAAGAATCGCCCAGATTGCGCAGAGCGTCACCGGAACAGAGGCGATGGTGGAAGAGACTGCGGCAGAATATAAGTTCACGGTGATTTTTGTCGGAGGATATGGAATTCCCAATCATATCAAGCTGTTCCGCAGGCTCCTGGATGAGCTGAAACCGGCGCATCTTGCTTATGAAATCACGTATCGGTATGTGATCTGGGATGAACTGGCAGGAAAGATCTGGAATGATCTGACCGCATACACATGGGATGGCCTTCGGATCAATCAGAAGATTCCGTATGTGTCCTGGGATTCTCTGGCAGCTGTTCAGCCGAGCTGGCGCAGTCTGAAGCAGAACAGTTGGAATACAGTAACGCAGATCAAGGAAGCAAAGAACTGAATCAGGGTATTGTGAGAAAACGCTATGCGAGGGGAGAACCTTCTGCACAGCGTTTTCTTTGCACAGCGCCGCGAATGCGGCAGAAAGGTGGAAGGAATGAAACTGACGGATTTACTGCGGATGAAGCTGCCGGAAGGAAAGGATCCGGTCAATGTGGAGGACTTCAACGACAATTTCAAGGCCATCGACAAGGAGTTGCAGACCATGCAGACTGCAGCCGGAGATGCCAGCAAGAACACGGTGACGTTCGCAGCGGCAGCGGAGAGGACCAATGTGGCCAGCACCGAAACGCTGGGAACGCTCATGGGAAAGATTGCAAAGTGGTTCACGGATATGAAGTCTGCCGCATTTGCGGCAATCGCCAACAACGAGACGACGAATGCAGAAGGCTATGTTCTGGATGCCAGGATCGGCAAAAAGCATTCCGATCAGCTGAATGGGCTGTATTTCGGGACAGATGCAGATGGAAAATGGGGATTCAAGACCTCTCAGGGTGGAACTGTAACCCCTTTTAGAAATCCCACCGGGAATGCGGCAGCAGCGGACGTCCTGAGTGGGAAAACCTTCTCGTCCGCGGAACAGGAGAATGTGACCGGCACAATGCCGAACAACGGCGCATGGACCGGAGAGACAACGGGAAACGGTAATGTTGCGATTCCTGCAGGGTATCATAGCGGTGGGGGATATGTTTCCGGCGCAGGGGCATACAATGCGGGCGTGAGCGACGCGGACGGCCGGGTGAACACGGAGAGCGCTTCGTATAAGTCGGGTTATGCGAACAAAAAGCTACACAGAGTTGCCATCGGAACCGGCGGAAGCGGTACATACTCAGCTGCATCTATTCCAGGATTCCAGAGTTTCACAATTGAAAACTTTGCTTTTGTACCCTCACGGGTTTCGCGAACGGATAACCATTGGGGCAATCCAGAGACGTATTACAAAGGTACAGAGGCAAACAGTTCAGTAACCTGCTCGATGTCATACAACAGTTCAAATGGAATTCTGACTGTCAAGAATCTTCAGTGCAATAACGCAATCGGTGAGTCTGGTGGCGCCGGTTCCGTTACCGGAACGTTCTATTGCTACTACGCAGCGTAATATCGTTGCATTACTGGAAAATGAGAACGTAATTGCAGATATTGGCAACAGCCCCGTTCTGATAATGCGAAACAGTAATAGAAGTGCCGCTATTCCTCACTCGACCGCACAACGACGTATGTTCCTTACCATCATAAACATAATAGCCAGACCCGCTGTCGGTTCCACCGTTAAGGCGAAATCCGGCTACGGCAACAATTGCATGCTTCAAAAATTCTTCATATGTGCTGAAATATTTTCCAAAATCATACGTCGCGATATTGTTGCTTGAGCCAGAAACGCTGAATGACTCCACAATGTACTTTCTACCATTCGCATAACCCGACGTTATCGAAGGGTGTCAGTTCGATCAGAACGTAAAATAGTGTATCCGAAAGCTCAGCTCCCGCTTGTCAGTGCCATATGTGAACAGCAGATACCCACTCAGTTTGACGATGACCTGTCTGGTAGAGCTGTTATAGGAGAACCTTATATCTGCACCACGATCCATTGACGTGTTCCAGTTGTTAAATTGCAGACCAGAGAGCATTTCACAAGAGATAGATTCATACATGACATATCTATCGCAGTTCGGAAGATCGGATACATCTATTGCAACTTGAGTTGCATATATTGGTGGCGTGACTTTGTATATTTTTGACGCAAATCCAACGCTTTCTTTCCCATTCGTATATCCCGACTTATACGAATGCTGATACATCCCTTATAATAGTTGTGGAAAGTGAGGCCGGAAATCATGGAGGATCGTGAAGAAGGCGGTTATGTTGTGTCGTTTCCGGATCTTCTGGGATGCATTACGTGCGGAGAGACTATGGAGACAGCGCTTTCCAATGCGGAAGACGCGAAAAAAGAGTGGATAGAGGCAGCAATAGAAGAGGGTATCAAAATACATGAGCCGGATGATTTGAAAGACGATTCGGGACAGAAATGACGCAGGTTATTCCAAGCGGCAGATCCAGTAACACATGAAAAAAATTGAAAATCAGAGTAGAGAGCGTAGATGGGGAAAAACCGGAACGCTCTCTTTTCTTATGCACAAAACTACAGCAGAAAAGTGCCACTGTGATTTATGGAGGTAACAATGGAAACGACAGATACAATTTCACTTTTGGACGGAACGAAATATGAGCTTCTTCCGCAGTCATCAATGTCGCGGCTGGGGCTGAAGCTTCCGCAGGCGAAAGCACTGGCGGCAGTAAAGAAGTTCGCAGATGAGAATCTGGTGCACATTGTGATCCGGACGAATGGCGGCGTGTCAGGAGAGTATGACCATATGCGGCTTGCTGCGGTCATGTTTCTTCCGGAAGATCCGGAACACTGCTATTTCCGTTTGGAGAGAAAAGAGGACTAAATGATTCCATACACAACGCCGAAGATCATTCTCCGGCTGAATCAGGCATACCGGTCATGGCTTACACATACCGTGAACATGCGCGCGGATCTGCGGCAGGGAAGCACACTGCTTCAGAAACGGATGGAGGATGTGAAGATCAAACCGGAATCCATGCTGATCATTATTGATCTGGATCAGAAGGAATCGGGGCTCTTTTCTCCGGGATGGATGGAAATCCAGCTGCACGGCCTGACGGATGACGGTCGGGCTTGGAAAACACCGGTTGTAAAACGGTATGTAGCGAGAAGTCTGACGGAGGAGGTGATTTCACCATGAATGAGGGAGACTTTTTCGGAAGTGAAGCCATCATTCCGGTAGAAGAGGTACAGGAAACCATTACAGACGCAATTTCGCCGAAAGCCACGGTAGAGCAGGTAGAAGGCGGCGCGAAACTCAAGGTTACGGATGTAAATGGAACGACAGAGGCCTATCTGGAAGGCGGCACGAAGGACTATGAAGAGCTGCGGAATATCCCGAAGCTCAATGGTGTTGTAATCAAAGGTGAGAAAACACTGGAAGATTATGGCGAAAAAACGATTACAAATTCAGAAATCAAGGAACTTGTGGACAAACAGTTTAAAGAGATTTTCGGAGGTGAATGACAATGGCGGAGCAGGAATACAAGAGAATTGATTATGACCAGCTGATTTATCTGGTCAATTACCTTTTCCAGAAACTGAAGGGGAGCACCCTGAATGACAATACAACCTATGTACTGTCGCAAGATTCCAAGGATAAGCATAAGCTGATTTTAACCCCGTCCGTGGGTGATCCGATGGAAATCACGATTCCGGACAATGATACGAAATATGGAGCAGCGACGGAAACGGCGGATGGCCTTCTGACTGCAGCGAAGTATAAGCAGATCGGAGACAATGCTACGGCAATCGGGAAACTGTCCGGAGCGGAGAAGAATGTAATTGTCGGGGTGACAGTCAACGGAACGGATCTGGTTCCGGATTCTGGCAGGAAGGTCAGCATCACCATTCCAACAAAGGTGTCCGGACTTACAAATGATAGTAAGTTCCAGACGGCGGATGAGGTGAAGACGGCAATCAACAATGCGATGGCAGGAAAGGCGGGAGTGGATATTATCGTATCCTCGGCGGTTCCCACTGCGGCGCCGTCCAATCCGGACACAATGCTGCATATCCGGTATGTGGCGCACACACATTCTGATGCGAATGACAGCTTTGATGAGTATATCTGGCTGAATGCAGAAAAGAAGTGGGAGAAGATCGGCAATACAGACATTGACCTCAGCGGGTATGTAAAGACATCCGACATGAAGACAATGACCAATACGGAGATCCAGACTGCCGTGGACGATGCCTATACCGCAGTCTTCGGCTAAGGAGGCGGACATGGCAAAGGAAGTATTGGACAGCTCCGGACATAAGGCGCTGGCCACGGATATCTTTAAGAAAGTCAAAACGCTTCTTGCCGGGTATCGGAAAACAACGGATTATCCGGCACTGACATGGAATCAGCTGATGGGTGTGACAGACGAGGAGAAATGAAAGCAGCCGCGGACTATACCGTGGCTGTTTTCTTCCATTCAATGTGAAGTTCACGCTTCTGCTGGGCACAATCAGTCAGATACAGGTTGATCAGTGTCTGATAAGGAATGCCGGATTCTTCTGACTGATGTTTGAAATAATCAATCGTATCAGCATTGATATTTATGGTAATTTGCTTTTTGAGATTCTTGGTATAAGGATTCTTCCGGGCATTCGTGAAATCATATTCGTTTCTCATACATATCACCTCCAGTATTGTTCGGATTCGGTGGAAGTTGCTTTTCTTGCGGAGATAATCCGAATGACGGAATCAGATTCACGGTAGCAGTGGCAGACGATGAGGAGCTTTCCGGAGCTGCTGTTTCCGAGAATAATGAAACGATCTTCCTCAATAGAATGATCCGGGTCATCTATGACAAGAGCATTGTCATCATAGAACACGGAAGAAGCTTCTTCGAAGGAAACTCCGTGTTTCTTTTTGTTTATGGAGTTTTTGTTTTCATCCCACTCAAAACGAAGCATATTCATAATTACATTGTAATTATAAACGAGATTCAGTCAAGCGAGTGGCCAAGAAAGGACAATCAGAAAAATGAACACAGTAATAACGGTAATACTGGGAATCTTCGGGTCCGGAACCTTCTGCAGCCTGCTCACGCTGGGATTAAACCGGCACTGGCAGCAGAAGGACCAGAAGGCCGCAAGATCCACGGCAGAGAGCAGGATGATCCTCGGTCTGGGACATGACAAGATCTTGTATCTCACAGACCGCTTCGTGAAGCGAGGAGCAATCACGCTGAAGGAAAAGCGGAATCTGGAATATCTTTATGTCCCCTATAAGGATCTGGGCGGGAACGGCGACTGCAAGATCGGATACGATGCCTGCCAGAAGCTCCGGATCGCCTCAGAAGATGAAGCGGAGGTGCTGGACTGGGAACTCCGCAAGAAGAACGGCGAGGCATCATGAAAAACAGAATATGCGGTACAGATATCGTCCTTGCGTTGATCGGTGTGGGGACGATTCTTTTTATCCGAAAAGTCTTTGAGGTCTTTGTCATGACCGGGATGGAACCGGATGCTCTGGTGACCGGCTTCTTTGCGTTTGCCACGGCGGAGGCGGCCATCTGCTGGCGAATTCATACGGACAAGAAGAAGCGGCAGAGCCGGGCGGAGACTGCGGATGAGGTGGATCTGGATATTGAAGCGGATCCGAATGAATACGATGAACGGAATGATGAAAGGAACGGTGAAGGGTAATGAGTGAGAATGTATTTCGAGTGGTAGAGCTTGCGGTCCGGCTGAGTGTCGGGCTTCTTGCCATCTATGTGATTCCGGTAGTGTCGAGAGCAATCAGGCAGAAGCTGGCACAGAGCGAGGCCGGGAAGGCTGTCCTTGCGGCGCAGCAGACGCTGTGGGAGAAGTCAGGAGAAGAGCGGAAAGAGTTCGCGATGAAGGCCGCCCGCGCTGCCCTCGATGAATTACATATCAGTATGTCTGATGAGCAGCTCTCTTTATTAATTGAAGCAGCCGTGCAGGAGATGCACATCAGCAAGGGGGATTATCCGGAGGACAAGAGCGATGACAGCAAAACAGACGATTGAAAAGGCAGTCACCTGGGCGGTACAGATCGCGCAGGATTCGTCCCACGGATACGATCAGGTGCACCGGTGGGGACCGGACTATGACTGCAGCGCCTTACTTATCACAGCCTGGCAGCAGGCTGGAGTCGGCGTAAAGGCAGCAGGCGCGACATATACCGGCAACATGCTTCAGGCTTTCCTCAGATGCGGCTTTGAAGATGTCACAGCAGAGGTAAACCTGAACACCGGCGCGGGGCTGCAGCGAGGTGATGTGCTGCTGAACACACAGCACCACACGGCCATGAGCATCGGATCCGGTCAGATTGTCCACGCTTCGATCAATGAAAACGGTCGGGCGACCGGAGGCCGAACCGGTGATCAGACAGGCCGTGAAATCTGCGTGAGGAGCTACTACAAGTACCCGAAGGGATGGAACAAGGTCCTTCGATATGTAGGATTCGGGGAGGAGCATGAAAAGCAGACAGCAGGAAGCCAGGCAGGAGGAAAAGCCGTGAAGCAATATGCAGGAGTGGTCAATGTCAGCTCATATCTAAATGTCCGGGCCGGTGCAGGAACACAATATCCGGTCGCCAAAATCAGCGGAGCGGATTTCCGCCTGCCGGCCGGGATGGTGGTTTCGATTGAGCAGGAACAGGCTGGATGGGGCAAGCTTACCGGCGTAGCAGGATGGGTGAGCCTGGCCTATATCAAAAAGTGAATTGCGCTGGCGCAATCAGGAGGAAATAATGGGCGTGATTGTAACCGCGGTAGCGGCTGTTGTGTTTGGGAGCCTGTGGATGATCGGCATGGCTGTCTTTGTAGCAGCAGGCAGCATGATGCTGGATTGAGTATAGAAAAGCAGAACGAAATGTCATATACTAAATACTACTTATCGCACTATAGCGTACGTTAAGGAGGTGAGGTTATGCGTTTCAGCAAGAGTTTTATTTCTGGAATGGCGAGGTCTGCAGATCTTTTCCCGTCTCACGAGGAGAGAAAAGAGCCGGATGCATACACCGGAATGAGGAAGGATTACCAGGCATTAAGGGGAGATTGGATCAATGTCGGAAATGACCTCAGAAAAGGAATTGAACGCTTCTCCAGAGAAGAATATAGATAAGTCAGCGGAAAGCGATCAGCAAAGCGAACTTATTGATTCTGTAAAGAAAAGCGATATTCCGGAAGAAAACAAAAATGCCATCGTTCAGCAGATGGAAATGTTCTACAGCGGCCCATTACCAGCACCATCAGCATTCGGACAATATGAAAAGGTGCTTCCGGGAGCCGCCGAACGCATTCTGCAAATGGCTGAACAGGAACAAAATCATCGACATGAGATGGATAATAAACAATTGCATATGTGTTCCAGAGATAGCCTTATCGGAATTTTGGCAGGGCTTGGACTAGGAGTAGTCGCTCTTGTAGCGGGAATCGTGGTGGCTTTGAATGTTCCAAACATAGGAGGAACGGTCCTAGGAGGGGTGTTCGGAGTATCCGGAGTTGGGACCATTGCAGTGTCTATCGTAAAGGGAACAAGATCAAAATAAATGGTTTATTGGGCCGTCGCCTTCGGGTGACGGTCTTTTTTTATTTTCGGAAAGAATAATGTTGACATGAAAAGGGATATCACGGACCACTTTGCGGATGCCTGCCGGGAGCGTGGCGAGAGTCAGGCTGCAGTCATCACAAGGCTGATGGAAAGCTATATTGCCGGTGAAAAATGAGTCAGTTTCTACTTAATTATATGCACCTGTGTCTAGGTGTTTGCAGGTATCAAAGAGCCTGCAAACACTTCGACACAGCCCCAGGGCGCAGGTATGGGATACTAAAAAAACCCGGAAATACAAGGAAAAACAAGATTTGCGCCAGCGCAAGTCCATAACAAAAGAGGAGACGGATAACACCGTCTCCTCTTTTGTTTTGAAATGCTGAAAGTTACCAAAGACCGTTGCAAAGAATGAAAATATATGTTATAAGAAATGTGCGCACAGCGTAAACCAGAAATGGTTGTTAATAGTACCTCGGCAGTAAGTCTCCCACGATAAGGGCAAGACCGACCCCGAGGTTTTTAGTATATTGGGGGAAAGATGAAAACTGCAATTCTTGTCGATGGGGGATTTTACAGAAGACGTGCACAGGCAAAAATAGGTGAATTGCCCCCGAAAGAGCGGGCAGATGAACTGGTAAGTTATTGTCACAGGCATTTACGCGAAAGACATGGTGATTCTAAGGTCGAGCATGACTTATATCGCATTTTCTATTATGACTGTCCGCCAATGAGTAAAAAGGTTTTTCATCCGTATCTGAAGCGAACAGTTGACTTTGGAAAGTCGGACTTATATACATGGATGACAGACTTCCTGAATGAATTAAAAAAGAAAAGGAAAGTCGCATTGAGAATGGGAAAATTGGCGGATGCGCAGGCACTGTATACATTGCGACCTGATATCGTAAAGAAATTGTTCAATGGGAGTATGCAAATTTCGGATGTCGGTGAAAAAGATTTTATGATACAAGTGGATCAAAAAGGCGTAGATATGAAAATTGGCCTTGATATTGCATCACTGGCATATAAGAAGCAGGTGGATCAGATTGTACTGATTTCTGGAGATAGTGATTTTGTGTCGGCGGCGAAGCTGGCAAGGAGAGAAGGAATAGATGTTGTACTTGACCCGCTGGGAGCAAATATAAAAGAAGATCTTTTTGAACACATTGATGGCTTAAGAACATGTGATAATTGCTATAAATAAGCAGAGAGGAGACGGATAACACCGTCTCCTCTTTTTATGCCGTGAAGGTCCAATGAATATCTATGTGGTCTGGATAGATCACGATCTTATCAATCAGTGTCAGGAGAATCTGCCGTTTCTCCTGCAAAGAGCCGGAGGAGAAGACAGACGGGAAGGACGCCAGGGCATCGATGGCGTCATCCGCAGAGAGCGCCGCGCGGGAAGAGGATTCTTCCGTAAGGCTTGCGGACAGCTTCTCCTGCTCCTGATGCAGATCGTCCATCCGGCTCTTGATCATCTGCAGATCGATGCCGCCGATCTGGTACAGATCCACCAGCTTGCTTTCCTGTCTGCGCAGATCGGCAAGGCGTGACCGGATTGCATCGATGGCTTCGGAAGAAGAGGCAGAAGCGGCAGCAGGAACAGCAGCACGGCGGATCAGCTCCGGATCCATGGAGAGCTTTTGCACCTCTGCGGTGACAAGCCGGTCCAGATCCTGCACAGGAATCCGGATGCCGTCGCCATGAGAGCAGCGGTATACCCTTTTCATGGGAGCGTCAGGGGCCGCGTGCTTGCCGTGGTTACGCCATGACTTCGTGTGACAGTGAGCCCCGCACTGACCGCAGAAAACCATACCTGTAAGCAGCTGTGATCCCTTGAAATTCTGCGAGAAGGTCCCCGCAGTGGTGCCGAGATACAGGTCGTATTTCCTTTGCACACGGTCGAAGGTATCCTGATCGATGATAGGCTCATGCGTGCCGCGGTACCACTTGCCGGAGAAGCTGACCTCGCCGATATAGATCCGGTCCCGCAGGATTCGTGAAACCGTAGACACGTGGGACCAGTCACCGTATCGGGTCTTATAGTGATTGTGCATATAGCGGCAGATCTCTTTCAGTGTGAAACCATCAAGAAACATGGCGAAGACCCTGCGAACCTGCACAGCTTCGTAATCATCGATGACAAGGATCTGCTTGTCCGATCCGGGGGCCTTGGCGTAGGTGTAGCCGATCGGCGGACGTGATCCGCCGGAGAAATAACCGGCCTTGGCACGGCCGATCCGGCCCATTGTCATGCGCTCCGTGATCTGGTCACGCTCCAGCTGCGCAAAGACGGACAGAATGCCGATCATCGCCCGGCCGAAAGGACTTTGCGTGTCGAAATTCTCACACATCGATACAAGACCGACGTGGTTGGCGTTGAAAATGTCCTCGATGAGATACAGGGTATCCTTCTGGGAGCGGGAGAGACGGTCCAGCTTATATACAAGGACAGCATCAAAAAGACCATAGGAGCAGTCACGGATGAGCTGCTGGATGGCCGGACGCTGCAATTTGGCACCGGAATAGCCGGGATCCGAGTAGACATGCGCGACCTTCCAGTCGTGCGCCTCGCAAAATTTCGTAAGCCGGGACTGCTGTTCTCCGATGGAGTAGCCTTCTGCGGCCTGCTCCTGTGTGGAGACGCGGCAGTAAATCGCAACGGATTTCATGGTTCACCTCCGAAAAATGGGTGCAAAATAGCGCCGGTGTTTGAAACGGCGCTCCGAAGATGGTACCATGTAGAAGATTCTTGCAGGAATCACATAGTACTCTTCGGAGTGCAGGCCGCTCTGGTGCTGGTAACACCGGAGCGGTTTTGTTTATGATTTGTTACTTTTTACAGCACCTCTTGCAGGGGGTGTATTTTTTGAGTTCCGGACTATCAATAGAAATTTGAACTGGATCTGTAAGGCCGCTGCAAGTTGGATTGACGTGAAAAATATGTCCATTTCTGGACACCCACACAACACGATTTACATTGATTTTCGTCTGAATTAGCGATTCCAAAACATCTTTGTCATCTGGGAAAAAGGATAGATGGCGGCTTATTTGTACATTGACAGACTCTTCAAGAATCGAGGCAGCATTGCTATTGGTAAACATTGCAAGTATGGCAAGGAGCCGTCCTATTCCAGACAGAGATTGGATGAATGAAAAATTTGGAAAAATATTATAAAATTCGTTATCTTTTTCAAAGTATTCGGCATGATCAGAATCAAAATCATAAATTCGTCCGCCGTGGGCAGCACGATTGCGGTAATCTAGGCAAACAAACAAGGCAGAGCTGAAAAAAGTTTTGGTGCATTGCATAGAAGCATTCTGGTCGTTGATATTATACATTTTCTGGATAAGAGCAGATTTTTCGTTTGGTTTTAATATGCGGATATAGTTGATCAAAGTGCTGAAGTATGTTCCCTTCAGGAGAATCCATGGCGGAATAATTCCGTACTTATCAGAGTAATATCGAATGGGATCTTTCCCGGATCTGGCATTCACTGAAAGTGTACGGAGGATGCCATCTGTTGAAAACTTCTCAATGCGGGAAGGCCGATCCTGATAATGATTTTTTTGCAGATACTCATGATGATCTGTAGAAATAAATTTCCCAATAACATCTGCGGTTGAGGCACGAAGACTTTCTTCGAGATCCAGCATAGCGGCCATGATGGAATTTCGAATACTATGATCCAGAAGAAACAGGGAGTGAATTTGCTCAAAGGTTACTCCGACATTATATACCCGTTCGCCATCGGCCATATGCGTATAAGGCCTCTTATAGCCATTGATAATATTGTAATAGCCATAAACAGAAAGCTCGTGAACCGCGTAATCAGCGTTATTAATGATCAGTCCCTTGCTTTTCAGCTTTTTTACCTGATCCTGAGGAGAAGAGTACCGCACAGCATCCATTAAATTAGCCATATTAAACCCTCATGAAATAATATAAATACAAAAAGGAGCTACAGGAAAACCCGTAGCCCCTTCTGTGACCGATCAACAGTCATTCGCTATAAAAACATATCCTATTATAGCAGAAAAATAAGAAAAAACAACAGGTAAATTATTCTTCGAGTGTGATTCGCGTGATTGTCGTGGGTAGTTCAATATTTCGCAAAACCTTGAACCATTACAATGGATAGTACAATAAATCAGCAAAAATTGAACTATCGAGATCTTTAAATCTGACATCTTTATAGAAGAAAAAGACCCCCTTACAAACTATTATCATTTTGCCGACATCAGCAAAATGGTAGGTACTTTTTGCAGGGACGATCATATTGTTGATGTCAACAAAATGATCAGGACAGTTCAGTATCATTTTTCCAACGTGGGAAAAATGTTCTAAGCCTCAAGTCTTGAATCTGATAATTCTGCATCCTGATGTGCATGAACTTCAATCAGATCTGCGCTGCACGTCTTCTCGTAATCACCCCGGCAGAGATGTGCGATCTCATGGGAGTATGCTCTGAGAAGCTGCTCCCGGCACAGCCTTGCATTGAGCACGACGGTATAACTGCCGTCGCGGTTGGAGACTACATAGGATCGGATAGTGGTAGGGAGATCCAGACAGATGGTCTGGATGTCATCATCAATCACTGGAATCACTTCCCCTCATACGGTCCATCATTTCCTTTACAAAGCCGATGTCTTCGGGCTTCACCTTCCGGGAGGCATCGAAGAGAACCTTATACTCCGGATTTTTGAAAAGAAACTCGGCCATCTCCCTGGCCTCAGCATTCATGTAGTACTTCTCTTCGGGATCATGTTTTGCTGTTTCAAGGAGATCCGACTTTTCTATACCGAACCAATTACAGAGACTTTGAATTTTATCTATTCTAGGCATGGTCTTGCCCGTGCACCACTGTGCTGCGGTTGCGGTCGAAACATGCATATACCGTGCCATGTCTGCCTGAGAAAAATTATTTATGTTCAGGTAGTAATTAAGATTATCAGCAAATATCCTTCTCAATTCTGTATCACTCATATGTCCCTCCTGACACTGATCATACTTTATAAACTAGCAAAAGTAAAACAAAAAATATCGAAAGAACTAAGTTTTGATTGACATACTAAGAAAGACTTAGTATTATGAGCATGTTCAAATAAATCCGAAAGGAGGTTAACCGGATGAGCATGTCATTAAAAGCGGCACGGATAAACGCAGGAATGACCCAAGAAGAAGTCCACAAAAAGACTGGGTTTGCAACAAGTACGATTGTAAGCTGGGAAAGTAACCGTACCTTTCCTAGAACGCAGCAGTTTATTAGGCTCTGCAATCTGTACGGATGTGCAATGAGCGATATTTTTGTGCCTGAAACGCTAAGTAAAAATTAGTTTTGTGGTAGATATCTACCACAAAGAAGAAAGACCTTGACGGTCTTTCTTAAAAAGACACCACGAAAGGAGAAGAGGATGAGAGCCAGATATTACGCAGAAAAAGCTGATCCTTCCATTATCACAAGAATTGCAGAAGATGACGGGGAACTGACGGCTTACTCGTTTTCAACTGCGTTCCAGCTGGATCAGTACGCCAGTGAATACAAGCTGATGAATAGAGAGATCAGCCAGGAAGAGCTTGAAAAGATAAAAAAGCACACGACAGAGCTTCCGGAAAGCTGGGATCCGATAGATTACCTGAGGCTGGAAGCAGATAGCAGACAGAAATCAGAAAAAGCAAGAGATCAGGAAAAGAGCATAAAAGCAAAAGCAGGAATTCTGTACGGATTAACTGCGAGCCTGATTTCGGTAGAAATCATTTCAAAGATAGTAGAGGTAATAAAGGTCATCAGCGGGTGATTGCAGCACCCGCTGACGAATCAAAGAGAAAAAAGAATGTCGATGATGTGTTTGACGGTCTGCTCGATGGCAGCGCGGCAAGCGGAGCTGATGAGCTTGTTAAACGCATCGGAATGTACAAAACCGTGTAGAACGGTGACGAATTCACCGATGGTTTTGACATTTTCAAAAGATCCGTAGGTTTCCACGAGGGAATCAGCAGAAGCAGATAAATCTTGTGGGACTTGATCTGCGGAATCTTTCAACAGGGAATACACCTCGTCTGTTGTTTTCTGGAGATCTCCATAAGTAAGAGCTGAACCAGACAGGTCATTCCAATGGAGAGATGAAGCATCAGACCATTTAAAATGCGAAGATTTCAATTCTTCCATGACATATACCTCCTTCCTTAGATACTCGGCTCTGGCAGGAGCCTGTGAAGAAAGTATATAGCACGGAGGAGGCACCACGAAAGGAGAAGGGGAAATGAGTGTGCGAAACATTCTCTCTGACGGATCCGTCAGAGAGTCCATGGAAGGAATCATGATTCCGGCCGGAAGCGAGTTTTATTCGGTTCTGATGGCCATCTTGAGGGAGAGGGAGAAAGCGGCATGAAGGACATTTTATCGTTTGGCGGGCTGATCTGTCTGCTGGAGTCAACGGTCATGAGTGCTTTTTTTGACAAGACCGGAGCGGCAATCGCATTCTTCGCGATTGGCGCAGCACTGATCATCCTGTCTGTCTGGCTGGAAGACCGGAAAGAACGGAGGCAGCGCGAGGAGGAACGGATGGAAAGACTGCGGGGAAAGTACCAAAGGAGATACCAGGGCGAGGACCTGGACGATGCGGGGTGAGGGCGTATGAGAACGATCGTCGTCTTGTTATGGACGAGGTGAAAAAGGGCAATGGGAATACTGCGAAAGAAGAACAAGCCGACGGAATACCGGCGCATCGGAAAAATTTCCGATGCTGGACTGGACAGGTTGGAAAGGCATGCTGATGAGATCGGGAATGTGAATGTCATTCTGATGGTGATGATCATCCGGGAAATCAGAGAGCTGAAGTTAATGCTTCAGCAGAGCAGCAACGGATGCGATGGAAGCGATGACACCAGCAATAGCGCTGATGATGGAAATGCATAAGGTGATGTTCTCACGACGTTTGTGCTTTTCTTCAAGCATATCCATATAACGAATAATTCTCTGATCAGGATCATCGAGAATATCACCGAAATCGGGGATTTCCATATCAGACATGAGGGACCTACCAAAAAAGTGTATAGCGAAATTATAGCACGTAGAAAAGGGAAAAGACGATGCAGGCAAGAGTAAGGAAGGTGGCGCTTCCGGAGACGAAACTCCCGGCGACGCACGAGTATAGAGCGAAGCCGGAGCTTCCGGAAGGCTGGACAGAGCAGAAAGCGGTGCAGAGAAGACGGAAGGCCGCGGCGCAGGTGATGCAGCAGAAACGGAAAGCTGGAGCAGCGGCGAAGAAGGCCGCAAAGCCCTGTGTAAGAAAGGGCTTCCATGTATGGACGGATGAAGAAAGAGCCTATTTGCGTCAGCAGAACGCCGCCGGGAGAAGCTGGACAGAGCTGGGAGCCGAGTTCGGCGTGAGCCGGGGAGCCGTGCGGATTCAGGCAACCCGCGGGGTAACAGGATGATTATTAACTGCATGTTCGGAATCAGGACAAGAGAAGAGGTCACCAGAGCGAAGGGAAAGGACTACTGCAGCCGGATCTGCGGAGATCTGAGGCGGGAGCATCTGACTCGGGACGAAATGGACCATCAAATAGCCCGGACGGACTGCGCGGCGGTCTGGGGAAGTCTGGAAAGAAAATGAGGAGACGGTTCTGAGAAAACCGCCTCCCCGGGAAATGCGCCATACGGCACCACAACATTTAGTATAGCGCATTTTCCGAAAACCACAAGAAAAATGACAGGAGGAAGCGGGGCGGATCCGCTTTCGCGACGCGGTAAAGTAATCCAACTTACGACCGTGTTCATCCGGAAAGGCAGGGAAATGCGAGGGATAGAGAAGATCATCCGTGCGGGGAAGGTGCTGGAGGTTCAGAGGCTCATCGCTCCCCGTTATGGGATGAGAGGAAGGGGCGGACCTCCGGAGAAGGAATCACCGGAGAGTACGAAGAGGGCACACCTGAAAAGAGCAGAGGCAAGGCTTCGGTGGAAGCTCAATGCGAATTTCGAAGACGGGAAGGATGCTCTGGTGACGCTCTCATGGAAGAAAGCACAGGCACCGGAGAATTCCGAAGAGATGAAAAGGCGGTTCAGCAATTTCCGCCGGCGAATGAAGGCCAGGTATCAGAAGGCCGGGAAGGAGATGAAATATGTGGCCACCATGGAGGTCGGGCCGAGAGGTTCCAGGCATATCCACATGGTCCTGTCCGATGCGGATCTGAAGGAAATCCGTGAGTGCTGGGAAGAAGGCCAGATCGTGAACGTGGTGCCGCTGAACTCCGGCGGGCAGTATGCGGACATCGCGAGCTACTTCGTGAAGTACGCATTACGGACCGCGGAGACGGAAGGGAAGAAGATCGGACAGCTTTACACACCTTCACGGAATCTGAAGGAGCCGCAGATTACCATTCGGGTAATTTCCAGAAGAGCAGGCTTCCGGGATCCGCGGGAGCGGAAGGGCTACGCGATCGACAAGGACCATACGGTGTGTGGCACCTATGAGGACGGGACGGCGTTTCAGGAGATCAGCTATATCCGCCTGGAAGAGCCGGAGAAGAGAAAGCGCGGAAGAGCAGCACCGGAAAGGGGGTGAGGAAGGTGGAAGTAAAGATCTACGCGGAAACATCCTGGGCAACGCCGGGAAAGTCCTGCGGCATCGGCATGTGGCTGGTAGAAGCCGGAGAGCAGAAGGCACAGCGCCGCGGATTTGTGCGACTCATTGATGTCACGAAGGAACAGGCACAGCTCCGGACCTTGACGGCCGCACTGGATATCCTGATCCGGCCCTGCAGTGTGCAGATCATTATGTCGGATCCTGTCATCGGGGCCTTAAATGCCGGGTGGCCGTGGCAGTGGAAGGAAAACGGATGGAGAAAAAAGAACGGCGAAGAGGTGAAGAACAGCGGGGACTGGGAAAGTCTTCTGTGCGGGCTGGAGCCGCATAAGTTCGCAGGGCTGCACACGGAAGATCATGAGAAGAAGGAAGCGATGATGCTGCAGATCTGCGATGAGCTGAAAAAATGGAAAGGTGAAGTGATGAACACCGCGTTTTACGTGGAGAAAGAGGAATCATGGAAGAGTTGAACAGGGAAGAGACAGAAGAAAGGACGGAAGAAAGAGAACTGCATTCCGGAACAGAGATGGGAACCTGCCGTTTCTGTGGACAGCGGAGACTGGTCCGGTTCGCCGGAGGCATGTCACAGGAGGAGCTGGACAGGATCGCGACGGATGAGTGCAACTGCGACAGCGCAATCCGGGAGCGCAATATCCGCTATGAAGCCAGCAAGGCGAGGACCGCGGCGGCAAAGGTGATTGCACCGCGGTTCCCGGATGCGGCGAAGATCCTGAGTGATGCGGCGGACGCAACGGCTCATGGAATCTTTCACGGGGTCAGCATCGGACTGGGAAACGGCGCGAAGGCGTCCATGACATTGACGAAGAGCGGCGCGGTCAGTGTGAAGCTCTCCGAGACGATTGTCACCACGGTGGAGGACGCCGTGGAGATGGAGCAGGTACAGGATGAGTAAATCCATCATGGAGCCGAAGGGCAGCAGGGTGTGTTTCCTCTGCGCCCTGCTGGACGGCGATGATATGGAAAAACGGGCACTGCACAAGCACCATATTTTCCCAGGGAAGAACCGGAAGCTGTCAGAACACTACGGTTTGTGGGTTCACCTGTGCGTGAAGCATCACGAAGGCGATATAGAAGGCTGCCGGGAGGCGGTCCATCATCCGGAGTTCAACGGATATCAGCGGATGCTGCAGGAAATGGCACAGGAGAAGTGGGAGAGCCTGCCAGGGCATACGCATGAGGAGTGGATGGAGATCTTCGGGGAGAATTTCATAGGGAGGAATAGCCATAATCTGCGCGAAAAGAGCACAGAGAAAATGGAAGTCTGCACGTGAATTTCACGTGCGCGATGGCATTTTAGAGAAAGGGCGGAAAATGGCAGAAAATCAGCCATAATCTGCGCAGAAAAGACAGAAATGGACAAAAGCGGAACGGACAGGCCGGACAGATTCGGACAAATCCGGACCGCTGGGAAAAGATGAAAGGAGACGGGCCCCGGCCGGGTAATAGATATATCGGCTCCTTTTATGAGATGACGTATCAGGAATTTTTGCAGTCGAAAGTAGAGCTTGCACCATCGTCCGGGTTCGAGGTGGCAGCAGGAGAGATCAACCCGGCATTGAAGCCACACCAGAAGGATGCCGTGCGCTGGGCACTGCGGGGAGGAAGAAGAGCGCTGTTCGAGAGCTTCGGCCTTGGCAAGACGGTGCAGGAGATTGAGTTCTGCCATCAGGCAGCCAGGCACGAAGGCGGGCAGGCGCTGATTGTCCTTCCCCTTGGCGTGAAGCAGGAATTTACACGGGACGCCGTGCAGGTTCTGGGGTATGAGAAGCCCCGTTATGTGAAGACCATGGAAGAGGTAAAGGCAGCAGGCGAAGAAATCCTTCTGACGAACTACGAAAGAGTGCGGGACGGGGACATTGATCCGGCGTTCTTCGCGGCGACGAGTCTGGATGAAGCCTCAGTGCTGCGAAGCTTCGGCAGTAAGACCTATCAGACGTTCCTTGACAAGTTCAAGGGCGTGAAATATAAGCTTGTCGCCACGGCGACGCCTTCCCCGAACCGGTACAAGGAGCTGATCCATTATGCTGGGTATCTGGAAATCATGGACACCGGACAGGCCCTGACGAGGTTTTTCCAGAGGGACAGCACGAAGGCGAACAACCTGACACTGTACCCGACGCAGGAGGATGAATTCTGGACGTGGCTGGGAAGCTGGGCACTCTTCGTTACGAAGCCGTCCGACCTGAATCCGGAGTATTCGGACGAAGGCTATGACCTGCCGCCGCTTACGGTCAACTGGATTGAACTCCCCGTGGAGTACGGCAAGACACAGGACCGGAACGGCCAGATGCAGCTGTTCGAGGATGCGGCGCTGGATCTGAAATCGGCGGCAGACGTGAAGCGGACCAGCATCGGGCAGAGAGTGGAGAAGGCAAAAGAGATTGTCACGGCAAGCCCGGACGATCACTTCATCATCTGGCACGATCTGGAAGCAGAGCGGCACGCGATCAAAGCAGCCATTCCGGAAACCGTGGATATCTACGGCTCCATGGACTACGACAAGCGGGAACAGCGGGTGATTGACTTCTCGGAAGGCAACTTCCGGATCTTCGCAACGAAGAAGGAGCTGTCCGGATCCGGCTGCAATTTTCAGAGGCACTGCCACCGTGCGATCTTTCTTGGCATTGATTATGAGTTCAACGATTTTATCCAGGCAATTCACCGTATTTACCGGTTCCTTCAGGATCAGCCGGTTGTGATCGACATTATCTACATGGAGTCGGAACGGGAGATCAAGGACACGCTCCTGCGGAAGTGGAAGGATCACAACCACATGGTGGAGAAGATGGTGGAGATAGTGAAGAAATACGGGCTGAACAATGCAGAAGTTCCGGAGCTGATCCGCCGGAAGATGGGAGTGAAGACAGTGAGAGTAACGGGAGAACACTATGAAGCAGTCAATGACGACTGTGTAGAAGAGACCAGAAGGATGCCGGACAACAGCGTGGGGTTGATCCATACATCCATCCCCTTCGGCAATCACTACGAATACAGCGCGAATTATAACGATTTCGGGCATAACGAGAATACCGAACGCTTTTTTGAACAGATGGACTTTCTGACGCCGGAGCTGCTGCGCGTTCTGAAGCCGGGAAGAGTGGCCGCCATCCACGTCAAGGACCGCGTATTGTTCGGGAATGCGACGGGCACCGGGATGCCGACGATTGAGCCGTTCCATGCGCTGTGCATTGAGCACTACATGAAGCATGGGTTCCAGTACATGGGAATGATTACCGTCGTGACGGATGTAGTCCGGGAGAATAACCAGACCTACCGCCTCGGATGGTCCGAACAGTGCAAGGACGGCTCGAAGATGGGCGTAGGCTGCCCGGAATACATTCTTCTGTTCCGGAAGCTTCCGACGGACCGGTCGAACGCCTACGCGGATGAGCCGGTGACCAAGACGAAGGAAGAATATACCAGGGCGCAGTGGCAGATTGACGCACACGGCTATTGGCGATCCTCCGGCGACCGGCTGGTGAGCAAGGAGGAACTGAAGGATATCAGCACGAAGAACCTTCAGAAGGTGTACCGGGAATACAGCCGCGGGACGGTGTACAGCTATGAGGATCATGTGAAGCTTGCAGAAGAGTTGGACAAAGACGGACGGCTTCCGGCGACCTTCATGGTGGTGGCACCCGGTTCCTGGAATCTTTCCGAGGTCTGGGACGATATCAACCGCATGAAGACGCTGAACACGAACCAGTCCAGGAGAAAGCTCCAGATGCACGTCTGCCCGCTTCAGATCGACATCGTGGAGAGGATCATCAACCGGTACAGCAACAAGGGCGATCTTGTCTATGATCCGTTCGGCGGCCTGATGACGGTCCCGATGGTTGCGGTGAAGATGGGACGCAAGGGGAAAGGCTGCGAGCTGAACTGTGATTATTTCCGCGACGGTGTGGGCTATCTGCAGGCGGCAGAGAGCGAGATTGATATGCCGACGCTGTTTGATTTCATGGATGAAGGGAAGGATGAGCAGGATGTGGAGAACAGAAAGAACGAAGCCTGCTGAGAGAATTGCAGGGAGGAGAATCAGGGCGGCAGCAGGAACCGCCCTGAAGGTGGCAGCGGGTGTTTCTCTGGTCATTGTGGCAGTCATGGCCATAGCACTGGCGCAGGGAACGAAGATGGAAGATTTCCGGATCGGAGGAGAGGATGAATAATACCAGGGCAAGAGCACTGCGGAAAATGGAGATGGAAGGCCGCAAATGGGTCCGGATCATGCTGGCAGCGGCCTGCATCGCTCTTCACAGGGGATGGAGGTTCGGAACGAAGCGCCTTCATGACCTGCTCATGGAGACACAAAGGGTTTGGAATGAATGCGCGCAGCAGGAAAACGTATCCATCCTGATGATGCTGGAAGAGGAAACCGGAATAGAGCTGAAACCGACGGAGGACAGTCCATCCTGGCACGATCTTGTTTATCTGAACGGGACGCCGAAGGAAGAGGTGGAGCTTACAACGCCGGAATTCTGCTATATGCGGGTGCAGCAGGCGAAATGGATGGGAACCATGATGGAGGCGGCGCTGTTCCTTGCCCTGTACCGCTGTATGGACTATGGATTCTCCGCCGATATGCTGGTGAAGCTGGTCACACTGGTACAGGAGATCCGCGGAGAATACCGGGACGATTACAAAAAGCTGTGGAAAGCCTGCCGGGAGGAAGCAGGCATCAATCTGTATGAGCTGGCAAAGGAGGGGATCATAGAATGAAACGTCAGACCATGGAAGAGTACGTGCGGGAAATACTCCGTAGGAAGGAGAAGGAATGCAGACAGTAGAACTTGAATTTGATGATGAGGTTATTGCAAAGGTGATTGAGCTTTTTCCAAAGAATCTCATTCTGGATGTTGCCAGGGAAGAACCGGCGGAGCTGATTCAGGCAATCTGCAAGGTCTGCCGGTATGGGCTGGATTCGTACCGTAAGGCCCATCTGGTAGAGGAGATGGCGGATACGCTGATTGTGATCCGTGAGCTGCAGAAGCTCTTTGATATTTCGGAGGAAGATCTGCAGGAGTTTATCAGATCAAAGCAGATCCGCACGAAGGAGAGAATTGGAGAATTGGGGGTAGAGAAATGAACAGAGTAGTGCTGATGGGACGCCTGACCAAGGATCCGGACATAAGACAGTCACAGGCCGCGGAGCCTGTGACAATCGCGAGGTACACGCTGGCCGTGGACCGGAGGCGCGGGAAAGGCGAAGAGCAGTCGGCAGACTTTATTTCCTGCGTCGCCTTCGGCAAGGCGGGAGAATTCGCGCAGAAGTATCTGCACAAGGGAAGCAAGATTTGCGTTTCTGGCAGGATCCAGACCGGAAGCTATACCAGACAGGACGGAACGAAGGCCTACACAACGGATGTGGTTGTGGATGGTCAGGAATTTGCAGAGAGCAGGCAGGATGCCGGCCGGAACGCGGTGGATGATCAGATGGCGGCGCAGTACAGCCAGGGAAGCTCTCAGGCAGCAGGATCCGGACAGCCGCAGGGGCAGCAGGAAGGCAAACCGGGGCAGCAGGATGCTGGCGGCGGATCGTGGCAGCAGGGAGCCTTGGATGGCTTCATGAACATCTCGGAAGGCATCGACGAAGAGCTGCCGTTCAACTGAGAGAAAGACACAAATGGAACTAGGAAAAATTTTAAAAGAAACACGCATCAGGAAAGGCATGACGCAGGCAGAATTGGCAAAGAAGGCAGGCGTTACGATTCGCTCAATTACTTATTGGGAGAATGGAAAGAAAAAAATGACGGTGGAAAGTGCTGATAAGGTGTTTTGTGCGCTGGAGAAAAAGCTCGTTATAGGTGTAGAAAACACTGGAAAAGCAAATAAATGATCGCTTTAACGGCAGATTTTCCCCTGAGAAGATTTCCGTCTTCTCAGGGAATTTGTGCGTGATAGGGGACAGGGGATGAATGGAGAAAAGTACAGCGATCCGACCGCGGATCATGCGGTGCACAATGCCATGCGGACGCCGGATCATGTGATAAAGGTCATCAACATGATGAAAAGCATCGCGGAGTTTGCAGGGTTTGAGGTTGTCGGCCACATACATCTGAAGGACCGAGCATCAGGGAGAGAATGGAAGTGAGGAACAGAATTTTGAGTGAGAAAAACGAATTCTATCTGCCGAAAGAGGAGTTTCTGACGGTGCTGCACTTTGCTCTGCAATATCCGAACTGGGTGCAGGAGCTTCGCACGGAGCCGGACACCAGCAAGGCCATCACCTACGACGGGGAGAAGGTACAGACCTCCGGAGACTATGACGCCGCGGCAGAAACGGCAATGCGCCGGTATACGCTGGAGAAGAAAAAGAAGCTTGTAGAAAACACGGCGCGGGAGGCTGCACCGGAGATCTATGATTATCTGCTTCTCGGCGTGGCGTATGGCTGGACCTTCTGGCAGTTGCAGGCGAAAGGAATGCCGTGCGGGAAAAGGCAGTTCTATGAGAAGCGCAGACGTTTTTATTATGAGTTGAGCAGGAAACTGTAATCCTTCTTTACAATACGTACAATACGTACTAATATAATAAACGTAAGGAGCAGAAGAAAATGAGATTCAGAGAACTGGAAAAAATGCTGAAAGCTGATGGATGGTATGAGGTGGCGCAGGTCGGAAGCCACCACCAATACAAGCACCCGAGCAAGAAAGGAAAGGTAACCATACCGGAACATCACGGAGACATCAATATCAAAACAGCTAAGACGATATTGAAGCAGGCGGGGCTGTGAAGCTCTGTTTGCATCTGAATCTTTTGAACGATAAAAGGAGGAATTCAACATGAAACTTGCATATCCTGCAGTGTTTACACCGTTTGATGACGAAGAAGGATATATGGTGGAATTTCCGGATCTTCCGGGATGCATTACGGAAGGGGACGCGGTAGCGGATGCTCTCTTTATGGCAGAAGACGCGGCAAGCGGATGGATCCTTACGGATCTGGAAGATGGGAAGAAAGCCCCGAAGGCGTCTGATCCGGGGAGTATCCAGGCACCGACCGGCGGATTTGTCAGCATGGTCGCGCTGGATATGGACGCATATGCAGAGAAATACGGAAAGAAGGCCGTGAAGAAGACACTTACCATTCCGGCGTGGCTGAACACTTATGTGGAATCGAATGGGATCAGCTGTTCTAAGGTGCTGCAGGACGCGCTGGGCAAGATGATCTCAGCGTAATCGAGGCGTAGATATGCATAAATACGAGAGAATCGTTTATTGGTCTCCTGCAGATAATGCTTTCATTGCTGAAGTTCCGGAACTTCCGGGATGCATGGCGGATGGAGCAACGGCTGCAGGGGCTATGGAGAATGCGGAACAGGTTATTTCGGAGTGGCTGGAGATTGCGAGGAAACGCGGGCAGAAAGTTCCAGAACCGCGCGAGAACCTGATGTAGGTGTAAGTATTTTATAAAAGGGATACTCAGGGGACAAGAACCCGTGATAATATGTTAGAAAGCGAAAGGACGAAGAGAGATCTCCGTCCTTTTTTGCTGCTATTTTCCCCCTATATGATTGTGCAGGCGCGAAGCACAGGAAAAACACCGCTGCGGCGTTCCCGAAAAGGGCGCCGCTTTTTATGCATTCAGAAGGTCATAAGCAGGGAGGTGATGCTCATTGACCGAAAAGCAGAGGATTTTCGTTGATGAGTATCTGATTGATCTGAACGCAACAAGAGCATACCGGAAAGCGTACCCGAACTGTAAGTCTGATAATTCGGCGGCCGCATCCGGCCTAAAATTGCTCAGAAATGCTCAGATTGAAAAGTATTTGCAAAAGCGCCTGAAGGACCGTGAAAAGCGCACGGAAATCACGCAGGACAGGGTGCTGCGTGAGCTTGCAGACATCGCATTCTCCAATGTGACGGATTATGTCCGTGTGATACAGAAGCCGGATATGAAGAAAGGGCCGGACGGGGACCTGATTCCGGTCGTGGATGAGAGCGGACAGACGGTGCTGCGTGTGACCGTGGAATGCGTTCCTACGGATCAACTGACCGAAGATCAGAAACGGGCACTGGCAGAGATCAAAGACGGAAAATACGGAATTGAGATAAGAACCTATGACAAGACGAAGGCGCTGGAGCTTCTGGGCCGTCATCTTGGCATGTGGAATGACAAGATGGACGTGAACGTTGGGAACCGTGAAGAAGCCATTCAAAAGCTGGATGAGCTGTTTCACGGTATGACCGCGGAGAAGAACGATGATGAGGAATGTACACAAGAGAGCAATGGGCCAACCTGATACACACAGAGCCGCACAGAATCGGCCACCTGATCGGATTTAAGGACCTGACACCGCTGCACAGCGAATGGATGAAGAGCATGCTGTTCGCGCGGGAGGATCAGACACTCCAGGGACACCGCGGATCCTATAAGACAACGGTGCTGTCCCTTACGGAAGCCCTGCTCCTTGTGTGGCAGCCGAACAACAATATTCTTTTCTTCCGAAAGACCGATACGGACGTTGGCGAGGTAATCACACAGACGTCCAAGATCCTGCAGGGGCCGGTATTTCAGATCATGGTGAATGATCTGTACGGCTGCAGTCTGGTCCTTCCGACCGATACGAAGAGCGAAATCACGACGAATCTGACGACATCGCCCCGCGGCGTTTCCCAGCTGATCGGACTTGGTATCGGGACCAGCATCACCGGCAAGCACGCCGATATTGTCATCACCGACGATATCGTAAACGTGAAGGACCGCATCAGTCAGGCGGAGCGGGAGCATACGAAGCTTGCCTATCAGGAGCTTCAGAACATCAAGAACAGGGGCGGGCGGTTCATCAATACCGGGACGCCCTGGCACAAAGAGGATGCGTTCTCTTTGATGCCGAACATAAAGAAATACGACTGTTATCACACGGGGCTGATTTCTCCCGAAGAGCTGCAGAGGCTTCGGGAGAGTATGAGCCCTTCTTTGTTTGCGGCGAACTACGAACTGCGGCATATCGCGGACGCGGATGCGCTCTTCTCAGAGCCGAGGTTCTGCCAGGATGAAAGCCTGATTCATGGCGGACAGGCACACGTGGACGCGGCCTATGGCGGCGGAGATTACACCGCCTATACCGTCATGCACCAGCTGGCAGATGGCAGAGTGATTGCCTACGGCCGCCTGTGGCAGAAGCACGTGGACAGCTGCCTTGCAGAGATGAAAGAGCTGCATCAGAGGATGCAGGCCGGATCAATCGCATGTGAAACGAACGGCGATAAGGGATATCTTGCGAAAGAGATGAAATCTCTCGGGTGGCGGGTCGAGCAGTACGCGGAGCACATGAACAAGTATCTGAAGATCAGCACCTATCTGCGGTCGAAGTGGAAGAGCATCGAATGGCTGCCTTCCACGGATCCGGACTATCTGGCGCAGATCCTCGACTATACAGAGAATGCGGAACACGATGATGCGCCGGATTCCGCGGCGTCACTGATAAGGCGCCTTGGAAGGAAGACATTTTCCTTTGATTGAGAAGAGAAGGAAGAGCAGACAGACCGGAAGAGATAACCGGGAAAAGGAACAGACGAAGCAATGTTTGATTTCAGCATGATTGACAATATCAACCGGATCATCCGTGAGGGTGCACAGAGCTGCATGACGGAACGGGAATTCATGGAGAAGGAAATCAGCCTTTTCCTCTCGTCACCGGAGCGGCGGATGATGGTCGACGGATACCGGTACTACACCGGAGAACAGGAAATCCTGCAGAAGAAGCGGACGGCGATCGGAGAGGATGGAAAGCCGGTTGTGCTTCATAATCTGCCGAACAGCCGTCTGGAAGACAACCAGTACCGGAAGATGGTCATTCAGAAGACCAACTATCTGGTGGGAAAGCCGATTACCTTCCGAAGCGACAACAAGGCATATGCGAAAGCGCTTGGAAAGGTATTCAACAAAGCCTTTGCCAGAAAGATCAAGTCTGTGGCGAAGCACAGCCTGAATGAGGGGATCTGCTGGATTTTCCCGACCTACAACGACAACGGAACGCTGGACTTCCGGGTATTCCCCGGCTATGAAGTCTGTCCAGGTTGGAAGGATGCCGAACACAGCGTTCTGGAATATGCCTATCGCATTTATCCGATCCGGCTCTTCGAAGGGAAGAATCTGGAGCGGATTCTGTGGAAGGTGGAAGTATACACGGAACACGGCATTGATTATTTCGAGTCACCGACGGGCGGAATCAGCCTGACGCCGTGCGAGCCGTATCATCAGGACTATCTGATGGTATCGGATGAGGAAGGGAACGAGACCGGATACAACTGGTCGAAGATTCCGCTGATCCCGTTCAAGAGTAACGATGATGAGATTCCGCTGATCAAGAGCGCGAAGAGCCTGCAGGATGCCATCAACACCATTCTGTCGAACTTCTGCGACAACATGCGCGAAGATTCCCGCAACACGATTCTGGTCCTTCTGAACTATGACGGGCAGGATCTGGGAGAGTTCCGCGAGAATCTTGCCACCTACGGCGCTGTGAAGGTAAACAGCGACAACGGCACAGAAGGAGGCGTATCCACGCTTCAGGTCTCTGTGAATGCGGAGAATTACAAGGCCATCATCGAGATTCTGAAGAAGGCCATCATTGAGAATTGCATGGGCTACGATGCGAAGGATGACCGTCTGGCCGGATCCCCGAACCAGATGAACATTCAGTCCATGTACAACGACATCGATCTGGATGCCAACAACATGGAGACGGAGTTCCAGGCATCCATGGAACAGCTCCTGTGGTTCGTGAATGCGCACCTTGCCAATACCGGGGCCGGAGACTTCACCGGGGAGACGGTCGAGGTGATCTTCAACCGCGACATGATGATGAATGAGACGGATGTGATCAACAACATCCGGAATTCGGAGGGCATCCTGTCGGATGAAACACTGATTGCACAGCATCCGTGGGTGACGGATCCACAGGCGGAGATGAAGCGTCTGGAGAAGCAGAAGCAGGAAAACATGGAGCAGTACGGATTCTATGACGATCTGCATCAGAAGGCAGCAGGCGGCAAGGATCCGGACGATGATCCGGAAGGCGGAGACGGCAGCAGGACGGGAAAAGAGGATAAATCCGGCGTAAAGGATGGAAAACAGTAGCTATTGGAAAAAGCGGATGCGTCAGATCGAGGCATCCGGCCATAAAACCGGGGAGGAAGCCTATAAAGAGGCAGAAGCAGCCTTCTCTGATGCGCAGCGGGAGCTGAACAAGCAGATCGAGAAATGGCTGAACCGGATTGCAGATGAAAATGGCGTCAGCTACGAGAAAGCCCGGCAGATGCTGCGGAAGGGTGAGCTGGACGAATTCCGATGGGATGTGCAGCAGTACATAGAAAAGGGACGGGAGAATGCGAACACCGGAGAATGGAATCATGAGCTGGAGAACGCATCCGCCCGGGCACATATCACCAGACTGGACGCGATGAAGCTGCAGCTCCGGAACTTTGTCGAAGAGGCCTACGGCGTGGAGCTGGCGGCAACCGGCAGGGCACTCACGAAGATCTACGAGGACAGCTACTACCATACTGCCTATGAAGTACAGAAGGGCGTCGGTGTCGGCTGGCAGGTCGGAGGCGTGAACCAGAAGGCCATGGACATCGCGGTAAGGAATCCGTGGGCCCCGGACGGCAAGAACTTCTCGGATCGGATCTGGGAGAACAAGACGAAGATGGTGGGAGAGCTTCACCGGGAGCTGACAAGGCAGATTGCAACCGGCGATTCTCCGGATCGTGCCATCAAGGCCATGGAGAAGTACGTGGACAGCAGCGTGAAGAACGCGAAGATGAAAGCTGGTACACTGGTCATGACGGAATCGGCTGCCATCGGAAACATTGCGCAGAAGGAAAGCTTCGAGGAGCTGGGCGTTGAGGAATACGAAATCGTGGAAACACTGGACGGCCTTACCTGTGACTTCTGCGGTGATATGGACAGCAGACACTATCCGATGGAACAATTCGAGATCGGTGTGACGGCCCCGCCCTTTCATCCCAGATGCCGAGGCTGTACATGCCCCTATCTGGGAGAAGAATTCCGGGCGTCGGTACGTGCTGCAAGGGATCCGGAGACCGGCAAGACGATCACGGTCCGGAATATGAGCTATAAGGAGTGGAAAAACGAATTTCTCCCGCCATCGACAACGGGAAAATCTTTATCAGAGCCGTTGGAATTTGAGTATAATAAAGAGAGCGGATATATTCCGAAGAATGCATCAATCACAAATGCAAAAGTTATTGCAGGCAGAGGATCAGAAACAGAATTCCGCCATGCAGAGGATTTTTCGAGAGACTTGGGAGGAAAGCCGGAAGAGTGGTCCAAGTTTGTCGGGAAAATCACCAGTGATAAATACGTTTTTGATGTGCATTGGTACGAGCGAGAGGGTAAAATGTACCGTCCAAAAATAAAATCACAAAAAGAGAGAAAATGAAACTCAGATATGTAGGAGAGTCGTTCGGAGTAGAGGGACTCACCAATGGGAAAATATACGACGCGAAAGAGGAAAACGGTTGGTATCATGTGATCGATGACAGCGGCGAAGATTACCTGTATTCGATGACACGACCGGCCCCGCTTTTCCGGTCAGAAGGGAAAGGCGGAAGATGGGAAATCGTTGAGGAAGATCCGAAATGAAAGAATATTGTCCCTGTTGCGGAAAAGAGAAAGTAAGAGAATATGATATTTGTTCCGTCTGTTCATGGGAAAATGATCCTATTCAGGAAGAACATCCTGACATGAGAGGTGGAGCCAATATCATGAGCCTCAATGAAGCCAGGCGGGCGTATAAAGACGGATCAAAGGTAATATAAAGCATCACGAGGAAGAGGTGAAATGAAACTCAGATATGTAGGGGAGTCGTTCGGGCCGGATGGGCTTACCGATGGGAAAATATACGACGCGAAAGAGGAAAACGGCTGGTATCGTGTGATCGATGACAGCGGCGAAGATTATCTGTATTCGATGACACGACCGGCCCCGCTCTTCCGATCGGAAGGGAAAGGCGGCAAGTGGGAAATCGTTGAGGAATAACCGATGTCCAAAGATGATTATTTTGTTATTATCTGCAGGGTGCTTGCCTATCTGTATGAGTGCCTGAAAAGAGGAGAGGATCCTTCACAGGGATATCTGACATACGGGACGGACGCTTTCCCGGTCAATCAGAAGTATTGGACCTATATCATGAAGAACCTGCAGCGCAGTGGATATGTGGACGGTGTGGCAATCGTCAGTATTGCGGGCGCGGCGAAGGGCGTGAAGCTCACGGAGAATCTGGAAATCACGCCGGCGGGTATTGAATATCTGCAGAACAATTCCACCATTGAAAAAGCAAAGAAGTTCCTGGAAACCTTGAAAGAGATTTGCCCGGGACTTTGAGAAAGACCACCAGTCAGAAATGACCGGTGGATTTTTTATGCAATGAATGCGAAGGGGGAAAACAATGATCCTGAAAGAATTGAGAATCAGCGACGGAAAGCTGAGTGCCATTTCGGCGGGGAGACGGTTTCAGATTGCGGATTTCAGCGGAAAAGTAGAAATCACGGAAAGAATCTCTTATGTGAATATTCTCGGAAAGCGGTACCGGCAGGAGAAACGGATTTATGCTTCCTTCATTGTGGGGGAGGAGATGGAATACTGGACGGACCAGCCGTTTACGGAAGCGGCTGTTTATGAAGCAGAGGGGACAGTAGAAGGAGAAAAGCAAAGCCAGAGGTTCATTTTCTCAGGTCTCAGATATGTGGATTCCAATCCGGTGACCGGAGAAGTGAAATTTGAAATTCCGGATCAGCTTCTGATTCAGAAGATGCTGAGTATGTAGAAATCATATAGAGAATAACCAATTCGTTTATATACAGGCCGCCCTGAAGAAATCCGGGCGGTTTTCTTATGCCGTCATAGCTCAGAAGGAGAGCGGTACCCGGAAGGGTGACAAGCGCAGGTTCAATTCCTGCTGGCGGCTTTGCCGGTCCGGGCGTAAAGCGGGCAAAACCAACCAACACAGGAGAGCGCACTCGTTAAAAGCGTAGAGAGGATGGAAGCATGAACAGAAAAATGCTGGAAGACATGGGACTTACCAAGGAGCAGGTCGATGCGATCATGAAGGAGAACGGCGAGAACATCGAACACGCCAAAGAGGGATTGAACGCGCAGATCGAAGAGCTGACGAAGGAGCGTGACGGCTACAAGGATCAGATCACGGAGCGTGACAAGCAGCTGAACGATCTGAAGAAGGCAGCGAAGGACCAGAAGGAGCTTCAGGAACAGATCACACAGCTCCAGGAAGACAACAAGGCGGCTGTGGAGGCACACAAAGCGGAGATGAAGCAGCTCCGGATTGACAATGCGGTAGAGAAGGCACTGACGGAATCCGGTGCGAGAAACGCGAAGGCGGTCCGCGCATTGCTTGACCTGGACAAAGCCGAGCTTGCGGATGACGGAACCGTGAAGGGACTGGATGCACAGCTGAAGGCTCTGAAGGGTGCGGAGGATTCAAGGTTTCTGTTCAGCGAGAAGAAGGCAACAATCAAGGGCGCAAAGCCGGGAGAATCGGGGGATATTGATCCGTCCGGAAGAGAGACGGACCCTGCGAAGATGTCCTATGAAGACTTTGTTGCTCAGGCAAAGGAAAACCCGGAAGGGTAAGAAAGGATGAACAATGGGTAAATTTGACGCAAAGAGTTTCAATGAGCAGGCATTCGGCAAGTATATGAGTGCAGTCCCGAATGTCCGGCTGAATAAGCTGCGCTCTTCCCGCGCGATCACGGGAGACGCAAGGCTCCGGGAGGCATTCAAGGACAATTCCCAGACGGGAAGTGTCTATGCGGTGCTGCCTTACTTCGGACTTCTCGGCGGAGAGCCGCAGAACTATGACGGCCAGACGGACGTGAAGACCGATCGGACGAAGACCTTCGAGCAGGGTGTGTTTACCTACGGCCGCATGCACGGATGGACCGAGGCGGACTTCTCCTATGATGTGACCGGCGGCGTGGATTTCATGGCCAATGTCCGTGCACAGCTGGTGGAGTACTGGAACACGGTGGATCAGAATACGCTTCTGGCGATTCTGGATGGCATTTTTGCAATGTCGGCAACCGGAACCGGTGACATCAAGAAGGCGAACGCAGAGTTCGTGGACAAGCACACGCTGGATGTATCCGCGACGGATCACAACGTGATGGAGGCAACCACCCTGAACAAGGCGGTTCAGAAGGCCTGCGGCGATCACAAGCAGAAGTTCAGCCTGGTGTTCGTGCACTCCGCGATTTCCACCAATCTGGAGAACTTAAAGCTTCTGACCTACCTGAAGTACACGGATCCGCAGGGAATTGAGAGAGATCTTTCCCTCGGCACCTGGAACGGCAAGCTGGTAGTGGTCGATGATAGCATGCCGACCGAAGATGCAGCGGCAACCTATGTGCGGACGGTGAGATCTGCAGAGGGTGCGCTGGAAGTCATTGAGGACGGCACTCCGACCGGTGCGCAGGTCCTGAAGGCAACGGTAGCGAAGAGCATCAAGGACATTGCAGCGGGTGAATATGTTCTGTCCCTGGCAGCAGGAACGAAATATACCTCCTACATCCTTGGTGACGGCGCAATCGGCTTCGAGGATCTGGGAGCGAAGGTACCCTATGAGATGGTGCGTGATGCCAAGACGGCGGGCGGCGAGGATACGCTGATCAGCCGCAAGAGAAACGCGGTCAGCGTAGCGGGAATTTCTTACACGAAGAGTTCTCAGGCAACGAACAGCCCGACCGATGCAGAGCTGAAGACCGGCGCGAACTGGTCCCTGGTGAATGATGGTGAGAATGCGATTTCCCACAAGGCAATTCCGATTGCCCGCATTATTTCCAGAGGATAAGACGGGAGGCAGATGTGGATATGTATGAAATGCTCCGCCTCACAAAGCGGACCCTGAAGCAGAAAGGCTTTACAGTCGATGACAGCGAAGAGACGAAGGAAGCACTGGAAGACGCGCTCCTTCGGGCAGATCAGTATATCCGCAATTTCTGCCACCTGCCGGATGTTCCGGACGGCCTTCGCTATGTCATGGCAGATATGGCGTGCGGGCATTTCCTGAAGGATCTGTATAACACCGGGAAGCTGGATGAACTCTTTGGCATTGAGTCGGGAGTATCGTCCCTGAAGATCGGAGATACGCAGATCAGCTATAACGCAGGAGATGCCAGCAGTCCGGCGGTCCGGGTGAAAGCGATGATTGAGGATCTTCTGAGCGGAAGAAAGGATGAGCTGTTACGATACCGAAAAATGTGCTGGTGAGAAACCAGAAGGCGGTGAACAGTCTGTTCGAAGACACCTGTACGGTATACGAACAGACCGACACTGCGGATGAAATGACACACAGAACGAAAAAGACGGTGCGGGAGGTCTACACGGACATTCCCTGCCGTCTTTCCTTTTCCAGCATTGCGCAGTCGGCAGAAGGATCGGGAAACGATACGGTCACGCAGTCGGTAAAACTCTTTACTGCCCCGGATGTGAGGATCCGTCCGGGCAGCAGGGTCCATGTGGTACGGGCAACCGGTGCCGTGAGCGACTGGAAGCGGTCCGGAATCCCGGCATCCTATCAGACGCACTGCGAGTACATGCTGGAGCCTTTGGAGGATTACGCATGAGCCTTGGAGAAGCAGACGCGGGAGATCTGAAACGGCTGCAGAAGCAGCTTCATGATCTGACGGATGGGCAGGGAATGGAGCTGGAGAAGTTCTATGAATCCTGTGCGAAGAATATCGCGGCGCTCCTTCTGGAGCAGGTAATTCCGCGTACACCAAAAGGCGTGTATCCGCCCAAATCTCCAAAGACGGGAGGAACGCTTGTCCGCGGCTGGACGGGGGGAAAAGATGTCAAGAACATTGCGGCCTATGCAAACAAGCTCCATGTGCGGAAAGAAGGCAGCTGCTATGTGATTGAGATCACCAATCCGGTTTACTATGGCCCCTATGTGGAATACGGACACAGGGCGGTCAATGGGAGATGGGTGGAAGGAAGAATGATGCTGCAGGAGGCGGAGCTGGAAACACAGAACAAGACGCCGGCCCTTCTGGAGAAGAAGATTGAACAGTTTCTGAAGAGGCATATCGGATGACGACAGAACAGTTGATAAACGGCATGGTCAATGCCATTTATGAAGAATTCGGTGAGGGATATCCCATCCGGACGGAGAACAGCGAGCAGGGCTTTCAAGGACCCTGCTTCTATATCCGCTGCGTGACACCAGGGAAGAATCTCTATTTCTGGAGAAGGTACCGCAGAACATGGCTGATGAATATCTGCTATTTTCCCAGGGAAAGTGAAGTCAGCAGCCCGTCGGAACCGAATGCGGAAATGAATGACGCGGCGGAGAGGCTGTTCGACTGTCTGGAAATCTTCCGGGCCGGGGACCGCCTGGTAAGGACAACGGACAAGCAGACGGCGGTTTCAGACGGTGTGCTTGTCATGACGGCCAGAGTTCAGGCGGATGAGATCCGGACCGCTCCGGAAGCCGTGATGATGGAGAAGCAGAAAACAGAATTGGAGGTGGAAGGATGGCGGTCAGAAAAAGAAAGACCGAAGTGGACGCCCCGCAGCGCTTCACCGGTGCTCAGCTGATGGATTCCAAGCGGTTTGAGGCGCACAGGGACATCGTTGCGGCGGTACTGGACAGGAACAGGAAATACACCCTGCAGGAAGCCGATGAGGCTGTGCAGGAGTACAGGAAAGGTAAGGTGAAATGATATGGCATTGGGTGGAGGCACGTTTACAACGCAGAACAAGCCGCTTCCGGGCACATACATCAATTTTGTTTCGGTAAAGGCAGCAGGAAACAGTCTTTCCGGGCGCGGCGTTGCGACGATGCCGCTTCTCCTCGACTGGGGACCGGAAGGTGTGTTCAAGGTGACGCAGGATGATTTCCTGAAGAATTCCAGGCAGATCTTCGGGTATGACTACACGTCGGAGAAGCTCCGGCCTGTCCGGGAGCTGTTCCTGCATATTACGACGCTGTATGCGTACAACCTGCAGAGCGGCGGAGGAAAGGCAACCTCGGACAATGCGACGGCGAAGTATTCCGGTATCCGCGGCAATGATCTGAAATATGTGATTGCGGCGAATGCGGACAATCCTTCCCTGTTCGATGTCACGCTGTACCTCGGCACGGTGAAGGTGGACATGCAGACCGTAGGGAAGGCGGCCGACCTGAAGGATAACGATTATGTGACCTGGAAGACGGGCGTGGATCTGGAAGAGACGGCAGGGAAGAGCCTTGAAGGCGGAACGAATGCCAGTGTAACCGGAGACAGCTATCAGGCTTATCTGGACGCGATTGAGAGCTATTCCTTCAACGTGATGGGCGTTGCGACGACGGACGATACCACGAAGAAGCTGGTAGCGAATTTCACCAGGCGCATGCGCGATGACATCGGCGTGAAGTTCCAGACGGTTCTGTACCACTACGAGGGAGACTATGAAGGCATCATTGACGTAGAGAACAAGGTGAAGGACACCGGCGCGGATGAGGCTTCTCTGGTGTACTGGGTGACCGGTGCAGAAGCAGGATGCGCCGTCGAGGATTCGCTGATGAATTCCCTGTACGATGGAGAATATACCGTTGATGTGTCCTATACGCAGTCGGGACTGAAGAACGCGCTGGATGCCGGAAAGCTGATTTTCCACAATGTGGCTGGAGATGTCCGTGTCCTTCGGGATATCAATTCCCTTGTTACCTTCACGGATGAGAAGGGCGAGATCTTCCAGGATAACAAGACGGTGCGCGTCTGTGATCAGGTCGGAAACGACATCGCCACGCTGTTCAATACGAAGTACCTGGGCAAGGTTCCGAACGATGAATCCGGTCGCGTGTCGCTCTGGAATGATGTGGTTGACTTGCACAACAGTCTGGAGCGCAGACGTGCGATTGAGAACTTTGAGTCGGAGAACATCACTGTTGCACAGGGCGAGAGCAAGAACGCGGTTGTCATTACAGATGCCATTACCGTAACAGGAACGATGGAACAGCTGTATATGACGGTCAAGGTCGCATAAGGAGACGGATATGAGCAATATCAACACGATTATGGAAGGCGGGGACACCATTTCGGGGTCCCTTGCGGAATGCTATTACACACTGAACGGACGCAGGTACAACGGAATGCAGTTCGTCAGCGTGGAGGCGAAGGTAACCAAGACGAAGAAGGAAGTTCCGATTCTGGGAAAGACCGGCAAGGCCAACAAGGGAACCGGCTGGAAGGGAACCGGGTCCGGAAAGATGCACTATTGCTCTTCCGAGTTCCGCGCCGCAATGCTGAACTACATGAAGAACGGTCAGGACTTCTATTTCGATATGCAGATTACCAACGAGGATCCGACCTCGAAGGCGGGACGCCAGACGGTCATCCTGAAGAACTGCAACCTGGATTCCCTGATCATCACGAAGTTTGATGCAGATTCGGACATCATTGACGAGGATTTCGACTTCACGTTTGATGATGTGGAGATGCCGGAGACCTTCACAGAATTGGCAGGAATGTAAGAAGCTGCGGGCAGATAGGCAGATGCCGAAAAGGTGCATCCTCCTCACCCTTCTGCCCGTTTTTGGGAGGAATCAAGGAGAACAAGATGGATTTTCACGCATTTTTGAAGCAGAACAAGAAAGCAGGAGAGACAGAAGAGCTCTATGTGGTGTCGAAGGCGTTTGTGGATGAAAGCGGCGAACCGATTCCGTGGAAGTTCCGCGCGATCAGTTCGGAAGAGTTCAACCGGATCCGGAAGCGCTGCACGAAGATGGTACAGGTCCCTGGCAAGAATCAGCTCCGTCAGGAAGTGGACACGGACCTTCTGAACAACGCCATGATTGCGGAATGTGTCGTAGAGCCGGACCTTCACAACGATGAGCTGTTAAGATCCTACGGCGCGGCGTCTCCGGAGAAGCTGATTCCGGAAATGGTCAACCTGCCGGGCGAGTATTTCGACCTTCTGCAGTTCGTGAACAAGCTGTGCGGCTTCGATGTCGGACTTCAGGATAAAGTGGATCAGGCAAAAAACTGATTGAGGGTCCGGACATGGACCCGATGGCAACCTATGCGTATTTCTGCTTCCGCAGACTGGGGATCCTGCCGGGCAAGTTTGATGCTCTCGACAGCAACGAGAAGGCAATGGTGATTGCCTTTGTCCAGAAGTGGAGCAGGGAAGCCAGGAAGAGGGAAAAAGAGCTGAAACATGCGGATAAGTAGGTGAGATATGGCAACATTAGATTCTTCCATCCGGCTGAATGACGATATGACCGCCAAGCTAAAAAGCGCGGCGGAGGCAGCGGACCGGCTGATTGCGAACTTCGAACATCTGAATACAACGCTGAATGCTGCATCCGGATCCGGATTGACAGCGATGGTGGATAAGCTCAGCAAAGTGCCGGATCAGGCGGAAAAGGCATCCGATGAACAGGAGAAGCACAATGAAGCCATCCGGAGCGGTGCATCGGCAGCAGAGGGGCTTCTCGGCAAGCTGAAAGGGATTGCGGCTACTTATCTTTCCATGCAGGCGGTCAAGAATGTGGTGGAGGCATCCGATGAGCTGGTACAGAACACTTCCCGCATTCAGATGATGGTCAGCAACTTCAATTCCGGAGCTTCGGATGCGGTGATCGGACAGAAAACAGACGATGCGATGCAGAAGATCTATGCTTCTGCAAACAATGCCCGCGGATCGGTCAATGACCTGATGAGCGTTGTGGCGAGATTCGGAAACAATGCGCGGGATGCATTTTCGAGCTCCGATGAGGTCATCCGCTTTGCGGAGATTGTACAGAAGCAGATGGTCATTGCAGGAGCAAGCGCACAGGAAGCCGCAAACGCGGAGGTCCAGCTGTCACAGGGCCTTGGCGCCGGCGTCCTTCGCGGACAGGATCTGAACTCCGTGTTCGAACAGGCCCCGAACCTTGTGAGATCCATTGCGGATTATCTGAATGTCCCGATTGGCAAGATTAAGGAGATGGCAGCGGATGGAGAGCTCACGGCGGATGTGGTCAAGAATGCCATTATGGCATCGGCAGATGAAGTAGATGCGAAGTTCGCGCAGATGCCGATGACCTTCGGGCAGGCCGCTGAAGTCATGAAGAACAATGCAATTCAGGCGTTCTCTCCGGTACTGACCCAGTTGAATAATTATCTGAACAGCTCCGGCGGTCAGGCGGTGATGCAGCAGGCAATCAACCTGATGTATGCTGGCGCGAATCTTGCCAGTGCGGCATTGACTGGACTGGGCGCAGCAGTCAGCTGGGTGTCGGAGAACTGGGCGGCACTGGAACCGGTTGTGGCGATCGCTGCCGGTGCACTGACGGCGTATGCTGCGATTGCAACCGTGGTGAATGCAATCAACTTGGCTTCGGCGGCATCCGAAACGGTGCACGTTGCTGCGAAAGCGATGGCAACAGGGGCAACGTTTGCGGAGACGGCAGCACAGTATGGCCTGAATGCCGCACTGGCTGCTTGCCCGATTACTTGGATTGTAGCCGGGATCCTTGCGGCAGCTGCGGTTCTTCTGTATTTCGGCACGCAGGCAGCGGTATCGGCAGGAATGGCGAACTCTGCACTTGGAACCGTGGCCGGGGCTGTTATGACGGTGGTGGCCGTGATTCAGAACCTTCTGATCGGACTGTACAACTATAGCGTGACGAACGTAGTGAATTTTTATAATCTGTTCGCAAATTTTGCCGATGCATTTGGAACGCTGTTCAACAACCCCGTAAAGACCATTGAAGCGCTCATTCTGTCACTGTTCAACTTCATTGTATCGGTTGTCGGTGCAGCAGCGAAGGTTCTGGATGCGGTATTCGGATCCAACCTTGCCGGGGCGGTATCAGGCTTTCAGACAAAGATTCAGGCGAAAATCGATACGACCATAGAGGAATCCGGCGGTCAGAAAACGAAAAAGCTGAATGCTGCAGACTACATGAAGGATCGTGTCAGCTATTCCGACGCGTTTGCCAAGGGCGCAGACTGGGGCGATGGCGTTAACAGCAAGATCAAGAACTTCTTCTCGGCAAAGAATGCATCGTCCGGCCTTGGCAATACGCTGTCATGGGACAACACGGCAGCCAATACGGCCAAGACGGCGGACAACACCGGAAAGGTCAAGGATAAGCTGGACGACACGGAAGAGGACATCAAGTATCTGTGCGATATTGCGGAACGGGATGCCATCAACCGGTTCACCACGGCGAAGATCCAGGTGGATATGGTCAACAACAATAATGTGAACAGCGGCATGGATCTGGACGGAATCGTGGACGGATTCGCTTCCAGACTGAACACAGCCCTGGACGATGTTGCGGAAGGAGATCATGCGGCATGAGCTATGAATTCTATCTGAACGGTGTCCAGATGCCGATTGCCCCGGGCAAACTGAAGCTGAAGATTGCGAACAACAATAAGACGGTGAACCTGATCAATGAAGGAGATGTGAATATCCTGAAGAAGGCGGGACTGACAGAAATTTCATTCGATCTTCTTCTGCCGAATCAGGAATATCCCTTTGCAGAAGGTTCCTTCATGCCGGCAGCCTATTATCTGGAGCTGTTCGAGGAGCTGAAGATTTCAAGGGAGCCGTTCGCCTTTACCGTGGCGAGGCCCATTCCTTCCGGCGGAAGCCTGTTCGGGACGTCCATGCTGGTCTCCATGGAAACGTATGAGATCACAGAGGATCATGATGAGTATGGCCTTGACTGCGGTGTGTCCATAAATCTGAAGCAGTACCGGGCATATGGGACCAGAAACGTCAGGATTGCCAATGCAAAGGCTGCTGCGGAGAAGAAACGGGCCACGGCAGCAGGGAACAAGCCGTCTGCATCACAGTACACCGTAAAGAGCGGCGACAACCTCATTACGATCTCGAAGAAGTACTACAACAGCGCGGACGCCTGGAAGGATGTGTACAACGCCAATGTGAAGACGATTGGTTCCAATCCGAACAAGATCTATCCGGGGCAGGTTCTGACGCTTCCGGAGAGAAAGGCGAAAAATGGCGGATGAATCTTATACGCTGATGACCGTTCATGAAGGGAAGAGCTATCTTCCGGTTGTGGAGAGCAAAATACAGTGGGAAACGCAGAGATCCGGCTCCGCCGGGTCTCTTTCCTTCAGCATTGTCAACGATGGGAACATTACGATTGCCAACGGCGATGTGGTGTATTTCAAGGACGGAAAGATCGGCGTTTTCTACGGCTTTGTTTTCACGATCAAGCAGAAGAAGGACCACATTCTGACCATTACGGCCTACGATCAGCTCCGGTATTTCAAGAACAAGGCAACCTACAACTACGTGAAGAAGGAAACGGGGGAGATCCTTCAGATGATTGCGAAGGACTTCCGTCTGAACTGCGGCAGCCTGGCATCAACCGGGTGTCCCATTACCAGAACGGAGAAGGATAAAACACTGTTCGATATCGTTGGGAATTCCATTGACCGGACGGTAAAGGAAACCGGACAGCTCTTCGTTCTGTTCGATGATTTCGGGAGTCTTACGCTCAAGAACATCGGGGATATGCAGTACAACCTCCTGATTGACGAGGAAACGGCGCAGGATTTCGAGTATTCACGTTCGATCGATAAAGAGACCTATAACAAGGTAAAACTCATCTACGAGGATTCTGAGGCGGGTGGAAGGCAGGCATATATTGCGCAGTCCGGTGAGAACATCAACAAATGGGGAGTGCTGCAATATACGGACAAGCTGGACAAGGGAGAGGACGGACCAGCGAAAGCGAAGGCTCTTCTGAACCTTTACAATGCGGAGACCAGAAATCTGACCATTTCGAATGCCTTCGGGGATTCGCACATCCGGGCGGGGTCTCTTCTTGCGGTCCGGCTGGAATTTGATGATGTCAGTATCAGCAATCTGATGCTGGTGGAAAAGGCAAAACACACCTACTCGGAAAGTGAGCACTATATGGATCTGACGGTACGGGGCGGTGAGTTTGTGGCATAGGAGGTGATTTTCTTGCTGGATGCGAAGGATATCCTTGCGGCCATCAAGCGGGCAGCAAGGGAAGCCGTGGAAGAGAGCGATCCGACGCGCGTCATGTACGGAGAGATCACGGAAGCGGACAAAGAGACGGGGAAGGTGCTGGGGGTAAAGATTGACCAGCAGCTGGAGTTTGACGAAGAGCAGACGGACCTGAAGTTTGACACGCCGGCAGAATACCGGGAGCGCAAGGTGAAGATCCGGCACCCGATGATCGCCGAACTCCGGAAGCTCTTCCGCGAGATCAACGAATCTGAGAAATGCCGGGAAGTATTCACAGAGACTTATGACCTGTGTGAGGACGATGGATGCGCGGAGGATGAGCTGATCATCAGCATGAAGGATTTCCTGAAGAAAGGGGATAAGGTGATTATCACTCAGGCGCAGGGCGGACAGAAGTTTGCTATCTCAGGGAGGCTGGACAGTGATACCGGAAACGAATGATCATAAGGCTCTTCAGGAACTGGATTTTGAAACGGATCCGTCTTTTACATATCATATGCTGCCGGAGAATCAGAGAATCATCGGGACGACAGACGGGCAGGAGGCTATGCTGCAGGCCATATGGAAGGTCCTGAATACGGAGAGGTATGAATATCCGATTTATTCCTGGAACTATGGGATCGAATTGAAAGACCTGTACGGAAAGAACATGACCTATATCTGCCCGGAGCTGGAGAGAAGAATCCGCGAGGCGCTGTCAGCGGATGACAGAATTGCTTCACTGGACAGCTTTTCTTTTTCATATCCGCGGAAAAATGCCATTTATGTGCAGTTCGTGGCGCATACGATCTTCGGCGATGCCGAAATCGGAAAGGAGTTTGAGAATGTCACTGTTTGATACGTCTTTCTCCGGTATTTTGCAGAGAATGATGGATAAGGTGCCTGCGAAATTCGACAAGCGGGAAGGATCCGTGATTCATGATGCGCTGGCCCCGACCGCGATTGAGCACCAGCTCCTGTATATGGACATGGAGACGCTGGAGAAGGAAATGTTTGCCGATACGGCATCCAGAGAATATCTGGTCAAAAGAGCGGCAGAGCGTGGAATCACGCCGAAGGAGGCAACGCCGGCGAGATGGAAGGCGGTGTTCGTTCCGGAGCAGCTGAATATTCCGATCGGTGAGCGGTTCAACAATGATGAAATGAATCTGGCGGTAACGGCAAAGCTTTCACCGGGTGTCTATGAGCTGGAATGTGAGACTGCTGGGGCAGCAGGAAACGCACTGGCAGGATACCTGATCCCGATGGAATATATCAACGGATTAAGGTCCGCGACCCTTACGGAGCTGCTGGACGCCGGAACAGATGAGGAAGATACCGAGGCGTTCCGGACCAGATATCTGGAGCTGCTGCGCAAGCCTGCGGCAAGTGGAAATGCACAGGATTATTATAACTGGGCGATGTCTGTGACCGGAGTCGGAGCAGCAAAGATTTATCCGCTGGCCAGCGGGCCGGGCACGGTCAAGGTTGTGATTGCCAGCACGGAAAAGAAGGCGGCATCCGCAGAGCTGGTCCGGGAGACGCAGGAATATATTGATTCTGTCCGGCCGGTTGGTGCAGCCGTGACCGTTGCATCAGCGGCAGAGCTTCCGGTTAATGTCACAGCGAAGATTTCGATCGGAAAAGGCGAGAACAGCGCGAGCGTCAGCAGTAAGTTCCAGTTGGCACTCATACGCTATCTGGCAGCAAACGCCTATGAGGCCGGAAGCGTCAATCTCTCCATGATTGGAAAGATTCTGCTGGAGACAGAAGGCGTTACGGATTATTCGGAGCTGAAGCTGAACGGAAAGGCTGAGAACGTGGAGCTTACAGAGGAACAGATTGCGGTTGCCGGGACCGTGACGCTGGAGGTGGTGACCTGATGGAAGTCAGAAAGTTCATTGAGAAAAAGAATAAAACGCAGGGAAGCGCCTACATCATTGAGGAAACGGTAGAAATGCCGGAAGGCGGTGTGTATGAGGGCGAGCTGATTCATGACAATGTGGATGATGATACGCTGACCGTCTGCACAGGGCCGAAGCAGTCTGGAACAGAACTGCCATTTACGGCAGCTGCGCCGCCCGGCAGACCATGGGCGAGGCAGATCCATGTGGAATCTTCGGAGCCTTATATCTACATCAGCTATGAGTACCAGGGCGATGAGGTGGAGGCGGATGACATCAATGATGTGCAGAATGAGCTGGTGAAGGTCGAAAAGGAGATCAATGCCATCAACGTGGAGATCAAGGGAGATCCGACAGCGTTTACATGGAACCGGCTCATGGGAGTGACGGAAACGGAGGAGTAGCAGATGCAGGGCGAAATCCTCTATGGTGAAAAGATGTACGGGCAGGACGAGGCTGAAAAGAAGGCTTTCGAACTGCCCGTTCGATTTGTGGATCTGACGAAGTATGTGCCGCCGTATCTTCCGGAGTTCGAAGAGATGGCGGCCATTTATGAGGCACAGGGCTATGAAATCGGACGTGCGCATGCACTGATGGACAGCCTGATGGAGCAGGGAATCCCAAGCCTTGCAACGTGGGATCTGGAACACTGGGAGAAGCTGCTGGCGCTGGAAATCAGCGAGGAAGCAACGGATGAAGCCAGACGTGCGCTGATCATGGCCAGGCTGTCCGGCACAGAGATGCTGACACCGGCAAGAATCGCCCAGATTGCGCAGAGCGTCACCGGAACAGAGGCGATGGTGGAAGAGACTGCGGCAGAATATAAGTTCACGGTGATTTTTGTCGGAGGATATGGAATTCCCAATCATATCAAGCTGTTCCGCAGGCTCCTGGATGAGCTGAAACCGGCGCATCTTGCTTATGAAATCACGTATCGGTATGTGATCTGGGATGAACTGGCAGGAAAGATCTGGAATGATCTGACCGCATACACATGGGATGGCCTTCGGATCAATCAGAAGATTCCGTATGTGTCCTGGGATTCTCTGGCAGCTGTTCAGCCGAGCTGGCGCAGTCTGAAGCAGAACAGTTGGAATACAGTAACGCAGATCAAGGAAGCAAAGAACTGAATCAGGGTATTGTGAGAAAACGCTATGCGAGGGGAGAACCTTCTGCACAGCGTTTTCTTTGCACAGCGCCGCGAATGCGGCAGAAAGGTGGAAGGAATGAAACTGACGGATTTACTGCGGATGAAGCTGCCGGAAGGAAAGGATCCGGTCAATGTGGAGGACTTCAACGACAATTTCAAGGCCATCGACAAGGAGTTGCAGACCATGCAGACTGCAGCCGGAGATGCCAGCAAGAACACGGTGACGTTCGCAGCGGCAGCGGAGAGGACCAATGTGGCCAGCACCGAAACGCTGGGAACGCTCATGGGAAAGATTGCAAAGTGGTTCACGGATATGAAGTCTGCCGCATTTGCGGCAATCGCCAACAACGAGACGACGAATGCAGAAGGCTATGTTCTGGATGCCAGGATCGGCAAAAAGCATTCCGATCAGCTGAATGGGCTGTATTTCGGGACAGATGCAGATGGAAAATGGGGATTCAAGACCTCTCAGGGTGGAACTGTAACCCCTTTTAGAAATCCCACCGGGAATGCGGCAGCAGCGGACGTCCTGAGTGGGAAAACCTTCTCGTCCGCGGAACAGGAGAATGTGACCGGCACAATGCCGAACAACGGCGCATGGACCGGAGAGACAACGGGAAACGGTAATGTTGCGATTCCTGCAGGGTATCATAGCGGTGGGGGATATGTTTCCGGCGCAGGGGCATACAATGCGGGCGTGAGCGACGCGGACGGCCGGGTGAACACGGAGAGCGCTTCGTATAAGTCGGGTTATGCGAACAAAAAGCTACACAGAGTTGCCATCGGAACCGGCGGAAGCGGTACATACTCAGCTGCATCTATTCCAGGATTCCAGAGTTTCACAATTGAAAACTTTGCTTTTGTACCCTCACGGGTTTCGCGAACGGATAACCATTGGGGCAATCCAGAGACGTATTACAAAGGTACAGAGGCAAACAGTTCAGTAACCTGCTCGATGTCATACAACAGTTCAAATGGAATTCTGACTGTCAAGAATCTTCAGTGCAATAACGCAATCGGTGAGTCTGGTGGCGCCGGTTCCGTTACCGGAACGTTCTATTGCTACTACGCAGCGTAATATCGTTGCATTACTGGAAAATGAGAACGTAATTGCAGATATTGGCAACAGCCCCGTTCTGATAATGCGAAACAGTAATAGAAGTGCCGCTATTCCTCACTCGACCGCACAACGACGTATGTTCCTTACCATCATAAACATAATAGCCAGACCCGCTGTCGGTTCCACCGTTAAGGCGAAATCCGGCTACGGCAACAATTGCATGCTTCAAAAATTCTTCATATGTGCTGAAATATTTTCCAAAATCATACGTCGCGATATTGTTGCTTGAGCCAGAAACGCTGAATGACTCCACAATGTACTTTCTACCATTCGCATAACCCGACGTTATCGAAGGGTGTCAGTTCGATCAGAACGTAAAATAGTGTATCCGAAAGCTCAGCTCCCGCTTGTCAGTGCCATATGTGAACAGCAGATACCCACTCAGTTTGACGATGACCTGTCTGGTAGAGCTGTTATAGGAGAACCTTATATCTGCACCACGATCCATTGACGTGTTCCAGTTGTTAAATTGCAGACCAGAGAGCATTTCACAAGAGATAGATTCATACATGACATATCTATCGCAGTTCGGAAGATCGGATACATCTATTGCAACTTGAGTTGCATATATTGGTGGCGTGACTTTGTATATTTTTGACGCAAATCCAACGCTTTCTTTCCCATTCGTATATCCCGACTTATACGAATGCTGATACATCCCTTATAATAGTTGTGGAAAGTGAGGCCGGAAATCATGGAGGATCGTGAAGAAGGCGGTTATGTTGTGTCGTTTCCGGATCTTCTGGGATGCATTACGTGCGGAGAGACTATGGAGACAGCGCTTTCCAATGCGGAAGACGCGAAAAAAGAGTGGATAGAGGCAGCAATAGAAGAGGGTATCAAAATACATGAGCCGGATGATTTGAAAGACGATTCGGGACAGAAATGACGCAGGTTATTCCAAGCGGCAGATCCAGTAACACATGAAAAAAATTGAAAATCAGAGTAGAGAGCGTAGATGGGGAAAAACCGGAACGCTCTCTTTTCTTATGCACAAAACTACAGCAGAAAAGTGCCACTGTGATTTATGGAGGTAACAATGGAAACGACAGATACAATTTCACTTTTGGACGGAACGAAATATGAGCTTCTTCCGCAGTCATCAATGTCGCGGCTGGGGCTGAAGCTTCCGCAGGCGAAAGCACTGGCGGCAGTAAAGAAGTTCGCAGATGAGAATCTGGTGCACATTGTGATCCGGACGAATGGCGGCGTGTCAGGAGAGTATGACCATATGCGGCTTGCTGCGGTCATGTTTCTTCCGGAAGATCCGGAACACTGCTATTTCCGTTTGGAGAGAAAAGAGGACTAAATGATTCCATACACAACGCCGAAGATCATTCTCCGGCTGAATCAGGCATACCGGTCATGGCTTACACATACCGTGAACATGCGCGCGGATCTGCGGCAGGGAAGCACACTGCTTCAGAAACGGATGGAGGATGTGAAGATCAAACCGGAATCCATGCTGATCATTATTGATCTGGATCAGAAGGAATCGGGGCTCTTTTCTCCGGGATGGATGGAAATCCAGCTGCACGGCCTGACGGATGACGGTCGGGCTTGGAAAACACCGGTTGTAAAACGGTATGTAGCGAGAAGTCTGACGGAGGAGGTGATTTCACCATGAATGAGGGAGACTTTTTCGGAAGTGAAGCCATCATTCCGGTAGAAGAGGTACAGGAAACCATTACAGACGCAATTTCGCCGAAAGCCACGGTAGAGCAGGTAGAAGGCGGCGCGAAACTCAAGGTTACGGATGTAAATGGAACGACAGAGGCCTATCTGGAAGGCGGCACGAAGGACTATGAAGAGCTGCGGAATATCCCGAAGCTCAATGGTGTTGTAATCAAAGGTGAGAAAACACTGGAAGATTATGGCGAAAAAACGATTACAAATTCAGAAATCAAGGAACTTGTGGACAAACAGTTTAAAGAGATTTTCGGAGGTGAATGACAATGGCGGAGCAGGAATACAAGAGAATTGATTATGACCAGCTGATTTATCTGGTCAATTACCTTTTCCAGAAACTGAAGGGGAGCACCCTGAATGACAATACAACCTATGTACTGTCGCAAGATTCCAAGGATAAGCATAAGCTGATTTTAACCCCGTCCGTGGGTGATCCGATGGAAATCACGATTCCGGACAATGATACGAAATATGGAGCAGCGACGGAAACGGCGGATGGCCTTCTGACTGCAGCGAAGTATAAGCAGATCGGAGACAATGCTACGGCAATCGGGAAACTGTCCGGAGCGGAGAAGAATGTAATTGTCGGGGTGACAGTCAACGGAACGGATCTGGTTCCGGATTCTGGCAGGAAGGTCAGCATCACCATTCCAACAAAGGTGTCCGGACTTACAAATGATAGTAAGTTCCAGACGGCGGATGAGGTGAAGACGGCAATCAACAATGCGATGGCAGGAAAGGCGGGAGTGGATATTATCGTATCCTCGGCGGTTCCCACTGCGGCGCCGTCCAATCCGGACACAATGCTGCATATCCGGTATGTGGCGCACACACATTCTGATGCGAATGACAGCTTTGATGAGTATATCTGGCTGAATGCAGAAAAGAAGTGGGAGAAGATCGGCAATACAGACATTGACCTCAGCGGGTATGTAAAGACATCCGACATGAAGACAATGACCAATACGGAGATCCAGACTGCCGTGGACGATGCCTATACCGCAGTCTTCGGCTAAGGAGGCGGACATGGCAAAGGAAGTATTGGACAGCTCCGGACATAAGGCGCTGGCCACGGATATCTTTAAGAAAGTCAAAACGCTTCTTGCCGGGTATCGGAAAACAACGGATTATCCGGCACTGACATGGAATCAGCTGATGGGTGTGACAGACGAGGAGAAATGAAAGCAGCCGCGGACTATACCGTGGCTGTTTTCTTCCATTCAATGTGAAGTTCACGCTTCTGCTGGGCACAATCAGTCAGATACAGGTTGATCAGTGTCTGATAAGGAATGCCGGATTCTTCTGACTGATGTTTGAAATAATCAATCGTATCAGCATTGATATTTATGGTAATTTGCTTTTTGAGATTCTTGGTATAAGGATTCTTCCGGGCATTCGTGAAATCATATTCGTTTCTCATACATATCACCTCCAGTATTGTTCGGATTCGGTGGAAGTTGCTTTTCTTGCGGAGATAATCCGAATGACGGAATCAGATTCACGGTAGCAGTGGCAGACGATGAGGAGCTTTCCGGAGCTGCTGTTTCCGAGAATAATGAAACGATCTTCCTCAATAGAATGATCCGGGTCATCTATGACAAGAGCATTGTCATCATAGAACACGGAAGAAGCTTCTTCGAAGGAAACTCCGTGTTTCTTTTTGTTTATGGAGTTTTTGTTTTCATCCCACTCAAAACGAAGCATATTCATAATTACATTGTAATTATAAACGAGATTCAGTCAAGCGAGTGGCCAAGAAAGGACAATCAGAAAAATGAACACAGTAATAACGGTAATACTGGGAATCTTCGGGTCCGGAACCTTCTGCAGCCTGCTCACGCTGGGATTAAACCGGCACTGGCAGCAGAAGGACCAGAAGGCCGCAAGATCCACGGCAGAGAGCAGGATGATCCTCGGTCTGGGACATGACAAGATCTTGTATCTCACAGACCGCTTCGTGAAGCGAGGAGCAATCACGCTGAAGGAAAAGCGGAATCTGGAATATCTTTATGTCCCCTATAAGGATCTGGGCGGGAACGGCGACTGCAAGATCGGATACGATGCCTGCCAGAAGCTCCGGATCGCCTCAGAAGATGAAGCGGAGGTGCTGGACTGGGAACTCCGCAAGAAGAACGGCGAGGCATCATGAAAAACAGAATATGCGGTACAGATATCGTCCTTGCGTTGATCGGTGTGGGGACGATTCTTTTTATCCGAAAAGTCTTTGAGGTCTTTGTCATGACCGGGATGGAACCGGATGCTCTGGTGACCGGCTTCTTTGCGTTTGCCACGGCGGAGGCGGCCATCTGCTGGCGAATTCATACGGACAAGAAGAAGCGGCAGAGCCGGGCGGAGACTGCGGATGAGGTGGATCTGGATATTGAAGCGGATCCGAATGAATACGATGAACGGAATGATGAAAGGAACGGTGAAGGGTAATGAGTGAGAATGTATTTCGAGTGGTAGAGCTTGCGGTCCGGCTGAGTGTCGGGCTTCTTGCCATCTATGTGATTCCGGTAGTGTCGAGAGCAATCAGGCAGAAGCTGGCACAGAGCGAGGCCGGGAAGGCTGTCCTTGCGGCGCAGCAGACGCTGTGGGAGAAGTCAGGAGAAGAGCGGAAAGAGTTCGCGATGAAGGCCGCCCGCGCTGCCCTCGATGAATTACATATCAGTATGTCTGATGAGCAGCTCTCTTTATTAATTGAAGCAGCCGTGCAGGAGATGCACATCAGCAAGGGGGATTATCCGGAGGACAAGAGCGATGACAGCAAAACAGACGATTGAAAAGGCAGTCACCTGGGCGGTACAGATCGCGCAGGATTCGTCCCACGGATACGATCAGGTGCACCGGTGGGGACCGGACTATGACTGCAGCGCCTTACTTATCACAGCCTGGCAGCAGGCTGGAGTCGGCGTAAAGGCAGCAGGCGCGACATATACCGGCAACATGCTTCAGGCTTTCCTCAGATGCGGCTTTGAAGATGTCACAGCAGAGGTAAACCTGAACACCGGCGCGGGGCTGCAGCGAGGTGATGTGCTGCTGAACACACAGCACCACACGGCCATGAGCATCGGATCCGGTCAGATTGTCCACGCTTCGATCAATGAAAACGGTCGGGCGACCGGAGGCCGAACCGGTGATCAGACAGGCCGTGAAATCTGCGTGAGGAGCTACTACAAGTACCCGAAGGGATGGAACAAGGTCCTTCGATATGTAGGATTCGGGGAGGAGCATGAAAAGCAGACAGCAGGAAGCCAGGCAGGAGGAAAAGCCGTGAAGCAATATGCAGGAGTGGTCAATGTCAGCTCATATCTAAATGTCCGGGCCGGTGCAGGAACACAATATCCGGTCGCCAAAATCAGCGGAGCGGATTTCCGCCTGCCGGCCGGGATGGTGGTTTCGATTGAGCAGGAACAGGCTGGATGGGGCAAGCTTACCGGCGTAGCAGGATGGGTGAGCCTGGCCTATATCAAAAAGTGAATTGCGCTGGCGCAATCAGGAGGAAATAATGGGCGTGATTGTAACCGCGGTAGCGGCTGTTGTGTTTGGGAGCCTGTGGATGATCGGCATGGCTGTCTTTGTAGCAGCAGGCAGCATGATGCTGGATTGAGTATAGAAAAGCAGAACGAAATGTCATATACTAAATACTACTTATCGCACTATAGCGTACGTTAAGGAGGTGAGGTTATGCGTTTCAGCAAGAGTTTTATTTCTGGAATGGCGAGGTCTGCAGATCTTTTCCCGTCTCACGAGGAGAGAAAAGAGCCGGATGCATACACCGGAATGAGGAAGGATTACCAGGCATTAAGGGGAGATTGGATCAATGTCGGAAATGACCTCAGAAAAGGAATTGAACGCTTCTCCAGAGAAGAATATAGATAAGTCAGCGGAAAGCGATCAGCAAAGCGAACTTATTGATTCTGTAAAGAAAAGCGATATTCCGGAAGAAAACAAAAATGCCATCGTTCAGCAGATGGAAATGTTCTACAGCGGCCCATTACCAGCACCATCAGCATTCGGACAATATGAAAAGGTGCTTCCGGGAGCCGCCGAACGCATTCTGCAAATGGCTGAACAGGAACAAAATCATCGACATGAGATGGATAATAAACAATTGCATATGTGTTCCAGAGATAGCCTTATCGGAATTTTGGCAGGGCTTGGACTAGGAGTAGTCGCTCTTGTAGCGGGAATCGTGGTGGCTTTGAATGTTCCAAACATAGGAGGAACGGTCCTAGGAGGGGTGTTCGGAGTATCCGGAGTTGGGACCATTGCAGTGTCTATCGTAAAGGGAACAAGATCAAAATAAATGGTTTATTGGGCCGTCGCCTTCGGGTGACGGTCTTTTTTTATTTTCGGAAAGAATAATGTTGACATGAAAAGGGATATCACGGACCACTTTGCGGATGCCTGCCGGGAGCGTGGCGAGAGTCAGGCTGCAGTCATCACAAGGCTGATGGAAAGCTATATTGCCGGTGAAAAATGAGTCAGTTTCTACTTAATTATATGCACCTGTGTCTAGGTGTTTGCAGGTATCAAAGAGCCTGCCCCTGCCGCACCGGCACAGGGCGGCGCTGGAATGGGATACTGATTCATTCCGAAGCAAATAAAAGAAAATGAGTCTTGCGCCAGCGCAAGACCATGAAGAGAGGAGACGGATTACACCGTCTCCTCTCTTTTTGCACTGTGAAGGCCGGTAAATATTTGTTCCGATCGTTGAAAGCAGAAGAGAGTCCGGTGCTATAATATGTCCACAAACGAATTGAGAACACATCAGTGCTGATGCACTGGCTGCCTTAGCGAGGTATAGAAATGGCACGTAGAAGATACCGCAAATCACATCCATTCCGGAATTTCATCATAACACTGCTGGTGGTTCTGGCGGCAGGCACAGCGTTCCTGTGGCAGGCAGGGCCGCTGAAGCAGAAAGTGGCGCAGAAGGTGGGCACACAGATTATGGAAACAGCGGCAGACAGCGTTGCGGGCAAGATTGCAGAGGCGTCCGGAGGTGCGATTTCGAAAGAGGCGGCGAAGCAGGAAATTCAGCAGGGTCTGGACACCATGTCTTCGGAAGACAAGGAGACTCTGACTGGGATTGTGGAGAATCACATGGACAGTAAAGCTGTTTCAGAAATTACCGGACAGGTGCTGCAGGGGAATGTACAGGAAGCAGCCAGGTCTGCGGCAGAGGAATTGACACCGGAGGAATACCAAAAGCTGCAGGGACTTGCTCAGAAATACCTTGGCCAGAGTCTTCCGGCTGGAGAGTAAGAAAAGGCCATTTCGCCAGAAGGAGAAAGCCAATGATACGTAAGGCTGTTTTACAGGATGAAAATGAGATTGCCCGGATTTATGAGAAGGCGAGAGCCTATATGGCCCAGCACGGAAATCCGGGCCAGTGGGGAACTTCATTTCCGCCGAGCGAGCTGACCCATGAGGACATCCTGAAGGGAATTCTTTATGTCCGCGAGGAAGAAGGGAGAATCAATGGGGTTTTTATGTTCGAAATCGCAGACGATCCGACTTATCACGTAATTTCGGATGGGGCCTGGAAATCGGAAGAACCCTATGGCGTGATTCACCGTGTTGCAAGTGACGGCACCGGCCACGGACTGATGAGGGAAATCGTCTCGTTCTGCGGGGCACAGATTTCTCATCTTCGAATGGATACACATGAGAAAAATCTTACCATGCAGCATCAGCTGGCCCGAAATGGATTTGAGTATTGCGGGATCATTCTGACGCACGACAATACGCCAAGACTCGCTTATGAGAGAGGCTGGGACACTGCGGATACGGCCTCTTCGAACGTTAAAAAATAAAGCGTAGAAGCTTTGAGAACTTCTGTACATCGAAAACGAGCATCTGTCGCATTCGGTAAAGCCACCTTCGTGGCTTTAGCCTCAGCGAGGTATCAATATTTGCTATGGTGATTACAACTTTGTGCTATATCGAGAAGAACGGACAATATCTCATGCTGCACCGCGTGAAGAAGCAGCAGGACATCAACGCCGGAAAATGGATTGGAGTGGGCGGACATGCGCAAAAGGAAGAAATGCCGGAGGAGTGCCTTCTGCGTGAAGTGAAGGAAGAAACCGGATTGACGCTTACTTCCTGGCGGTTTCGCGGCATCGTGACGTTCGTAAATACTGTGTGTGAGCCGGAGCTGATGTGTGTATTTACGGCAGATGCTTTTGAAGGGAGCCTGATTCCATGCGACGAGGGAGATCTTTGCTGGGTGGATAAGGCGAAGGTGCCTTCACTGCCCACCTGGGAGGGAGACCGGATTTTTCTGGAACGGCTCTTATCTGACGATGATCGCTTCTTTTCCATCAAACTTTGCTATGAGGAAGACCGTCTGGTGAAGCATACGGTGGAACTTTATGGAAGCGAAAAAGGAGAATATCCGGAAAATCGAACGGAAAAGGCTATCGCACGTGAAAAGAAGTGAAAATGTGTGCCAGACGCTGGCTGATCCAGAGTAGCAGATAGAGGAGCAGAATGACGGAAAGAACAAGAAGCGCGTAGCCGATTCTCCAGTATGTGCCCATCAGGGAGTAAAGCAGTTCGAGCGGCGTATCCTTAAGCGGGGTCATGATGAAAAGATAGTTGCAGCCGGTGAAATGATTGAAGACCGCAGTCGGCGGCACGAGAATGCAAAGGTACAGAATAGGATACCAAAGGTGCCGGATGGTGGGCCGGATCCTGCGGGACATAAAAAGGGCAAGCGGATAGAATACAAGCACTGCGTGCCAGAGGAAGCTGTGAAGACACATGAAATTCCACAAGGGATAGGCCGTCCAGTCCGGGAAGATCAGTGCGCAAATGGTTCCGGGCATCAGGAGCACAAAACCGATTTCCCCGAGAGCTCTGCGAAGGGGCAGGAACCGCTCCGGCAGAAATGCCTGCAGCAGATAGACAAAAATGGCGAAGCTGCACAGGTGAAGCGGCAGATAAGCAAGACTCATCCGGTGCACGGCAAGAAGAAATAAATCACGGAGAAGATTTCCGGCAAGGAGAGACAGGGCGGCTGCTTTTAAGAAGACATCCTGTCTCTTTTTGCTGCATTTCAGAAAAAGCCGCAGCTCCGCTGCGATTCCGAGTGCGCAGCAAAACAAGACGACAAAATGCTGACAGGAAAATAAGTCAAAGCCGATTCCGGCAGGAAGATCATGAATCTCTTTCCAGAAGTACGATGAAGGATTCATAAAAACGCCTCTCTGAAGAAGGATAATACGTGCGATATGGAAACCGCCTCTGGCTGTGAGTGTAATACCATCATGGGAAATTGCAACCAGGTCCTTGGGTCAATTAATGGTGCAGGAGGCAATCGTATATTTGTATGTAGATGTGATAGAAAACATATTCCCGCCTTTACGGTGGCAGCAGAGAAGATATGGATGAAGACGTTGTATCCCTTCGTGCTGACGAACGCTCATCCATTCAGGAGCAATCAAATTTTATTGCATACGAAACTGCGAGTGTTGCCACGATTGGATGGCAATATTATGCAGCAGGAAAATTACAGAGTGGTAACAGATTCATATACAGAGATGGGTGATTCACTGCATCAACGTTTTGTGAGGCCTAACTATAAACAGTCTATCTGATGTCACATTAATGCGGCACAATAAGCAAGAAGTCAGAATATATATTTCGGCGGACAATTCGCTGCTTTGTAAAACATGAGGAAGAATCAGGAAAAATTACAGATGCCTATATCAACTCCGCAGGATAACGGACGAAATGGTAAGTGTTTCGGGTTCTCTTGTATGTCTGGCGGCCCGTGTGATAGAATCTTCATTAATTATGGGGTGTCTTGGGTACAGGAGCAGTTGAGTCGGGATGGATGATTCTGTTAAAACACAGGAAAATACCGGAAGTATTTTCCGTAAAAGAGAGCGTATCGGGAATGCTTCACAGGTGCCGGCAGAGAGGCCGATTGTAGGCAGCGATAAGCCGGAAGGCTTTGACAATGGCACCATTGAGAAGATCAATGAATTTTTGAGCCCTGAGGAATTGTATCAGGACCTTCTTGTCCGTGTGCGGAAATATCATCCGAGTGATGATATTTCCATGATTGAGAAGGCATATGAGCTTGCACGTAAGGCACACGAGGGCCAGAAACGCAAGAGCGGAGAGCCGTACATCATTCATCCGCTGGATGTGGCCATCATTCTGGCTGATTTGGAAATGGACCAGGAAACCATTGCGGCAGGACTTCTGCACGATGTGGTTGAGGACACCATTTACACCAAGGATGAAATTGAGAAGGAGTTTGGAACCGACGTTGCCAACCTTGTGGACGGCGTAACCAAGCTGAAGAAGATCAAGCTTTCCGGGGATTATGCGGATAAGACACAGGCGCAGCAGGAAATGCAGGCGGAGAACCTTCGCAAGATGTTCCTTGCGATGGTTAAGGACATCCGTGTCATCCTGATCAAGCTTGCGGATCGTCTCCATAACATGCGTACGCTCCAGTATCAGCCTCCGGAGAAGCAGAAGCGCATTGCGCAGGAGACCCTTGATATCTATTCGCCGATTGCATCGCGTCTTGGCATCAGCAGGATCAAGGTAGAGCTGGATGATCTTTCGCTTCGTTATCTGAAGCCGGAGGTGTATCAGGATCTTGTGCAGAAGGTCAATGAGCGCAAGATGGAGCGCGAGCAGTACGTCGAGGAGATCGCAGCCAACGTGGCAAAAGCCATGAAGGAGGCCGGGATTGATGCGAGAGTCGACGGGCGAGTGAAGCACTTCTTCAGTATCTACAAGAAGATGGTGAATCATCACAAATCGCTGGACGAGATTTACGATCTTTTCGCGGTCCGCATCATCGTGAATACGGTGAAGGACTGCTATGCGGCGCTTGGCGTCATCCATGAAATGTACAAGCCGATTCCGGGGCGCTTCAAGGATTACATTGCGATGCCCAAGCCCAATGGGTATCAGTCGCTCCATACGACACTGATCGGTACGACCGGCCAGCCGTTTGAAATCCAGATCCGGACCTTTGAGATGCACCGCGAGGCGGAATACGGTATCGCGGCGCACTGGAAATACAAGGTTTCCAGTGATGGCAGGAAGGTGGATGAATCCGAACAGGAGAAGCTCACCTGGCTCCGTCAGATTCTGGAGTGGCAGCAGTCCATGTCGGACAACAAGGAGTTCATGCAGCTCTTAAAGAGCGATCTGGATCTCTTCTCCGACAGCGTGTACTGTTTTACCCCGAACGGAGAGGTCAAGAACCTGCCGGCGGGGTCTACACCGATTGATTTTGCCTATTCCATTCATTCTGCTGTCGGCAACAAGATGGTGGGAGCACGGGTCAACGGCAAGCTCGTTAACATCGATTATCAGATTCAGAACGGTGACCGCATTGAGGTGATGACCTCGCAGAATTCGCGGGGACCGAGTCTGGACTGGCTCAGCATCTGCAAGAGTGCTTCGGCGAAGAATAAGATCAACCAGTGGTTCAAGAAGAACCAGAAGGAAGAGAACATTGTCCGCGGCGGAGATGCGTTCGACAATTACTGCAGGACCAAGGGACTGAAGGAAGACCAGCTTCTGAAGCCGGAGTATATGAATGCCGTTCTGAAGAAGTACGGCTTTCGGGAGTGGGATGCGGTCCTTGCGGCAATCGGACACGGCGGTCTGAAGGAGGGCCAGGTTGCCAACAAGCTGGTCGAACTCTATGAGAAGGATCACCTTGCTCATCTTACCGACGAAGAAATTCTGAAGCAGGTTGAGGACAATGCAGCTGCGGTCAGGCCGAGCGGGCGCAGAGGCTCCGGCATTACGGTAAAGGGAATTCATGATGTGGCCGTGCATTTTGCCCGCTGCTGCAGTCCGGTTCCGGGAGATGAGATTGTCGGTTATGTCACAAGAGGCCGCGGTGTTACCATTCACCGGACAGATTGCATCAACATGATGAATCTTCCGGAAATTGACCGCGCAAGACTGATCGATGCAGACTGGGAGAACGGTGCACAGACCGTGGAGGACAGTGCGTTCGAAGCAGAGATCAATATCTATGCGTCAGACCGCGCAGGACTTCTTTCGGATGTGTCCAAGGCCTTCACGGAACGTAATATTTCGATCATCGGCGTGAACACCAGGACTAACCGGCAGGGCTTCGCGAGCATGAATGTGACATTCCATGTCAGCGGAAAGGCAGAGCTGGCGACGATCATCGAGAAGCTGCGCCAGATTCCGAATGTGATAGATATCAAGCGTGTATAGAGGAAGACAAAGAGGCCAGGATCTGTATTTTCCTGGTGTGCAGGAGAGGGTGATGGATGTCATCTTCTTCTGCATTTTTACCTTTCTGTGCCGCTTTTTTGCTAAATGCGATTCAAAGTGAAAGGGCATTGTGATGGCAGCAAAGGTTGTTGTAAATGGATACGTGGTCGGAATGATCCAGACCAATGTATATTTTCTTCATCGGGAAGGGGAGAGGGAAGCGGTCCTCGTGGACCCCGCAGATCACGGGAGTGCGCTTACGGATGAAGCAGAAAGGCTCGGACTGAAGATCACCTCGATTCTCCTTACGCATGCGCATTTTGACCATATCGGCGGCGTGAAGGAGATGGTGCAGCGGACCGGCGCGAAGGTTTATATCAGTGAGCTGGAGCAGAGACTGATTCATGATACCGATGCCAATTTGTCTGCGGAATACCGGAATCCGAAGACTGTGGAGCCGGACGTGTTGCTTCGGGACGGCGAGACGGTCACGCTGGCAGGGATGAACATCCGATGCATTTCAACGCCCGGACACACAGAGGGGAGCTGCTGCTATTATATAGAAGAGACAGGGAGAAATTCAGGAAAACCCTGTCCGCCGATTCTCCTGTCCGGCGACACTTTATTTGAAGAATCGGTTGGAAGAACGGATTTTCCGACGGGCTCCATGAGTGCTCTTGTGCGGTCCGTGCGGGAGAAGCTTTTTACCCTGCCGGATGACACGCTGGTTTATCCGGGACACGGCGGAATGACGCAGATCGGACATGAGAAGCAGTTTAATGCAATGGTATAAGAACGAAAGTCTGCTTTCCTGGGACAACAAGTGTGAGTGCTTCTTCAACAGAATATTCACGTGCTGCCCCCAAGAGCAAGGAGGAGAGAAACAGCATGCTGCTGATTGAGGAAAATATTGATTTGTACCGCTATGAAATTCATTCGCTGGTCAAGGCATTTTATCCGGCACAGGATGTGAAGGTCCTGGTGGAGAACGATCCGAATAGTGAGAAAATCCGCAGGGACTATCCGGAAATTTTCATGAAGGTGACGATGCTTCCGGAGAAAATGGCACTGCAGATTCTGTCGGAAGAAAAGGCGCTTTCCGAAGAGCTTCCTGCCCCGTCCGGCGCGGACTTCTCAGCCAAGGGAAAGAAAACCAAGGATGCGCTGAAGACGTTTCTGTATGAGACGCTCTCGCATTATACGGGGCAAAGGCTTCCCTGGGGAGACCTCATTGGCATACGGCCGACGAAGATTGCCATGACAAAGATGGAAGAGGGCCTGAAAGAAGAGGAAACCATCACCTTCCTCAAAAAGGAGCATCAGGTCTCGGAGGAGAAGGCAAGACTCGCTGTGGATATCGCGGAGCGCGAGAAAAGGATCCTCTCCGGCATCCATTATGAAAACGGCTACAGCCTGTACATCGGAATTCCGTTCTGTCCGACGACCTGTCTGTACTGCTCGTTTCCGTCATTCAACATTGCACTTTGGAAGGAACGGATCGGTGAGTACTTAAGTGCACTGGAGCGGGAACTGGAAGAGACGGCAGCAATCATGAAGGACCGGATTCTGGATACGGTCTACATCGGCGGAGGGACGCCGACCTCACTGGAAGCAGACGAGCTGGACCGGCTCTGCAGTGCGATTGAGAAGAATTTTGACATGAGTACGGTTCAGGAATTCACGGTTGAGGCGGGGAGACCGGACAGTATTACGAAGGAAAAGCTTCAGGCGCTTCACAGGCATCCCATCACGAGAATCAGTGTGAATCCGCAGACGATGAAGGAGGAAACGCTTCGGATCATCGGCCGTCACCACACGGTGCAGCAGGTGGTGGACACCTTCCTTCTGGCCAGAGAGTGCGGCTTTGACAACATCAACATGGATCTGATTCTGGGACTTCCGGGGGAGGATGCGGAGGATGTCCGCCGTACGGCCAGGAAGGTTTGTGAGTTGAATCCGGATTCTCTGACGGTGCACTCGCTTGCGATCAAGCGTGCCTCGCGCCTTCGCCGCGTCATTGATGAGAAGGGATATCCGGTTCTTATCAACACGGACGAGACAATGGAAATTGCAAGACAGGCGGCATTAAGCATGGACATGAAGCCGTATTATCTGTACCGGCAGAAGAATATGTCCGGAAATTTTGAGAATGTGGGTTACGCCCGCGAGGGAAAATACGGCATCTATAACATCCTGATTATGGAGGAGAAGCAGACCATCGTGGCGCTGGGAGCAGGAGCGATCACGAAGCGTGTGTTCCCGGATGGAAGAATCGAGCGCTGTGACAATGCCAAGGAGGTTTCGGTTTATCTCGACAATCTGGACGAGATGCTGGAGCGGAAGAGAAAGCTTTTCGCAACCTGAGCGGAAAAGAGGCGTGCTCTCCGGTACAATAGAAGGAGATGAAAGCTGCATGCAGGAGACAAAGCCCGGAAAATCAGAACTGCGGCAGAAAACGATACGGCGAAATGGGGAAGCAGGAACAAAGTAAGCTGAAAAAGAACACGGAAGGGGACATCCATGGAACAGGGAATCCGCAGGACGGAATTTACGTATTTGTCATCCGATGGACAAACACAGATTCACGCGGTGAAGTACATCCCGGAGGGGAAACCTTCGGGAATCGTGCAGATCACACACGGCATGGTGGAGCATATCGGGCGCTATGACGGTTTTGCAAGGTATCTGTGCCGGAACGGCTTCGTTGTTGCCGGGCAGGATCACCTGGGGCATGGCGAGTCTGTCACCGGGAAGGAGAAGTGGGGTCACTTCGGAGAGTCGGAGCATCCCGGAGACCTTCTGGTTGCGGATATGCATGCACTCCGCGGACTTCTTCAGAAGGAATTTCCGGGACTTCCGTATATGATGCTGGGCCACAGCATGGGCTCCTACCTGCTGCGCAAATATCTCGCCCTTCACGGGGAGGGCGTTGATAAGGCCGTTGTCATGGGAACCGGTGATGTTCCGCAGGGACAGTCGGAGATGGGGCTTCTGGTCATCCGCATTCTGACGGCTTTCCACGGTGAAGAGTACCGGAGCAGACTGGTGCAGCAGCTGACGTACAACAGGTTTTACCGAAAATTCGATCTGACGGGGAAGGACCCGGCAAACAGCTGGCTGACGAAGGATACAGAGATTGTGCGCAGGTATTACGAGGATCCCAGGTGCACCTTTTTGTTCACGCTCAATGCATACAAGGGGCTGGTGGAGACTGCGCTTTATGACGCAAGGCCCAAGAGCATCCGGAAGATCCCGAAGAGCATCCGGATTCTTTTGGCAAGCGGAGCGGATGACCCGGTCGGGGATTTGTCGGCGGGAGTGCAGAGAACCTATGAAAAGTTCCGGGCAGCAGGCCTTAACGTGCAGATAAAGCTCTATCCCGGTGACCGCCATGAGATTCTGAATGAGACGGACCGGGGGCAGGTGTGGAAGGATATGCTGGCGTTTTTCAAGGCATGATAGTATGTCAGCGCAGAGCAGCCTTTTTGATCAGTACAGCAGGAGAGACAGAATGAAAATCATCAGCGATCAGTATTACATCAATGTGCATTCGGACAGCAACAAGCCCGCGGAGCATGCCGCAGACGGAGAAATTGTCGTTTTTGAGACAAGAGACTGCTACAACCGGCTGGTGCAGACAGAGGAAAAAACGCTGGAGGAGCAGGTAGGAGATGAGCCGGATAATCCGTCTACCGGTCCCTTGTATGTGGACGGTGCGGAGCCTGGAGATGTGATTGCCGTGGATATTCTGGACATTTCCGTGGCGGATCACGGCGTTGTCGCGATTGGTTGCGGGCCGTTTCAGAACAAGAAAGAAAAGGAGCCGTTTCACATTCTCCCGGTGAAGGACGGGAGAGTGAGGTTCCAGGATGTCGAGTGGGACATTGATCCCATGGTGGGCGTTGTCGGAACCGCAATGCCGGGCCGTGAAATCGGAACGATCAATGCCTTCGAGGGCGGCGGCAACATGGACAGCCGGATCATCCGCAAGGGAGCGACGGTATGGCTTCCGGTCCGTGTTCCGGGGGCACTGCTTGTGATGGGCGATATTCATGCGACGATGGGCGATGGCGAGGTCTGCGGAACCGGACTGGAAATTGACGGTGAGATCACAACTCGCGTCCGGCTTCTGAAGAATTTTGAGCTGAACTGGCCGGTGACAGAGACGAAGGATGCATGGTATGTCAATAGCTGCGGTGACACCTGCGACGAGGCAATTCATGCGGGCTACATGGAAATGCGGCGGCTGATTGCAAACGCCTACGGGTGGTCTTTGGAGGATGCTGCGTTCTATATGACGCTGCGCGGCTATCTGGAATCCAATCAGGCCTGCCTTGTTCCGCATGATACCTTCCGCATTGGAACGCCGAAGGTGAACGGGAAGCCGCGGCTTGTGGGATAAAGCTTGTGCCCTCGCCGTCAGAAAGTCAGAGGAGGGATGCTCATATTGCCCTGCTGACTTTCCTTGGCTGAAGTTCATGATAGAAGTGATATTCCTTCATTTGTCTGCAGGAGCTTCATCCGGGAGAACGGCACTTGTTATCCCATACTGCTGGTACATGGCTTTACGATATGCAGGATCGGTCGAAACCCTTGCCAGTGCGTCCATGGATTCTCCGGCGTTCATCATGGCCGTGATCAAGAGCCCCAGTTTTTCTTCGCCTCTGTTCTCGGCTCTGGCTTCGCCGATTTTGATTCCCCGCCTTTCACCCCGCTTCTCGCCTCTGGCTTCGCCCTTTGCCTCAGCATCCTTCGCAATGGCCTGCATGACGGCCTGTTCATCATATTCGGTTAACAGCATATCAACGACCTCACTTCTCTGTGAACAGAGATAATCCTTGACTCTTCCGTCCGGAAGCGCAGAAAGCGCTTCATCTGCCGCCTGACCGGGTCCTACAGCAGAGACCTTGCTGCGGTAGGTATCAACGAAGAGGGAATACTCCTCCAGTGGACGACATTCTCTTGGGAGCCGGTGGCCAGCCGTGATGTTATAAACGTGCACGGTGGCTTCCAGGTCACCGCCCGGCTTCTCGAAGCAATCGGACAGACGAAGAATCATGTCATCTATTTCCTGAATTCCATTATACAGCACAACGAGCTTCGGCGTGGGGACTTTCACCAGCGTGCTCAGGAACATCTGGGCCGACAGGCCCGTATTGTGGATGTACTTCTCCAACGCATGGGCAGAATAGAGCAGACAGCGAAGAGGCATGTTGGGGTTCCAGGTGCTCTGCTGCTCGTACATATTTAGATCGCTGGCGAGCAGATGCTGGTTCAGATGATTGCGGCATAGATACCTCCTGATAGGGACGTTAGAACGCAGAACTCGATGGGGGATGGAGATGTGAATGATTGAAAATTGAAAAAAGAAAAGAACCGGTGAAGACGATGATCCTGAATATTGGAAAAGTTTCATGAATTCCAGTCGAAGAGTTTTGTGGATAACGCATGAATCGCAGTTTGTGTATCTGCTCTGTATGTAACCCTCGTCGCCGTCCTGCAAAGGAGGCAGTGCTGCGCAGCTGTTCTCGTCGCAGGGATTTTCTATGCGCTTCGTTTCTGCACCCCTTCGTCCGATTCGCGCAAAACTCGTCCGTCCGCGGGCCTTCTTACGAAGCCCCACGTCTTGGACTCAGACAGATTGCGCTCTGCCGGACGGGTGAAGCTTTCCTGCATGTATGGGCGAGTTCAGACTTTTCGTGCCTGTTCTGCAGAAGCGATCGAGCCTTAGAGCTTCCCTGCACGGACAATATGAGCATCCCGCCTCTGACTTTCCGATGGCGTGGGGAATCGTGAGCAGTGATACAAACCGCAATTTATTGAACCGCCTCTGCACCGCCGAGCTTGACGACCAGAACTCCGTAGATGTTCTGCACAGATCCTGCCGCAGGATAGGAAGGCATTGCTGCGACCTCGGGAAGCGAGGCAATCGTGGCTTCTGTGTCTCCTGCCGCGAAGGAAACATTGATACGCAGGTAGTTGGAATAGAACTTCGTCCAGGAGACGCGGGAGAAGGAGACATCACTGGACCATCTTCCGTACTGCGCGTAGGCATTGGCCTTTTCAAAAAGCGGTGCCGTATAAAAGGTCTTTGAGGATGCCGGAGCCCCGGTGATCAGAAGCTGACCATCTATGTAGTCATAGCCCTGCCGGTTAGCCTCTGTGAGGATGCTTTCTGCAAGCGTCTGGGTTGCCCTCCGGCCTGCATACATCGCATATTGATCCATTTCACATTGAAGAATATTCCCATAAATCAGAATAACAGCATCAAGAACCAGGAGAATCGTCGGGAGCTTCCGAATATTGGAAGATGCTTTGGAAAATGCACAGCCAGCCGGAGTCAAATCACCGGCAAAACCAAGAAGAAGCGGCAGAATAAGGCCCATAGAGACCACCATCTGCATATGCGTTTCTGTCTCCGGAGCGGCAAGGTAGAAGCAGTTTGCGGCAGCCGGAATGAGGAAAAGCACGATCAGGAAAAGAAAGGCCTCTGCCCTGTTTTTTCGAAAAATCCGGATAAATACAAGAAGGCACACAAGAAGCACCGGAAGATAGAAAACAGGGAACCATAAGTGCCGCTCCAGAGCATTCGAGAGGAAGGTTCCGTTTACGAAGTAACCGAGTGCCGTCTGGTAGCAGTGACAGAGCGCGCCGGGAATGCCGGCCAGAATATAGCGCGGTGAGATGCTGGAAAAGCCCTGATAATCGCTTGCCTGCGTGCCGGTCTGCCACAGGCGGAGCTTCAGAAGGAGTACGTAAAGAATGCCGCCGAAGAAAACAGAGAGAACGAGCTTCGCGGCGAACCGAAGGCGGGAAGAGAAATTCGCCGGGAGAAAGGAAGAGTCACGGCGAGGCATCGCGAAGGAGTACAGGAGAACGAACAGAGAGACAAGCGCTGTTGTCCCGATTCCTGCCTGATAGCAGCCCATCATGAGTGCGATGCAGACGGAGGACAGAAGGATCCGGAGAATGGAAGAAGTCTTTGCAGGAACCAGAAGAGCCCACACGGCGAGCACCGCAAGGAAAAAGGAAACGGCGAAGGTGATCGCCATGTAGCCGAAGGACATCTGGCAGACGATGCCGACGGAGCTAAGGAACAGGAATCCGCCCAGAATCGTCAGGGCGGACGGCGCAAGATCCAGAAGACGCAGGATCAGAAGGAAGGACAGCACGTAGAGAGCGAGGGAGAACACGGCAGGAAGCGGGTCCAGCGAGACGCCGAAGCGTGCCTTGTCGAGAAAAGGCCAGAACCACCGGCCGATGGAAAGCTCCCAGGCACCTGCCATGTAGTCATCCTGATTCCAAAGGCCGTCCAGATCGTTGGTCAGACGCAGTACAAGGAGCGGAAGGTGGACGAGAAGAGCATAAATCCATAGAATCAGAAACGGTCTGCAGTAAGGACGAAGTTTTGTCCTTATGCTGTTCGGAAAAGTGACATCAGTAGACTGCATGAAAACCTCCGGTGAAAATTCAGTGATAAATGATCTGCCTGCCGCGGTATGCAGGAACAGAATGCAGTGGTTTTACGGAACAGATATATAGTAAGACATTGACATGATGTTCTTCAAGCGGTATAAATATTTAAAACATACAAAACATATAAACTTAGTATGATTACAAGATGGCGGATGCCTGATCTCAAAGAAAAATGTGATAGAGACTAAAGGCGTGGACGAAAGGAGAAAAGAAAAGAGAAAAACATACAAAAACGAAAACACGAAACTGTGAAATTGTACAGAAAATAATGATATATGCACCATATGGTTGACAAAATAAATAATGAACAGCATACTGAACATATCAGCAGACATAACAATGAGCCGGTCACCTGAAACCGCGTGATCCGGGATGGAGGCGAGAGATGGATAAGCGTACAAGAGTGTTAAATGCAATGAACAGGAAGGAAGTGGATCATGTTCCGGTGGGATTCTGGTTCCACTTTAGCGGAGAGGAAGCAAGTGGAGAGGCGTGCATTCAGGCACACCTGAAATATTATCGTGAAACAGATCTGGATGTGGTCAAGATCATGTGTGACAGCTTTTTTCCTTATCCGCTTCCGGAAATTAAGTGTGCAGAGGACTGGACGAAGCTGCAGCCGCTTACAGCGGAGAATCCGTTTATCAAGGATCAGGTTTACCGTGCAAAGCGCATTGTAGAAGAAATCGGATCCGAGCGGTGCGTGTTCTATAACGTATTTGCGCCTTTCTCTTCGCTGCGTTTTGGATGTGGAGAAATTGGTATCAGCGAAGAGGAGCTGAACGCCTATGTGAAGGAACACCGGAACGAAGTGATGAAGGCACTGGACGTAATCGCTCAGACCAATGCCCTTCTGGCAGAGCTTCTGATTACAGAGGCCGGCTGCGATGGAATCTACTACTGCGTACAGAGTGCGGAGTATGACCGCTTCCTTCCAGAGGAATATCGCAAGGCAATCCGCCCGAGTGATCTGTATGTTCTGGAGCATGCGAACCGCTTCTCTGACAACAACATTCTTCACATGTGCGGATGGGCAGGAAACCGCAATCAGCTGGAGCTGTGGAAGGATTATCCGGCCAAGGTTGTCAACTGGGCGGTGCATGTCGAGGGCCTGAGTCTTCAGGATGGCAGGTATTTCCTGAATGGAAGGACATCCATGGGCGGCTTTGAAACACATTGGAATGAACACGAGCAGCGAGGAATCATTTACACGGGAACCAAGGAAGAGCTGCAGGAGTATACCAGGAATATCATCCTTGAGCATGGCAAGCAGGAACTGATTCTGGGTGGCGACTGTACGATCGATTCTAAGCTTGACTGGGAGAGAATCCGCTGGATTGTAGAAGCGGCAAGAAGCGTCTGACGCGAAGAAAACTGCAGCAAAAGCACGGACAGTTCCTGCGAAACCTGCAGGAAGAAGCCGGAAGAAATCGCCGGCAGGCGTTCTCTTCAATGGTGTGAGAGTCGGAAACGATGATCATACGGAATATATGGCGGGAGTCCGACGGAATATGGACCGGACGGATTCCTCACATGCCGCGGAAAGCGGCGGGAAGGAGATATATGAAAAAACGAGTCGTAGCAATTGTGTTGGCAGCAATGACTGCAGCAAGTTTGGCAGCATGCGGAGGTTCCGGAAGCAGTTCGGCAACGGATCAAACAGGAGCCTCAACGGATCAGGCAGAGGCTTCTGCAGATAAGGCAGAGGCTTCCGGAGAACCGATTACACTTTCTTTCTGGAACGGCTTTACCAGTGGTGATGGAGAGGTCCTTCAGCAGATCGTCGATGATTTTAATGCATCCAATGACAAGAACATTACCATCGAGATGGACGTAATGCCCTGGGATTCCTTCAACGAGAAGCTTCCGGCAGCCATCACGGCAGGGAACGCACCTGATTTCGTTCTGTGCTCCTCCGGATATTATCCGCCCTATGTGAAGGAGAACAGCTTCCAGGACGTTTCGGATTTCTATGAGATGGACGGCGTCAATGCCGACGATTTTGAAGAGAATGTCAAGGATCTTCTGTATTATGACGGCAAATGCATTGGTATTCCGATGCAGATGGTATCGCACTATTTCTTCTGGGATAAGGATCTCTATGAAGCAGCAGGGCTGGATGCAGAGAACGGCCCGTCTACCTGGGAAGAGATTGTAGAGAACGCGAAGATTCTGACGGATAAGAGCAAGAACCAGTACGGATTTAACGTAGATCCGGCTGATAATGTTGTTCTCCAGTACGCTCTGTTCGCGCAGGGAGGAGATCTTTGTAATGCGGATGAAACCGAGGCAACTTTGAACACAGATGCAGCGGTGGCGGCGATTTCTTCATTGAAGGAGCTTTCTAATTATTCGCCGAAGGATATGGATGACAACACCTTCATTAGTGGACAGATGGGCCAGTTCATCAACGGGCCCTGGATCATCAGCGGCCTTCGTGAGAATGACATTAACTTCGGCGTCAAGGCAGTTCCTGCAGCAGAAGGAAAGGACCCGGGCGCAGTCGTCATTCCGGTAGGATTTTCCATCCCTGTGACGACTTCGGAGGAGCATAAGCAGGCAGTTTATGAATTTGTAAAGTACTGGAACACCACGGACAATTGCACACGCTGGACCAAGGAATGTGGAACTCCTGCATATCTGAAGTCTGCAGAAGAGAACTTCAAGGATGATCCGCTCACCAGTGCATTGTCTGTTCCGCTGCAGTATGGTCATGTTGCCTGCAAGAAGAATGGCGTCAGCAGCTTCAAGACGGATGTTCTTCAGCCGATGATGGAAGCTGTCATCAATGATAATGCGGATATTCCGTCCACGCTGGATAAGTACAATGCCATCCTTCAGGAGAAGCTTGATAAGGCGGCGCAGTAATTTATCAGACAGGAAACGCTTCCATAAGCGTTTCGGAAAATAATTTTGGTCAATGCCGTTGAAAAAACGGCATTGACTGCCTATTTGAGGGACAGCCATGGAAAGCAAAATAAAGTTCAGCAAGCTGTTTGATAAGGATCACGTGGGATATTTCTTTATTCTTCCGTCCTTACTGATTATATTCATCTTTACCATTATGCCGTTGTTTGAGGCTTTTGGAATCGCGGCAACGGACATGAATATCTTTATGTCGAAGTGGAATTTTACCGGAATGGAAAATTTCATTCGCTCCTTTCAGGATGAGCGTCTCCTGAATTCGTTTAAAAACACAGCAATTTTTGTCCTTTTCAATGTACCGATTCAGATCGCAATTTCTCTGGTTTTGGCCTTCTGGCTGTACCAGTCCACCTGGTTTGGCAAATTCTGCCGGTCTGTATATTACATTCCGGTTTTATGTTCTTCTACCGCGGTCGGCATCATTTTTAACCTGATGCTGAATTCGACGGTTGGATATATTCCATATATTATTAGTAAATTTACCGGCGAACCGATTGCATTGTTTGCGGAAGAGAAATACGCAATGGCCGTGATTATCTTCCTTGCCATTTGGAAATCCTTTGGCAAAACGGTCATCATCCTGGTGTCGGGAATCAACAATATTTCGTCCACTTATTTCGAGGCGTCTGAAATTGACGGCGCGAATAAATTTCAGCAGTTCATATATATTACAATTCCCAATCTTCTGCCGACACTGAATTTCATTCTGCTGACCTCGATCATCGGTGCTTTCCAGGTATTTGATATTGTTTACGTGACGACGGGAGGCGGGCCGAACTTTACGACGGAGACGATTGTACAGTACATTTACAACCGCGGCTTCTCGGCACCGTATGAGGTGGGATATGCATCTGCGATGGCAGTAGAGCTGTTCATTATCATTGCCGTTATCATTCTGTTCTTTAAGGGATTTATGGAACGGAAGATTGAGAAGACGTTTTGAGGAGGTGCGCGATGAGAAAAAAGAAAATCAATGCGTATCAGATCATAAAGGTGATTGTCTGCATCCTGATTCTGGCTGTTGTAGTCTTTCCTTTTATCTGGATGATTTTGAGCACCTTCAAGCTGCAGAAGGATATCATCAAATGGCCGCCGAGCATCTGGCCGAAGGCGTGGACACTGCAGAACTACACAAAGGTGTTCAAGCGGATCCCGCTTGCCATATATATTCGCAACACCGTTATTTTTGCAGGGGGTGTTTCAATCTGCTCGGCATTCCTGGATTCTCTGGCAGGATATGCCTTTGCCAGATTGAATTTCAAGGGCAAAAAGTGGCTGTTCAATCTGATTATTCTTACGATGCTGATTCCGTTCCAGATCATTATGATTCCGTTGTATATGGAACTGAATGACATGAATCTTTTGAATACATTTTTCGGCCTGATCATCACAAGAGCAACATCGGCGTATGGAATTTTCTTCATGTGCTCCTCATATACAGGCCTTCCGGAGAGCCTGGAGGAGGCGGCAAGAATTGATGGACTGAATGAATTCGGCATTTTTGCCAGAATCATGTTTCCGCTGAATAAGCCGACCTTTATTACGTTCTTTATTTTCTGCCTGACATCGAACTGGAATGATCTGATTTATCCGCTCATGATGACGAATTCCACGAATATGAGAACGCTTCCCGCGGGACTTGCCATGTTCGTCGGGGAGGGCGTACGCGAGACCGGACCTGCGCTGGCAGGAGCACTGATTTCCATTCTGCCGCTGTTTGTTTTGTACTGCTTCGCACAGAAGTATTTCGTCGAGGGCATTGCAGTTTCAGGAATGAAGGAGTGATTAGAGTGCCGCCAAGCGGCACTCTGTACACAGAGAGAATTCGCCTTCGCGCAATTCTTTCTGGTATCGCGAATTTTGTTTCAGCGAGGTATCAATATGTTTGAAAGAATTGGAGAGACCATTTCCGCAATGGTTGCAATTCCGACGGTGAGCGGAAAGGGAAATGAAGTGCAATATCATATGAAGGAATACCGCGAGTGCCTTCGGCAGAATTTCCCGGAGCTGTTTGCAAATGCAGAGGTGATTCCGGTCGGAGAAGCTCTTTTGTGTCATCTGGAGGGAACCGGAGAAAAAGAAAAACCTCCCGTTCTGTTCAGCGGACACATGGATGTTGTGCCGGCGGATCCTTCGGGCTGGTCACATGATCCTTTTTCCGGTGAAATCGAAGGAAACCGGGTCTGGGGAAGAGGCTCTCAGGATATGAAGGGACCGCATTGTGCGTTTCTTTCTGCAATCAATGAACTTCTGAAGGAAGAGTGGAGACCAGGAGGGGATCTTTGGATGTATCTGTCCTGCGACGAAGAGGTGGGGGGACAGACAACAGCCCTGGCCGCTGACCTTCTGAAAGAAAAGAACCTGCATTTTTCCACGGTTTTCGATGAAGGCGGAACGATCTGTGAGAATTTCATGGGGCTTGTGGACGGGAAAGCGGCCATGATCGGCATCTCGGAAAAGGGCTCGCTTTGCTACAAGGTTACGGCGAAGGGGCATGGCGGCCACGCGGCCAATCCGCCCAGAAATTCCGCCATTGTCCGCCTGGCCGAATTTATCACGGAACTGGAGCACGGGAACTTTTTCATCCGCGAGATGAGTGAGGGAAACCGGGCGATGCTCCGTGCAATGAGCCGGTATGCGGAAGGAGAGCGGAAACAGGAACTTCAGGCGGCAGCAGAGGATTCCGGAGATTATGAGATTCTGCACCGTGTCTGCGGGGAAGCAGATTCCATGCTGGGAGCAACGACCGCCTTTACGATGATTTCCGGAGGAACGGCATTCAATGTCATGCCCAAGGAGGCCGTTCTGACCGTGAACGCCCGCGTCACCGCCGTTCAGGGAAAGGACCAGATCACAGAAATTCTGGAGAAATGTGCAAAAAAGCACGATCTTCTCTGCACGCTGGAGAGTGGGGAGAACGCTGCACCGGAAGGAAACGAGGAAATGCCCGGCTACCGCATGTGGAGGGAAAGCGTTGAAAAGGTATATCCGGGACTTCCTGTCGTACCGTTTGTGCTGGGCGGCGGAACGGATTCCAAGCATTTTCTGAAATTGACTGATGAGGTGGTCAGGTTCTCCCCTCTGTATGCGGCGCCGGAGCAGGGAAGAGGCGTTCATGGCGATGACGAATCGGTATTTATTGATGCAATGCAGGATGCGGCCGTCTGTTATCTGGAGCTGCTGAAGAAACTTTAGAAAGTGACAGACCGGCTGTGTGCCGACAGACAGAGTGCTCTGGGCGGAGAGCGGCGATCTGCTGCTTAGGACAATCAAATTCGTACTGGAGAAGCAATTGGGAAGGAGCAAGATGGATCATATTCGTAAAATTCAAAGCCATATGCCGGAAGGAATGCAGGCGGCAGTATTTACGGATCCGGCAAACCGTTTCTGGCTGACCGGGATGCATTCCTCTGCAGGAGCAGTCGTGATCACCAGAAATCGTGCAAGGCTTCTGATAGATTTTCGCTATTATGAAGCAGCCTGCAGTAAAGTGCGCAACTGCGAAGTCGTGGAAGAGAGGGATCGCTGCGCACAGATTTTGGCATTTCTTCAGGAAGAAAAGATCCATTCCGTCAGCATTCACACTGGGTATGTGACGATGGCGGAATATCAGGCATTCTGCGGGAAGCTGACTGGAATGGAGGTGGACGCTTCGGGGCAGCTGGCGCAGCTCATCGAGGAGCTTCGGGCAAAAGAGGATGAAGAAGAAATTGCCTGCCACAGAAAGGCACAGGAGATTACGGATCATACGTTTTCTCATATTCTGAATTACATCCGGCCGGGCGTGACCGAAACGGATATTTCACATGAAATCGGATATACGCTGACAAGACTTGGCAGTGACGACAAGAACTTCAACTTTATCGTTGCGTCCGGGCCGAACAGCTCTCTGCCGCATGGCTTTGCAGGAAATCGGATGATTCAGAACGGCGATTTCGTCACCATGGATTTTGGTGCGGTTTATCACGGATACCTTGCAGATATGACAAGAACCGTGGCGGTCGGGAAGATTTCTGATGAGCAGAAAAAGGTGTATGAGACCGTCTACGAGGCACAGGAGCGTGCGTTTTCCATCATCCGTCCTGGCGCCGTGTGCTGCGAGGTTGACCGCGCGGCAAGAGACTATATTTACGGGAAAGGCTACCGGGGATGCTTTTCTCACGGTCTGGGACACAGCGTCGGTGTGGAAGTTCATGAGAATCCTCGCTTCAATGAGACCTGCACGGATCTTTTGCACAGCAACACGGTGATTACGGTGGAACCCGGAATTTACCTCGCCGGACGATTCGGCGTCCGGATTGAAGATATGATTGTTGTCCGGGAAGGCGGATTTGAGGATCTTGCGCACAGCCCGAGAGAATTGATTGTTCTGTGAGGCCGTGAATCCGGCCCCTGCGGCGTTCTGATGGAACCGGAAAACAACGAATGTGTGTTATAATACATTTACTGAAGAAAATTATAGACTGCGGCGATGCTGATGCACCGGCTGCCGCATTCGGCAAAACTGCTGCACTCGAAGCTGTCTGATGACGTCTTTTCCTGCTTAGAGTGCCACCAGGCGGCACTCTGCACACAGAGAGAATTCGCCTTCACGAAATTCTCTCCGGTATCGCGGATTTTGCCTCAGCGGGGTAGAAAAATGGACGTGAAACAGTCGGCATTTTGCCCGATGAAAACAGATTCGCTGAAGGACAGAGTACATGATCAGATTCTGGAGATGATTATCAAGAATGCATCGACAGAGGATCTGGTCATGAATGAGAAGAGATTGGCAGAGCTTCTGAATGTCAGTAAGCTGACAGTACGGGAAGCTTTGATTATGCTCTGCAGTGAGGGAGTTTTAAAAAGTGTCCCGCGCTATGGGTATCTGGTCATTCAGGTGCAGGAGAGTGAACGGCAGGAGGCAATCTGGGTAAGAAGACTTCTGGAAACGGAAGCACTGAAATGCTCGTTTCCATTGCTTGGGGAGGAGCAGCTGAGTGCTCTTAAGGAGCAGATTCAAAGTGCAGCTTCCAAAAAGAACGTAGATGTCTGGAGAGTCTGGGAAGATAATGAAGAGTTTCATCTTCTGCTTGCTTCCTTTGCAAATAATCGCGTCTTGAATAACTGTTTGAAGAACTGCCTTGACAGGCTAAAACGGTTTTACGCACAGAATTATTGGAAAAGTAAAAATACAATGGTTGCTTCGGTGGAATCAGGGGCGCATTTGGAGATTTATGAGCAGATTTTGAAGGGGAATTTGAAAGAAAGTCTGGAGCTTTTGGAACGGGACATTGACAGCGGCAGAATATAGACGGAGTCTGCGCCGCTGAAAGGAAGCAGGAGCGTTATGCTCCATCATTTATTTGTGCAGCCGGCTGGTGATACCGGATAAAAAACCAGCCGGAATTTTTTAAAACAAAGCTGAACATAACAGAAAACATATCAAAAGCAAAAACCAGAAGGGCTTTCGAAAGAGAGGGGCATATGGACAGATCGGACCAGAGATATCAGGCGTACATCAGCATATTACGGGAAGAACTGATTCCGGCTATGGGCTGCACGGAACCGATTGCAATTGCATATTGTGCAGCAAGAGCCAGAGAAATTCTGCAGGAGCTTCCGGAGCGCGTGGTGGTAGGTGCCAGCGGCAGCATGATCAAGAACGTGAAATCGGTCATCGTGCCGCATACGGGTCATAGAAAGGGAATTGAGGTTGCAGCGGCCGCGGGCATTGTGGCTGGGCGGGCAGAGCTTGGATTGGAAGTGATTTCCAGGGTAAGTGAGAAAGAGCTGGAAGAAATCGGAACATATGTGGAACGGACTCCGATTGCGGTGCAGCATATTGACAACGGACCGGTGTTTGATATCTGCGTTACGGTGTCTGCGGGGGAACACTCTGCAATGGTCCGGATTGCCAACTATCATACCAACATTGTCCATGAGGAGAAGGACGGGAAGGCATTGCTGGATATTCCGGTTGAGGAGGACTGTGAAGAGGGCCTGACAGACCGCAGCTGCCTGACGATGGAGGGAATCTGGGATTTTATCCAGACCGTAGATGTAAATGAGATTCGGCCGATTCTGGAGCCTCAGGTGAGAATGAACATGGCAATTGCCAATGAAGGAATGCATGGTGATTACGGAGCGAACATCGGAAAGGTCATGGAGAAGCTGTACGGAGATGACGATATCCGGATCCTGGCAAGGGCTTATGCGGCAGCAGGGTCGGATGCCCGGATGAATGGCTGTGAACTTCCGGTCGTCATCAATTCAGGAAGTGGGAATCAGGGAATCACGGCGTGTGTTCCGGTTGTGATCTATGCAAAGAAGCTTTCCTGCACGGAAGAGAAAATGTATCGCGCCCTGGCACTGTCCAATCTGACGGCGATTCACCAGAAAACAAAAATCGGACGATTGTCAGCCTATTGCGGCGCAGTCAATGCCGGAGCAGGAGCCGGGGCAGGAATCGCATATCTTTGCGGGGGCGGCTATGAAGAGATTATTCATACCGTGGTCAATGCACTTGCAGTAGTATCGGGAATCGTGTGCGACGGCGCGAAGGCCTCCTGCGCAGCGAAGATCGCATCTGCGGTAGAGGCAGGAATCTTTGGGTATGAAATGTACCGGAATGGACAGGAATTTCACGGCGGCGAAGGAATTGTCACAAAAGGCGTGGAGGAAACCATTGCCAACGTGGGGAAGCTTGCTCATGACGGTATGAAGGAAACAAATGAGGAAATCATTAAAATTATGGTAGGAGGAACAAGCAAATGAAGTATCGCAGCGTAGGAAAATCGGGACTGAAGGTAAGCACGATTGCACTGGGAAGCTGGATGACGCAGCTGACGAATCCGGAGCAGCTGGAAACCGCAGAGAAGACGATTCGTCTCGCCTATGAAAAGGGTGTGAATTTCTTCGATTGTGCAGATGCATACAGTGGCGGTGAGGCAGAGAAATTTCTTGGCAAAGTGCTGCGGGATTATCCGCGCAGTTCTTATGTGGTATCAAGCAAAGTCTTTTTTCCGACAGGAGAGGGTGTGAACGAACGGGGGCTTTCCAGAAAGCACATTTTTGAAAATGTGGATCGTTCGCTGAAGAATCTGGGGGTGGATTACATCGACCTGTATTACTGCCACCGCTTTGACACGACAACGCCGCTTGAGGAGACACTTCGCGCGCTGAGTGATCTGGTAGCCCAGGGTAAGATCCTCTATTACGGTGTCAGCGAGGAATGGGGCGGCGCAAGGCTGGAGGAAGCGCAGAAGATCATTGAGGAATATCATCTTTATCCTTTGACCAGCGTTCAGCCGGAGTACAACATGATGGATCGCTACATTGAACATGAAATCATGGGAATCTGTGAGAAGTATGGCTATGGCATCACTCCGTTCTCGCCGCTTGCACAGGGACTTCTTACCGGCAAATACAAAAAAGGACAGCCTTATCCGGAGGGATCCAGGGCAACCTTCCAGGCTGATCGCCAGATCAACAATCTGCTGACGGATGAGAACCTGGATAAGGTGGAGGCACTTTCGGAAATTGCGAAAGAGCTTGGAATCAAAATGCCGGTGCTCGCATTGGCATGGATTCTCCGAAAGAATATTGTGAGCAGTGTGATTACCGGAGCAAGTAAGGCATCGCAGCTGGAAAGCAATCTGGAGGCGGCAGAGGTAGAGCTGACACCGGATGTCCTCCGGAGGATTGATGACATTCTCGGATTTGTGCCGTTTGAACGTCATGTAGGATAAGCTTTATACGTGGGAACAGGCTTAGATCAGGGCCGCTTTGACATTTTCAAAATGCCGAAGCGGCCCTTTGGTATTATACAGATTTAAGAAAAAATTACGAAAATTGTCTGTAATTCTGCCTTGTCAATCCTACAAAATTGCGTTATATTCATTCGCAGTCCCGCCACGGGACATGCAGTGATCCGTCTGATCCTGATGATTATCTCAGAATGAATGGGCTGAATGGATACAATCTGCATTCTGTAAGCAGGAGAATCAATCGGAATGTCACAGAGTCTGGTAATTGTAGAGTCACCTGCCAAGGTGAAAACCATCAAGAAGTTTCTGGGGAAGAAGTACGACGTCGCTGCCAGTCAGGGACATGTCAGGGATCTTCCCAGAAGCCAGATGGGCATTGATATTGAACATGATTTTGAACCGAAATACATCACCATCCGCGGAAAGGGCGATCTTCTGGCTGATCTCAGAAAGCGCGTGAAGAAGGCAGATCAGGTTTATCTGGCAACGGACCCTGACCGCGAGGGAGAAGCAATTTCCTGGCACCTGATGGCGGCATTGAAGCTGGAGGACAAGAAGGTTGCGCGAATCACCTTCAACGAGATCACGAAGAGTGCTGTCACCGAGTCCTTCAAGCATCCGCGGGAGATCGATATGAATCTTGTGGATGCGCAGCAGGCACGACGGGTTCTCGACCGCATTGTCGGCTATGAGATTTCACCGCTTTTGTGGGCGAAGGTCAAAAGAGGCCTGTCCGCGGGCCGTGTGCAGTCGGTTGCCCTCCGGATGATCGGCGACCGCGAGGATGAGATCAATTCCTTTATTCCGGAAGAGTACTGGAGCCTGGATGCAGTGCTGAAGGTGAAGGGTGAGAAAAAGCCTCTCATTGCGCATTATTACGGGCCGGACGGGAGCACGAAGAAGGCAGAGATTGCAAACGGCGCGGAAGCGGCCGCGCTGAAGAAGGCACTGGAAAAGGCAAGCTATCAGATTACGGAGATCAAGACCTCCATCCGTGAGCGAAGGGCTCCTCTTCCGTTCACGACCTCGACATTGCAGCAGGAAGCATCCAAGGCCCTGAATTTCTCCACCCAGAAGACGATGCGCATCGCACAGCAGCTCTACGAGGGCGTGGAGATCAAGGGAAGCGGCTCCGTCGGCATTATCACGTATCTTCGAACGGATTCCACGAGAATTTCGGAAGAGGCGATGGCGGCATCCGAGGCGTATATCCGCAAGGAATACGGAGAAGAGTATCTGGCGGAAGGTGCGCAGAAGAAGGCGGACGGCAAGATTCAGGATGCGCATGAAGCCATCCGCCCGACGGACATTACGAGGACTCCGGCCAGCATCAAGGATTCGCTGACAAGGGAACAGTTCCGCCTGTATCAGCTGATCTGGAACCGCTTCATGGCCTGCCGGATGGCAGGAGCGAAGATCGAGCAGACGAGAGTCATCGTGACTGCAGAGGGACAAAAGACGCAAGGCTCGGAGAACGTACTTTCTCCGGATGGAAAATACTTGTTTACCATGCCGTTTTCCCGGATCGCATTCGAGGGCTTCCTGAAGGTATACAAGCCGACGGATGACGACAAGGCGGAGGGCGCGCTCATGAAGGGCGTGGACGAGAGCTCAGAGCTTTCTCTCGAAGAGCTTGACGCGGAGCAGCATTTTACGCAGCCGGTTCCGCATTACACGGAGGCATCGCTGGTGCATGCGCTGGAGGAACAGGGGATCGGGCGTCCGTCCACCTACGCACCGACCATCACCACCATTCTGGCAAGACGCTATGTCACGAAGGAGAACAAGAACCTTTACATGACAGAGCTCGGTGAGGCGGTCAACAATATCATGAAGACCTCCTTCCCGGAGATTGTGGATCCTGCATTCACCGCCAATCTGGAATCTCTTCTGGATGGTGTTGCGGAAGGACAGGTTCGCTGGAAGACCATTATTGAGAATTTCTATCCGGATCTGGACGAAGCCGTGAAGAAGGCGAATGAAGAGCTGGAGAAGGTGGAGATCAAGGATGAGGAGTCCGATGAGATCTGCGAGAAATGCGGCCGCCGCATGGTGATCAAGTACGGCCCGCACGGCAGGTTCCTTGCCTGCCCCGGATTCCCGGAGTGCCGGAATACCAAGCCATATTTTGAAAAAATCGGTGTGGCCTGCCCCAAGTGCGGCAAGGACATCGTGATCAAGATGACGAAGAAGGGGAGAAAGTACTACGGGTGCCTTGGCAATCCGGAGTGTGACTTCATGACCTGGAACCGTCCGTCCAGTGAGAAATGCCCGCGCTGCGGCAGCATTCTTCTGGAAAAAGGAAACAAGCTCGTCTGCTACAACGAAGAGTGCGGCTATGTGACAGATAAGAAGGAAGGAACGACAAAATGAGCAAGAATGTGAACAATGTACAGCTTCTGGACAAGACAAGAAAGATCGAACGGCTCCTGCACAACAACAGCACGGGGAAAGTCGTTTTCAATGACATCTGCGCTGTGATGAGTGAAATCATGAACAGCGATGTTCTCGTTCTTTCTCATAAGGGGAAGGTGCTCGGTGTAGCGGAAAAGCCGGAGAGCGAAATCCAGCCGATCAAGAGCCTTGTGAAGGACAGCCTCGGCGAGTTCATCGACGGGAGCCTTAACGAGCGGCTTCTCGGGATTCTTTCCACCAATGAGAATGTGATGCTTTCGACGCTCGGCTTTGACTCGGAGGATTCGGAGCACAACGCCATCATCGTTCCGATTGAAATCGCCGGCGAACGCCTTGGAACCGTGTTTATTTACAATCAGGGACACGCCTATGACATTGATGACATCATCATCTGTGAGTACGGCACCACGGTGGTCGGCCTGGAAATGCTGCGCGCGGTTTCCGAGGAATCCGCGGAAGAAAACCGCAGAACCGCCATTGTAAAGTCGGCGTTCTCCACCCTGTCCTATACGGAGATTCAGGCAATCCTTCACATCTTTGAGGAGATGGAAGGAAAGCGGGAGGGAATCCTCGTTGCCTCCAAGATCGCGGACAAGGCGGGCATCACCCGTTCGGTCATTGTCAATGCACTGCGTAAGTTCGAGTCTGCGGGCGTCATTGAGTCCCGGTCCTCCGGAATGAAGGGAACCTACATCAAGGTCCTGAACGACGCGGTTTATAAGGAGCTGGATCATATGAGAAGCCGGCTGGAGGAATAGGATACTCGGAGCTGTCTGATGACAGCTCCTCCTATTTCGAGCATCCACACTGCGTGTGTCTGCTCCCGCATCGGAGTAGGAGAATTCTTATACATGGCCCGGAACGGTCTGCAAGATAGTACTTGCGGGCAGCTCCGGGCCATGCTATACTCTGAATGCTGTGCGGAGATTTTATGCCGTGCAGTGAAGGACTATAGAACACGCATTTCCAGCAGATGCCGGTGGCCGAAAGGCTGGCATGGGTCCTGGAGGACGGCACGGAGTGTCTGTCTTCTCTGCGAAAGAGATGCGGAAGGCCGGTTGCTCCCGGCACACTAACCAAATAAACGGAGGAAATTAAAATGAGCGTAGTATCCATGAAAGAACTGCTTGAGGCAGGCGTACACTTTGGCCACCAGACCCGTCGCTGGAATCCTAAGATGGCTCCTTACATCTTCACCGAGCGCAACGGAATCCACATCATCGATCTTCAGAAGTCTGTTGTAAAGGTTGACGAGGCTTACAAGGCAGTATTTGAGATCGCAGAGCAGGGCGGCACCATTCTGTTTGTCGGCACCAAGAAGCAGGCACAGGATTCCGTGAAGGCTGAGGCTGAGCGCTGCGGCATGTATTATGTCAATCACAGATGGCTCGGCGGCATGCTGACCAACTTCAAGACCATCCAGACCAGAATCGAGCGTCTGAACAAGATCAACGAGATGGAGAATGACGGAACCTTCGATGTACTTCCCAAGAAGGAAGTTGCTGCTCTTAAGAAGGAGCAGGAGAAGCTGGAAGCCAACATCGGCGGCATCAAGACCATGGCTCACATCCCGGATGCAATCTTCGTTGTAGATCCCAAGAAGGAGAAGATCTGCGTCAACGAGGCACACAGCCTTGGAATTACTCTGATCGGTATTGCAGATACCAACTGCGATCCGGATGAGCTCGATTACATCATCCCCGGCAATGACGACGCAATCCGTGCGGTCAAGCTTCTCTGCTCCAAGATGGCAGACGCTGTGATCGAGGCTCGTCAGGGCGAAGAGAACGTAGCAGCAGATGCAGAGGGACAGGATGCACTTGCAGCTGAGTCCGCAGCAAGCGAGGCTGAGCAGGCAGCAGAGGGAACACTCTGATTCCACAGGAAGATGAATCGGCACGGGGAATGCTCTTGAACGGCATTCTCCGGAAGGTGCCGCACATGGTGCGGCAGAAAGGAAAAAGCTATGGCAATTACAGCAGCTCAGGTTAAGGAACTCAGAGAAATGACCGGTGCCGGCATCATGGAATGCAAGAAGGCGCTGACTGAGACGAACGGCAACATCGACGAGGCGGTAGAGCTTCTCCGCAAGGCTGGCGCAGCCAAGGCTGAGAAGAAGGCAAACCGCATTGCAGCAGAGGGCCTTTGCTATGTTGCACAGAAGGAAGACAACAAGGCGGCCGTCGTAGAGGTGAACTCCGAGACTGACTTCGTAGCAAGCAACGCTACCTTCAAGGCATATGTTCAGAAGGTTGCAGATGCAGCTCTGGAGACCAAGGCAGCTGATCTGGAAGGCTTCCTGGCAGACAAGTGGCCGGAGGATCCGTCCAAGACTGTCAGCGAGAGCCTGGTAGACATGATTGCAGTGATCTCCGAGAAGCTCTCCATTCGCCGCTTCGAGCAGGTTGAGGCAGCAAATGGAATCGTTGCTTCCTATGTACACGGCGGCGGACGTATCGCTGTTCTGGTCGAGGCTGACACGGATGTTGTGAACGACGAGATCCGCGAGGCAGTCCGCAACGTAGCAATGCAGGTTGCAGCCCTGTCCCCGAAGTATGTCGGCGAAGAGGATATCCCGGAAGAGGTTCGTGCACATGAGAAGGAGATCCTTCTGGCACAGGCTGTTGCCGAGAACGATGCTCTCCCGGAGAACAAGAGAAAGCCTCAGCAGATCCTCGAGAAGATGCTGATCGGCCGTCTCAACAAGGAGTTCAAGGAAATCTGCCTGAACGATCAGGTCTATGTCAAGGCTGAGGATGGCAAGCAGTCTGTTGCTGCATACCTTGCAGAGGTAGGCAAGAAGAACGGTGCGAAGATCGCTGTCAAGAGATTCGTCCGTTACGAGACCGGTGAGGGAATGGAGCATAAGGAAGAGAACTTTGCCAAGGAAGTTATGGAGCAGGTTGGTAAGGCCTGAGCCCGATTGTGCAAGGATTTTCAAGTGCAGAATGACGTGCATTTTGCCGGAGGGCCAGCCACAGGCTGCCTTCCGGCTTTTTATTATCAGGG
>CALEFO010000193.1 GCA_937877165.1 uncultured Lachnospiraceae bacterium | reverse complement strand
GATGATAAAATCCGGCCTCTCCTCAATGGGGTCGATCACCTTCAGAACATCACCGGCGATGAACTCGCAGTTCGGCGTGTGATTGCGGACCGCGTTTTCCCTGGCCGCTTCCACCGCTTCCTCCACGATCTCGACACCGATGACTTTGGAAGCAACCGGCGCGATCAGCTGGGAAATCGTCCCGGTTCCGCAGTAAAGATCGAATATGACCGGCTTCTCTTCCTCGCCCTTAGCTTCGTGCACGTTTCCTGCCTTCATGGCGTCGGAAATCATCTTCCGCGCGGTCTCATACAGGAGCTCCGCGCCGAAGCTATTCGTCTGGAAGAAAGAAAACGGCGTGACCGTAAATTTCAGACCCAGAAGCTCTTCTTCGAAGCTCTCCCTGCCATAGAGAACCTCCGTTCCCTGATCCTCCACAACATCCGCGACGGAATCGTTGCGAGTATGCAGAATCCCGGCGATGCGTCCCTCATAATCTGCAGATAAAAGTGATTCGACAAAACCTTTCAGAAATATTTCTTCCCGGTTCTTTTCATTCGTATTCGTGCTTTGACCGTCCGCATTCATGCCCCTTTCGTCTGTCTCCTGGCACCCGTCCAGCCACTCCGTCTGCGTCGTGGTCACAAGGTCCACCAGAATCTCTCCTGTTTTCATGCCCTTGCGGATCAGAAGATGGCGAAGATACCCCTGCTGCCGCATCCGGTGATAGAACGGAACCTGCAAATCCGCCCAGTAGTCCCGTGTTCTTCGGATGATCGCACGGAAATCCGCGTCCACGATCCGGCACTCGTCCGCGTCCGTGACATCATAGAAGGATCCCCGCTTGTGCATACCGAGCGTCATGGGGCCGTCCTTGACTTCATCCCCAAAGGTCAGCTCCATCTTGTTGCGGTAGCCCTCAGTCACAGGACTCTCCAGAATCCCCTCGAACCAGGAATCCGCATCCGGATCTGCCGCGCGAAGGAGGCGCCGGATCTGCTCTTCCTTCAGAGACAGCTCATCCCTTTCCGGGAGGTTCAGATAAAGACAGCCGCCGCAGGTTCCAAAATGCGGGCACCCCGGCTGGATTTCATTCGATGCAGGCTTCAGAACCTCCAGAAGACAGCCTTCCGCCCGGCCGCTGTGCTTCTTCGTGATGCGGGTGCGGACCTTCTGTCCCGGGATGGTGTTTTTCACCGTCACTTCCGTCTCATCCTGATGGAACACGCCTTTGTTCGGGAAACGGAGCGTCTCCACAACGCCCTCAATGATGTCACCTTTTCTCATGCAGCTTACTGCTCCTCGTCAAATTCTTCGGCGATGTCCGGATCATCCCGGTACTCTTCCTCGTCTTCCTCATCGTCTCTGGGATGAAGGAAGGAGTATTCATCGTCTTCCTTCGGCTGCAGGAATTTCACCACGGCGTAGATCACGCCGCAGAGGACAGCGATGACGCCGATTACAATCAGAATGTTACGAATAAATTTCCCTAAATCACTGTGCTTTTCCATGCTGCTTTTCTCCTTTCCTTTCTTTCCAAAACGGTGGTCCAGCATCGCGGCGAGTGCCGCGGTTCCCACTTCTCTGATCATATCGTCCATTTCCTGCACCCTCATCCATCAAACTTTACGCAGCTTCGCGAATGCCGCGTACATGATTTTGGTCCCCGCCGTGTCGAAGGCAACCTTTACCTTGTAGTCCCGCGGTCCTTTCTCCAGCTGCTCCACGGTTCCCTGTCCGTACTTGACGTGCTCCACACGGTCACCGACCTCGTAGTCCGGCTTGCTGCCTGCAGGAAGTCCCTTGCTGAGGCTGTCAAGTCCCGCCTTCCCTGTAAGGAACGGCTTCTTGTCCTCTGAGGTGTGCGGCCGGACGTACGTCGCGCGGGGTCTCCCGTCGACGTTTCTTGCGCTCTGCCGACTTCCTGACACTGCGCCTTCTGAAGTCCCGGAAAAGCTCCCTCTTCCGGTTCCGCCACCCTGCTTCGCACCTTCTCTCCGGAAGGCATAGCCGCCATAAGCAGTGCTTCCGCCGTACACATTTCCTGTGTTCCACGGCATGTCTTCATCACCGTCATCCTCGCCGCCGAGAAAGAAACGGGAACTCCCGGTCCTTGCTGACTCGTCCATCAGCTTCTCGGGAATTTCCAGAACGAACCGGCTCACCGGATTATACTGCATCTCGCCGCGGAGCATCCGTCCTCTTGCGCTTGTGATCGTAAGATCATCCCGCGCCCGTGTGATGCCGACATAAGCGAGCCGCCTTTCTTCCTCTACCGCCTCGGTGTCCTCGGAGCTGATTGCCTGAAAGCTCGGAAAAATTCCATCCTCCATTCCTGCCAGATACACACAGGGAAACTCCAGGCCCTTGGCCGAGTGCAGCGTCATGAGAAGCACTCTGTCGTCATTTTCCCCAACTTCATCAATCTCTGCGACCAGCGAAACCTCCTCGAGAAATCCGGACAGGGACGGACCGTCCGAATCCGCTCTCTCTCTTGCCTGCTCCTCATAGGAAGCCGCCTTGCTGATCAGCTCGTCCACGTTGGCGATGCGGTCCTCCGCGGTCTCTTCCTCGTAATCCTCAAGGTAATCCTCGTACTCCGTATCCTCGACCACCTTCTTGATGAGTTCCTCTACCGAATGATTCTGCGCATACTCGCGAAGTGAATCAATGAGCTCCGTGAAGGGCTCGATCTTGTTTTTCGCCCGCGCAAGCTCCGGATAATCACCGATCCTCTCCAGCACCTGATAGAAGCTGACGCCTGTTTTGTTCGCCGCAGCCGCCGCCTTGTCAATCGTTGTCTTTCCGATACCGCGCTTCGGAATGTTGATGATCCGCTGCGTGCTGATATCATCCCGCCCGTTGTCGATGGTGCGAAGGTAGCCCAGAATGTCCCGCACCTCCATGCGGTCGTAGAAGTTATGCCCGCCCACGATATTGTATGGAATCGACTCCATCACGAGCTTGTCTTCCAGAAGTCTTGACTGGGCGTTGGTCCGGTACAAAACGGCAAAGTCCTTATAGGAGAGCTTCCGATCCTCCCGGAGCTTCCTTCGAATATCCTCCGCGATAAAAGAGGCCTCGTCATTTCCGCTTGCGAACTGCCGAAAATGA
>CALEFO010000192.1 GCA_937877165.1 uncultured Lachnospiraceae bacterium | reverse complement strand
AACCAAGGGACTAACACCCTTTTATTATTCAACTGACAAAATCTTTACTCCAACGGACGGAAATAAAAGCAGCTGCAGCGCATATGCGCCACAGCTGCTTGTTTACAGGATCGATTTGCTTGTTTACGGCTGAAAGGAAGGAGAATCAGTCCTCCTTCTTCAGGCTGGAAGACTTGCCGGCAACCTTGGAATATCCTGCGAGCAGGAGAGATCCGAGAACGCCGATGATGATAATGTTGCCAAGGAATGCGAAAGCGCCCTGCAGGAAAACCTTGGCAGCGGGCTCTGCGTAGACAACGATGTCCAGAACCGGAGCAACGACAATCCATGCAACCGCGTTGGCAACAACCTGAACGACGTTGAACAGGACGATGTTCTTCTTGTCAAAGCCGCCCTCTCTTACGGCAAACTTCTTTGCAAAAGCACCGACCGCGATGCCGACAACGGCTTCCGGGAATACCCAGCTCCACCATACGGAACCATAAAAGAGCGCATCGCCGAGCGCATGGCCGAGAAGTCCGATGACTGCGCCGACCAGCGGTCCGAAGACTGCGGAAAGGAATGCGAGAACGGCCATTCTGGGCTGCAGAGAGGTGTTCGGGATACCGATCGGGATCTGAACCTCGGTCAGAACAACGAACAGAGCGGTTCCGATACCGATTGCAACAACTTCCTTGATACCAAATTTCTTATTCATTACAGTGCCTCCTCATAAGGTTGTAGATGGATATCTCTTCGCCGCAGATACGGCGGATCTTTCTCTTCAGTCTAGCACAGCAAAAAAGTGTGTCAATGTGTCAAAAACAGGGATGTGTCCGCAAGTGGCCAAGTTGTTTTTTATCTGGGAGGTTCTGACTTTATAAAAATTTTATAGTAAGAGTTGACAAACTGCGTTAGTGATAATAAACTACAGTCTGCGTTAGTTCATGCGAACTAATTTTTATTATCTGATAGTAATTTTCGTGGTACTCATGGTAATAGAAAGGAGACGGAGCACATGATGCCTTTAGCTTTTGCCAAGACCGGCGATAAGGTACTGGTTGCCCGGATCGGCGGCAGCGAAGAGGGGAAGAAACACCTGGAAGACCTCGGCTTTGTCGTGGGAACGCAGGTGGAAATCATCTCTGCAAGCGGTGACGGCAACATTATTGTCAATCTGAAGGAATCCAGATTGGCGATCACATCACAGATGGCAGCCAAAATCATGATTAACTGACCGTGCTATGCAGGGTCAGCGCAGGAATAATATGAGGAGGAATGAAAAATGAAGACACTTCGAGATGTCGCAGTCGGACAGACCGCAACCGTCGTGAAGATTCACGGCGAGGGCGCTCTGAAAAGACGAATCATGGACATGGGAATCACCAAGGGAACGGAGATCTATGTCCGCAAGGTAGCTCCGCTGGGAGACCCGGTTGAGGTCACCGTGCGCGGCTATGAGCTGTCTCTTCGCAAAGAGGATGCAGATATTCTGGAAATGGCGTAATCTCTGCAGCTTCCTGCAGAAATCACAGCGCGTGAGCGCAGAAAAAGAAAATGCCGGGTTCATCCGCATTTTCACCAAAGAGATTTCAGTTATTGCAAAGCAGAAAAGAGGAACAAAGAGATGGAAATCAAAATCGCATTGGCCGGCAATCCGAACTGCGGCAAAACAACCCTGTTCAATAACCTGACCGGCAGCAATCAGTACGTCGGCAACTGGCCGGGAGTTACGGTTGAGAAGAAGGAAGGCCGTCTGAAGGATCACAAGGACGTTATCATCCAGGACCTTCCCGGTATTTACTCCCTGAGCCCGTATACCCTGGAAGAGGTCGTCACCCGTAATTACATTGTGAACGAGAAGCCGGATGCCGTTCTCAACATTGTGGATGGAACGAACATCGAGCGCAACTTGTATCTGACCACACAGCTCATTGAGATCGGAATTCCGGTGGTTATTGCCATCAACATGATGGATCTGGTCCGTAAGAACGGAGACAACATCGACATCAAGAAGCTCGGACAGGAGCTCGGCTGTAAGGTTATCGAGATCTCCGCACTGAAGAACGAGCACACGATGGAGGCTGCAGAGCTGTGCATCGAGGCAGCAAAGGAAGGCAAGAAGGAGGAGCTTCCTCACGTCTTCACCGGCAGCGTTGAGCATGCCATTGCACATATCGAAGAGTCCATTCAGAATGTTGTGGACAAGCAGGAGCTTCGCTGGTACGCCATCAAGATTTTTGAGCGCGACAGCAAGGCACTGGAGCAGCTGAAGCTGGATCCGGCTCTGATGCAGCATATGGAGCAGCACATCAAGGACTGCGAGAAGGAGCTGGATGATGATGCAGAGTCCATCATCACGAATCAGAGATATACCTATATCACAGATCTCATCAAAAAGACTGTAAAGAAAGGTAAGCAGCCGGGAGCACTGACAACCTCCGACAAGATTGACCGGATCGTGACAAACCGATGGCTGGCACTTCCGATTTTTGCGGCAGTTATGTTCATTGTTTATTATATTTCGGTCACTACACTCGGCACCATTGTAACCGATTGGACCAACGATACGCTGTTCGGAGCATGGATTCAGCCTGGCGTGGAGACACTTCTGACCAATGCAGGGGCATCGGATTGGCTGATTTCTCTCGTCGTTGACGGTATCATTGGCGGCCTTGCAGCACCGATCGGCTTCGTTCCGCAGATGGCAATTGTGTTCCTGTTCCTGAGCTTCCTCGAGGATGTCGGCTACATGGCACGTGTTGCATTCATCATGGACCGTATCTTCCGCAGATTCGGCCTCTCCGGAAAGAGCTTCATTCCGTTCCTGATTTCCTCCGGCTGCGGCGTTCCCGGCATCATGTCCACCCGTACAATTGAGTCTGAGAAGGACCGCCGGATGACCATGATCACGACGACCATGATCCCCTGCGGCGCAAAGCTTCCGGTCATCGCCCTGATCGCCGGATATCTGATGGGCGGTGCATGGTGGATGGCACCCTGCATGTATTTCGCAGGTATCGCTCTGGTTATCGTTTACTGCATCATTCTGAAGAAGACCAAGGTCTTCTCCGGAGATCCGGTTCCGTTCGTTATGGAGCTTCCCGCTTATCACCTTCCTTCCCTGAAGGGCATTCTTCTTCATGTCTGGGAGCGTGTATGGGCATTTATGAAGAAGGCAGGAACCATCCTGTTCCTGTGCTGCGCAGTTATGTGGTTCCTTGGAAGCTTTGGCTTTACAGATGGCACCTTCGGATTGGTTGATTCGGCAGATTCCCTGCTGGCATCCATTGGCGGTTTCATCGCACCGATTTTCGCTCCTCTTGGCTTTGGTACCTGGCAGGCAGTGGCATCCTCACTGTCCGGCTTCGTGGCAAAGGAAGGTATTGTTTCCACAATGTCTCTTCTTTCTTCCATCGGCGAAGAAATCGAGGAGTACGATGTCTCAATGCATGCAGCATTCCAGGCATTCTTCCCGACCAGCATTGCAGCTGTTTCCTTCCTGATCTTCAACTGCTTCGATTCACCGTGCCTGGCAGCAATCTCTACTATGGCGAAGGAGATCGGAAGCCGGAAGTACTTCTGGTATGCAATCCTGTTCCAGAATGTTGCCGCGTACTGCGTCACACTGATTGTTTACCAGCTGGTCGGTGTTGCGATCGGACAGGTTGTATTCGGACCGGCTACTGTTGTTGCGGGACTTCTGCTGATTGGAGTTCTGTATCTGCTGTTCCGCAAGGATCCTAACAAGGCAGAGGCAGGAGCCGCAGCCAGAGCATAAGTGAAAAAAGGTCCGGGTGCCTTCCTATGACGGAAGAACCAGAACAAAGATTAAGAGAAGAGATGCACCTGAAGGCTGACTGCCTGCAGGTGCATCTTGCATCAGCGGAGTAGAAAAAATGAAAATCAATGTCCCTATCAATCAGGCAGATATCATTATTCTGATTGTTCTTGCAATTCTGTTCGTGTTCGGAATCCGGATTGTCATCGGATTTTTCAAGACACCGGCACATCGGGATACGCAGGATCGTCAGGATGAGCGAAAGGAAGGAGGTCAGTCATGACAGGAATGGTGGTAGATATCGTTGTGCTTGCGGTCATTCTCCTGATCTGTGCTTTGTGCATCCGCAGACTTGTATTAAATAAGAAGAATGGTATCAGCAACTGCTCTGGCTGCACGGGCTGCTCTTCACAAGGCGGAAGCTGCACAGCCAATGTGCCGGACCGGTTTAAACTGAAGAAGCACGGATGAATGGCCGGCGTTCTGAAAAGGTGTTAGCAGGCAAACTACGCAGCCTGAGCAGTGTCTGTAACAGGACGGAACCGGTATAGGCAATGCTGCCGGGAAGGAGCAGAATGGTACAGGTTACAGTTGGAATTGATGGAATGATGTGCGGCATGTGTGAGGCCCATGTTGGAGATGCCATCCGGAAGCAGTTCCCGGAGGCAAAGAAGGTTTCTGCCTCTGCGGGAAAGGGAGAAGCGAAGTTTCTTTTGGAAAAGGAGCTTCCGAAGCCGATGCTGGAGCATGAGCTTCATGCGGCGGTGGATCCTCTTGGATACAGAATTCTTTCGGTTGCAGTCGGAGAGCCGGAGGCAAAGAAAGGCTTTTTCCACTTCGGAAGATAATCCAATCTATGCTGTCAGCGTTTTCAATTCATAAGGAACGTGTATAATGTGGACTGTGTCCGGAAGCTGCCGGGCATGGTCTTTTTTGATATATACGGCAGAGCGGCGTTTAAAACGGATACAGGTCCGAAAGAAAATGGGCTGGAGCGGGAGAAAAGAAAATGCAGAATCTTACTTTATATGAAGGAAGACCGGAAAAGACGGAGGGCCGCGAGGCGAAGGAAATCCGGGTTTATGATTTACTGGACGCTCTTGGAATCCGATATCAGCGAACAGATCACGGACATGCGGATACCATGGAGGCCTGCCACGATATTGATGCGATTCTGGACTGTCTGGTGTGCAAGAATCTGTTCCTGTGCAATCGGCAGCAGACCAGGTTTTATCTCCTGATGATGCCGGGGGATAAGGTCTTCAAGACAAAGGAGCTGTCCGCCCAGATTGGATCGGCACGTCTTTCCTTCGGTTCGCCGGAAAAGATGCTGGAGTATTTGGATATCTGTCCGGGCTCCGTCAGCGTGATGGGCCTGATGAATGATCACGACAATCAGGTGCAGCTCCTGATGGATGAGGATGTGCTGAAGGGAGAATATCTTGGGTGCCATCCGTGTGTCAATACGTCAAGTCTGAAAATGAAGGTGAAGGATGTCATGGAGAAATTCCTTCCAGCGGTTCATCACGAGCCGATTCTGGTAAAGCTGGTGGGAGAAGAGCAGCCGGGAATCCGGCAGTGAGAACGCAGTTCTGGACCAGGATGATTGTCCGGGAAAGTATGAGGAGCGCATATGAGCAGCATCCGTGAAGAAGCGCGCAGAATGAAGCTTGCGGCACCGCACCTTGCGGCAGCGCCTATCGAACAGAGAAATGCCGCGCTGGAGAATATTGCAAAGGAACTGGAAAAGCATCAGGTGGAAATTTTCCAGGCAAATGCGCTGGATTTGCAGGAGGCCATGGAAGAAGGCATTGCTCCGGCAATTCAGAAAAGGCTGAAATACGATGCCGTGAAGATGCGGGACAGTATTGCCGGCCTTCGCGAGCTGGAGAAGCTGGACGATCCGGTCGGACAAGTCCTTCTGGAGCGTGAGCTGGATGAGGGTCTTGTGCTCCGAAGAGTCACGGTTCCGATCGGCGTGATCGGCGTGATTTTCGAGGCGAGGCCGGACGCGATGGTGCAGGTCGCGTCCTTGTGCATCAAGAGCGGCAACTGTGCGATTTTAAAGGGTGGGAAGGAGACGGCAGGAACCAACCGCGCTTTATTTGAAATCATTCAGAAGGCAGTTCTGGAAGCGGGACTTCCGGAGCACAGTCTGTTTCAGGCGCAGCAGCACAGCGAGATTGATGAGCTTCTTGCCTGTGATCAGGATGTGGACCTTTTGATTCCGAGAGGCTCCAACCGTTTTGTCCGCTATATCATGGAGCATACGAAAATTCCAGTTATGGGGCATTCGAGCGGAATCTGCCATATTTACGCAGATGAAAAGGCGGACCCGGAGAAAGCCATCCCTGTCATTGTGGATGCGAAGACACAGTATCCGGCAGCCTGCAATGCCGTGGAAACGCTCCTTGTGAACCGGCAAATTGCAGGAAAATTTCTTCCGAAGGCAGCGTCTGCTCTTGCAAAGGCCGGTGTCCGGCTCCGTGGAACAAAGGAAGCCGCAGAGCTTCTGGAAAGGGCTGCAGATACGGGCTTATGGAGGGCGGCTGCAAATCCGGGGGAGGATGCAGAAACAAACCATGCGACGGAAGAAAGCGCAAAGCGTCCACGGATTGCTCCGGAAGATATTATGGACGAGGAAGACTTTGCAACGGAATACAATGATCTTGTGATCTCCATCCGGCTGGTGGAGAATGTGCGGGAAGCCGTGGAGCACATCAATTCCTTCGGCTCCCACCACACGGACTGCATTCTGACGGAGGATGATGCAGCAGCGGAGTATTTCATGCAGATGGTGGACAGCGCCGGAGTATACCGGAACTGTTCGACACGGTTTGCAGACGGCTACCGCTATGGGTTCGGGGCAGAGGTCGGCATCAGCACCGGTAAGCTTCACGCGAGGGGACCGGTTGGACTGGACGGCCTTGTTACCTACAAATACCGCCTTGTCGGAGGCGGTCAGATTGTGGCAGACTATGCATCGGGCAAGAAACAGTTCCACCACAGGGATTTGTAAACGGCGGCAGCTCCAGATGCGAAGCGGCAGCCTGGGCTGTGGCAAAATTCCCGGCTGGAAATTTCGGAATGCAGGAAGCAGGTACGTTTTTTAAGGAGGATACAGAAATGGCAAAGACCTACACAGTAACGATTACCATGGAAAACGGCGGCGTCATGAAGGGAGAGCTTTACCCGGAAATTGCGCCGATCACGGTGGACAATTTCAAAAAGCTCTGTGATGAGAAGTTCTATGATGGACTGACCTTTCACCGCATCATCAAGGGCTTTATGATTCAGGGCGGCGATCCGGACGGAAATGGAACCGGCGGCCCGGGATACAGCATTAAGGGCGAGTTCGCGGCGAACGGTGTCCCGAATGATCTGAAACACACAAGAGGCGTTCTGTCCATGGCACGTGCAATGGACCCGGACTCCGCAGGATCCCAGTTCTTCATCATGCACCAGGATGCGCCGCATCTGGACGGACAGTACGCGGCCTTCGGCAAGATTACAGAAGGTCTGGACGTGCTGGATGAGATCGCGGATGTGAAGACCAACTGGAGTGATGCTCCGTGGGAGCCGCAGGTCATCCGTACGATTGAAGTGACTGAAGACTGAGTCGTTTGAAGTGGTTTTCTTCACATCCGGCAGGCGGTTATTCCTGTGTGTCCGGGCAATGTGACCGCAGGTATCTGTTCAGCAGATTCCGCTATGCAGTCAACGGTCGGATGGCCCCGCTGTGAGGAAAGACAGAGAGAAACAGAAAGGTCCCCTGCTGCAGAACAGTCTGCGGCAGGGGATTTTTGCGTGACCGGAGGGAAGCATTGGGGGGATACGGCATATCAAAACAGTGTTTGATTCGGAAATTCCGGGAAGTCAGGAAGGCTGGAAAATCACGGTGCAGTATGCAGTGACCGATAGCTCAGGAGGACCTGGAGCAGCTCCCGCCTTTTCCTGCGGCTGATGGGAAAAATATTTCCGTTGGACAAAACGAATTCCTCTTTGCTGATTTCACGAATGTGAGCCATGTTCAGGAGAACGCCGCGGCCGCAGGCAAGAAACTGACCGGAGGGAACAAGCGCAGCGGCATCCCGGAATCGGAGACGCACACGCAAAACGGAACCGGTACAGGTGAAAAGAACATAGTGCCGGTCGGCGGTGATGCAGATGAGATCGTCCACAGGAATGCGGACGGTACAGACAGGGAGAAGGATGCTTTTTCCGGAAGTATCACACAGTTCGAACAGGACCTCCCCTTCCAGCTTTCTCGCAAGCTGCAGAACGGCGTCTGAAAGAAGGCGGATGCCGCCGGGGGACAGGTTGGAAATCTGGATTCGGATTTTCTGCATAAAAGATCCTTTCGTGCCGGGAAAACACCATTCGTGCCAGACCGCTTTTCTTCCGAAAAAAATTCTCTATAATCGAAAATGCACACGGGAATTTCCCTTCCGGAGATTCCGCCGGATGTTCTGTCCGGAGGCGCATCCTGGCGTGTGCAGTCAAATCTGAAACCGGCGGATGCCGGGCATCTCTCAAATCATTTCACAGGAGTTACCAGTCATGAAGAAAATCAGAATGGCTCAGAGAATTTTCAGAAGAAGTACGCCCGTACGTGCGGGAACAGGCAGATGGATTGCGTGGCTTGTTGTCCTTGGATTATCAATAGGAAATCTTGCTCTTCCTGTGAATGCGGAAGAACACACGGAAGAACTCCGTGGATATGAGGTCGGAGAAACCGCTGTCTCCGGAACCGATGAAAACAGTATATCACAGTCTGCAGAAAATGGCGGCGTGCATGTCTGCAAAACGCTGCGGAATAATGGGGATGGGACCTATCAGATTGAATTGGAATCCTGGGTGAGCGGGAGAACCCGAACGGAGCCTTCTCCGGTGGACGTTGTTCTTTTGATGGATACGTCGGGAAGCATGCGGCTTCCGTGTGCGGGAGCATCGGACCGGCTGGAAGCACTGAAAACAGCAGCCTGCACCTTTGTGGACGCGGTGACGGAGCAGAATGAGGAAGCAGCAGAGGACAGAAAGAGCCGGGTGGCCTTGATTCAGTACAGCTCCGCCGACAATACCGGAATCCGGATGCATCTGACGCGGGCAGACAGGGAAGGAGCCTCCTCCCTGAAATCGACGATCAGGGGAATGGAGAAGGGGGGAAGAACCCGGATGGATCTCGCCATGGAGCTGGCGGAAGAAATCATGAATAGAGAAGCGGATTCCGGACGCAGCCGTGCTGTAGTTCTGTTTACGGACGGAGTTCCGGCCAATGAAGACTATGACGGCTTCGTTATGGCAACAGCGAACCGGACGCTTGCAGCGGCGAAGCGCTTGAAAGAGAACGGCATAGAGATTTTCGGTCTGAGTATTGAACAATATGCAAGGTGCAGCCCTGGGGAGGCAATGCCGGTATATGCGCCACACAGCGAAGCAAACTATATTGCACCGTACTATGGAATCGGCGGCGTGAATACATCCAACGAGAATGCCATTGCGCTGGAAAATCGCCTGATGCATCTGGTGACTTCGAATAATCCGCACGCACAGGACATGGACACGCCGAATGCGCAGGATTCTTCAGATCCTGGAAAGACGCGGGGAGAAGCAAGGGAAACGTATTATTTCACCGCCCAGACCTCGTCGGAATTGTCTGCCGTGTTTCGGGATCTTGCTGCACAGGTTGGGATGTCGGACAGCTCCCTCGGACCGGATGCGGAGGCAAGAGATGAAATTCTGTGGCCGTTCCAGCGGATGGAAGAAACCAGGGTGTACGCATATTCCTCGGATTATCTGGGAGATGGAAACTGGGCAGAGCCACGGGACATCACAGACCACATTATCATCACGTCAACAGAAAGCTCTGTCAGAGCAAAGGGCTTTGATTATTCCGGCAATTATGTATCAGAAGACCCGCACCCCGGATCAGATTCGAAACAGGAATCCGCGCGGGGGAAGAAACTTATCTTATCCTTTTCGATCAGGCCGCAGGCAATTTTCGGCGGCAATCAAATTCCAACCAACAGTGATACATCGGGCATTTATGCAGATTCTTCCGCGAAAGAGCCGGAAGTCCTGTATCCGGTTCCCAGGGCGGATCTTCAGCTTCGCGGGAAGATTGGCATGACGGACCGCAGGGTTTATGTACCGGATGCGGCGAAGCTTGAAGATCTTATACATATTCCGGAACCATTCCGGGCCGATGGAAGGAAGAATGCATATGTGGACCTTCACTACGAATTGAAGGATGAGCAGGGGGAAAAAGCGGGGACGCTGGATGTTCCGGCAGGAGCGAAGCTGGAGAACTGCAGCTGGCAGTGGCAGAAGGAGGAGACAGATTTTTGCGGAACCTATACGCTGTCCTGCCGCATTACACCGATCCGAAGCGGACATTATGACGAACGTTTTCTGCAGGAAGAAGGAACGATTCATGTCTTTCATCCGGAAATCCTTCTGGAGGATTCTACACAGTATCTGGGAGATCTGTCGGATACGGTACCCGGAGATTCGACCGGAGAGGGTGTGATCGGAGAGCATGCAAGGTCCATCCGGTGGCTCTGCGGGGATGATACGGAGTCAGAGCAGGACGAGGAACCGGAGCTCGGATACAGGATTGCGGTACCGGAGGGGCTTTCGGAAGAAAATGGGCAAATTGTTATTGCGAAGAAACAGGATATTCCGGTGATTGTCGGTGTGTACCGGACAGACAGCGGAGCACTTACGGATGACATTACGGAGAAGACGGAGTTTCTGCATGCGTGCAGCCGGAAGAACTGCAGCTATGACGGAGCGGCAAATGGGAAAAGCGGCGTCCGGTATCTGATTCATGTACGAGAGCACCCCATGCAGGAAAAGGTCACGCTTCCCAATACAGGAGGAGAGGGGAATCTTCCGTACATCACGGCGGCGATTCTTCTGGCAATAGGGGGAATTGTGGAGAAAAGAAGCAGGTCGGGCGGCAGCAACCATTCCGCAAGAACACAGCATTGGTGCTGACGCATTCGGCAAATCGGTTTCATGGATTTTGCCTCAATGAAGTACAGAAATGCAGGGGATACGGTCAGAGGAAGCCGCGGATAAGCTGCGGCCGGAAAAGGAGGAAAATGAGAAATCACAGAGGGACAGGAATGATGCAGAAGGCAATATTGGCGGCAGGAGTGTGGAGTGTGAGTCTCCTTCCGGGATTTACGGTACTGGCACAGACGGTACCGGAAGGGACCATCACGGCTTCCAATGTAAAAGAGAAGAATGCGACGGTAACGGCCTACCAGCTGGTAGATGGGACGTATTCGGAGGAAGGAAAGCTCACCGGATATGTTCTGACGGATGCGGCAAATATGAAAATTGCTGATATGCAGAATCCGACAGCTGCAGAAGTTGCGGCCATTGCGGATTACATTGAGGCCAATCCGGGCAAGGTGCAGGGGAAGAAGATGATACTGCAGGATGCGGGAACGGGGACATACCGCCTGCAGACAGAGCCGGGAGAATATCTGATTCTGGTAACGGGATCCGGGGAGGTTGTCTATAATCCGGCAGTCGTCTCGGTGAATGTCACCAATGCGGATCAGATGCTTCTGGAAAATGGAACGGTAGATTATTCCGAATGGTTTCGTTCCGGAGATACGGCATATTTGAAGTCTTCCACGACGGGCTTGAAGAAATCCGTGCTTTCTGATGGGAAGAAGGTGAGCGGAGTTTCGGCAGCTGTGGGAGAAACGCTGAATTTTGTGATTGATTCCATGACCATTCCTTCTTATTCGGCCAGTTATCCCTCCGTCACTTATCAGATTACGGATCATCTGGAAAGTGGCTGCTTCGGAGAAATTCAGAATCTGAAGGTGCGCGTGAATGGAGTCGAGACGGCACAGGGAGCGGACACCTGGGGAATTCAATACGGACCGAAGAGGAATTCTTTTGAACTTTCCTTTTCAGATGCCTTTATCCGAAGTCATGGTGCACAGACAGTGGAAATTACCTATCAGTCTGTTCTGACGGGAAAGGCTGGGCTGAACTTTGCGGAGAACACGAATACGGCGGTGCTTCGCTATTCCTCAAATCCGGCGGATGCAAAGGGAATGAAGGAGCTGACCTCCACAACGTACCAGTATACGTTTGGTCTTGGCGCGAATCTGGATGCAGAGGCGTCGAAGGAGGATCAGGTGGAAACCGGCGAACTCAACAAGGTGACACGGGCGGACGGAGCCTCTTCTTATGAGAAGGTCTCACAGACATACTCTGGGACAGGAGCGACTTCTACGATGCGAAGCAAATATGCCCTGAAGGGAGCGCAGTTTTCCTTGTATACAGATGCAGCGATGACGCAGAAGGCAGCGCAGGCGGAGTCGGATGCCAACGGCCGTATTACATTTACCGGTCTGAAGGCGGGATCCTATTATCTGAAAGAGACACAGGCACCGGCCGGATATGCTGCGAACGAGAAAAAATTTCATATCACAATTACGCCGGAGTTTCGTGAGGACGGTGTGATGAGCCGTTACACCGTAACGACGAAGGAGATCAGAGCGGACGGCAGTGAGACGGCGGCGGGATCGGCGATTTATACGTCTGTGCCGGAGATTCAGAAGGATCAGAGTGTGACGAATACTGTGACAAGAACAGAAACCCCTGCGGAGATTCTGAATGTTCCTCTTGCGGAGCTTCCGTCTGCGGGAGGAGCGGGAACGCTTGGCTTTGTTCTCGCGGCAGCAGGAATGGGCGGAGGAATGGCAATCTGGAAGCTTGCGGGAAGAAAGAGAATGCACTGATTCATGAGGGAAGAACTGCGGAAAACTTTGGAAACCCTTCTGATCCTCTTGATTTTGTCCGTCGGGTTCTATCCGGCAGTGAGCGGCGCATGGAATCAGAAAGTGGCGGACCGTATGATCGTACAGTACCGGAAATCGCTGTGGAGCGATGGAAGTGACGGTGCGGCAGAGGCAGAGCTGGAACGGGCAAGGTCATACAATCGGGACCTTGCCGCAGGCGGTGGCGGAATGACGAACGAAGAGGAAGGGGAAGAATATGAAGCATTGCTGGATCCGGATGGAAACGGGATCATGGGATATCTTGAGATTCCAAAGATATCGGTCCGCCTGCCCATCGGTCATGGGACCGATGACGAGGTGTTGGCAGGAGAGATCGGACATCTTCCGGGATCCAGTCTTCCGGTGGGAGGAGAAGGGACACACGCGGTATTGACCGGGCATCGGGGACTTCCGTCCGCCCGGCTTTTTACGGATCTGGATCAGCTGGAGGAAAATGACTGGTTTCGGATTACGGTGATGGGAAAGAATTTGGATTATCAGGTTCGAAAGATCCAGACCGTGCTGCCGGAGGAGACGCAGAATCTTCGTATCCGGCCGGGAGAAGATCTGGTGACACTGGTGACCTGTACGCCGTATGGTGTCAATACACACCGGCTCCTGGTAACGGGAGAACGAGTGTGCGAGGAAATCTCCAGGGGAACGGAAGGTGACAGCGGACAGATGGAGAGCGGATGTGAAGCCGGAGCCAAAGAATTGCAGACCGGGGAGAAGAAATCGGGAGAAGTACATTGGCTTTCAAAGGGAATCCGGCTGGTACGGAATCCGTCATTCGTCCTTACTGCGGCTGGTCTGGTCCTGATTGCGGCAGCTCTTCGGATCCTGTGGATCTGGACCATTGACTGGGAACGTCGGAAGAGAAGAAGCAGGCGCTGCAGGAGAATGTGAAATCAGCGGGGTATGAAAATGAAAAGAATCGGAACGGCTTTTTCTGGAATGCTGTTGGCAGTCAGTATGGCTGTAATCTGTGGATTTCTGCAGGTTCAGGCGGCAGAGAGCCAAAGAGGCAGGATCGAGATTGTTTATCTTTGTGGCAGCGGGAAAACAGGAATTCAGGGAGCGGAATTTTCCGCGGTGCAGGTCGCGGATGCCAAAGTGAGCCAGGGAAACATCGTATATACATTAAAAACAGAATATCGGGACGCGGATAAGAACCTTCCGGATCCGATGACCCCGCAGTTTCGGGAGAATGGAAACATTGCAGGAGAGCTTCTGGACCTTTATCAGAAAAGCGGAAGGAATGATGCGTGGATTCAGAAAACCAATTCGGAAGGAAAGACAGTCATTTCGGATTGTCCGGCGGGAATCTATCTTATCTGGCAGAGCGGAGGGAACGGCGAGAGCGCCGGGTATGAAACGGCACTTCCCTTTCTTGCTGAGCTTCCGTTTCGTGAATCTTCTGAAAAAAGCTGGAACTGGGAGAGGCAGGTATATCCGAAAACGGCAGAAAAAGCGAAGAACAATGTTTCTTTGACTCAGGAAGCAGTGCCGTCTGTTCCGTCTCAGAAGCAGGAAGCGGTTCCGGAACGGCCGGAGCGCGGACAGGGAACCGGAGATGAATCCGGAATGTGGGGGTATTTTCTTCTGTCAGTCGGAGCGGTAGCGGGATTATTTCTGATCCGGCGGCACAGAAGCAGGACAAGAAATTAAGAATTCGCTTTCACGAAATTCTCTCTGGCATCGCGGATTTTGTCTCAGCGGGGTGGAAAATGTACGCTTATTTTGCCTGTGCTCTGCAATTCATGAAAGTTCTGTGAAGAGAATCCTTTTTTCAATTGGTGTGCTAAACTTTCCCTAAATGCTTTTTGGCAAAATAACGGGAAATGCAGCACCGGAAAAGGAAAGGAGTTCGGCAGCACATGAGCGAAAATGAATTTCTGGATGAAAATGATCCGGAAGAGATGGAGGAATCTGCACAAGAGCAGGCCGAGGTGGAACGCAATGCAGCAGATGCTTCTGCACCGAATGATGCAGATGAAGCAGAAGATACGGAGGATGAATACGATCCGTATGAAGAGGAACGGCGTAAGGAGCTGGAGGAACGGGCCAGGAAGAAACGGCGTAAGCGCAGCAGAAGTATTTTGAAAAAGTTCATCATTCTGGGAGTGGTGATTGTGGCTGTTGTATTGTTCTTCCTGCGGCGGGCAAGACAGAGCACAGAGGTTCAGTATCAGTCTGACACAGCGACAGTCAGAGATCTTTCTTCTACCAATTCCTATACAGGAACGATTGAAGCGGTGGACAGTCAGTCTGTAATGTCTGCGGTATCCGGTGTTAAGGTTACTGAAGTGCTGGTCGAAGAGGGTGATACGGTTCAGGAAGGCGATGTCATTGCCAAGCTGGATACATCGAACCTTGACGAACAGATCAGTGAAAAGGAAGCGACCATGAATGCAACGGCGACTTCCAATTCGCTCAATATTCAATCCGCACAGGCGAAATACAACAATCTGAAGCAGAACCTGGATGATGGACTGGATCAGTCCACGCAGAATGCATTGGCCCAGATTGATTCTGCTATGCAGAATCTGGTTTCTGCGCAGCAATCCTACAATGACGAGGTCAATCTGAATAATGCCCAGCTGAGCCAGACCATTCTGAGTGCGATTCAGCAGATGGACAACGCATATAACAATGTGCAAAGTGCGGCACTGCGGACACAGCAGTCTGTGGACAGTAAGTCTCATTCACAGAAGGTGGCCAGCGATGCCGGGAAGTCGTATGATTCGTTTTCAGATGATCAGCAGATTGAGTCTAATGAGCTGAGTGAAGATCAGGCCTGGGATCAATATGAGCAGGCGAAAACAAGCTACGAACAGGCGAAGATCAATGAAGAAAACCAGCTGACAAAGCTGTATGATGCGGTGATTACGGCACAGAATAATTATCTGAATGCGATTGATTCTTATAATGCAACGGTCCGCTCGACACAGCAGACTCTGGAAGAATATCAGAGAGGCATCCAGCAGGCAGAGGCGAATGCGGACAGTACGACGAGTCAGCTGCAGCTGGATAATCTGAAGGATTCTCTTTCGGATTATGAAATCACTGCGCCAATGAGTGGCACGGTCACCAGTCTGAATATTAAGGTGGGCGATATCACGCAGGTTTCCTCCACGTCCACGTTGGCGACGATCACCAGCTATGACAAGATGAAGGTGTCGCTTTCTGTCAGTGAGTATGATGTATCGAACCTTTCCAAGGGCGACAAGGTTACCGTTACCGTTGATGCCGTCGACAAGGATTTTGAAGGAACGGTAAGCTCAGTCTCTGCAGTAGGCTCATCCAGCAACGGCATTGCATACTTCGCTGTGGAGGTTCAATTCACACCGGATTCTTCGGTTATGGTCGGAATGACAGCGGATGTCAGCCAGACCATCAGTGAAGCAAAGGATGCTGTGACGGTGCTCAGTGATGCGATAGCTACGGGGGCCGATGGCTCCTCCTACGTCCTGGTAAAGGGAACGAATGAGAAGGGGAAGGAAGATTATGTGCAGCGGGCAGTCTCACTCGGATCGTCCGATGGAACATATACGGAAATTACGAGTGGCCTGAATGCCGGTGACACGGTTTATTATGCAGTGAATACGCCGTCTGTCCAGGACGCGTCGGCCATGATGTTTGGAATGGATGACAGCGCAATGGAAATGGATATGGGAGGCGGCCCCGGCGGAGAAAACGCTGGAGGCGGAGCGCCCAGCGGCGGCCCCGGCGGAGGTGCGCAGTAATGGGGCGCGTCATTCTGCAGATGAAGAATATCTGTAAGGACTATGTGATGGGCAATGAGACGGTCCATGTGCTCAAGAATATAGACCTTACGGTGGAGGAGGGAGAATATCTGGCAGTCCTTGGTCCTTCCGGCTCCGGAAAATCAACGCTGATGAACATTATCGGCTGCCTGGATGTTCCTACCAGCGGTGATTACTGGCTGAACGGTGAGCATATCGCAGATATGGATGAGGCAGCGCTTTCTCACATTCGCGGCAATGAAATCGGTTTTATTTTCCAGTCCTATTATCTATTGCAGAAGCAGACTGCTGCGGAGAATGTGGAGCTTCCTCTGATTTATGCAAACATGTCCGGTCGGGCAAGACGTGAACGCGTGGAGGAAGTGATGCGGCTGGTGGGACTGACGGATAAGATGGATAATTATCCGAACCAGCTTTCCGGCGGACAGCAGCAGAGAGTTGCCATTGCCCGTGCGGTGTCCAATCATCCATCCATCCTGCTTGCGGATGAGCCTACCGGTGCATTGGATCAGAGAACGGGTGCGCAGGTAATCTCTTTATTCAAGGATCTGAATGATGCCGGCAATACAATCATTATGATTACGCATGATGCTCATATTGCAGCACATGCGAAGCGGATTGTGAAGATTCTGGATGGCAGGATCAGTGAAGGAGAGCTTGCCGATGCATAAGTTTACAATGATCAGGCAGAGCATGAAAATGGCTCTGCAGAATATTGTCGGAAATAAAATGCGCTCGTTCCTTACCATGTTGGGGATCGTCATTGGCGTGGCGTCTGTCATTGGACTGATTACCATCGTGCAGAGTGCTACCGGTTCGATCATGAGCGAATTTGAATCGCTGGGTGCTGGAACCATTTCGGTCACGGCACAGGGAACGCTGACCCACCATGGATTGAGTGAGAAAGATCTGGAGAAGCTCCGGAATCTGGACGGAGTAGATGCGATTGCGCCGTCGGCATCGCTGTCTACCTCTGCCGTTTACAACAATAATGTAGTCAAGAATATTGAAGTAGATGGGGAGGATGCGGTTTATTTTCAGCATAATCAGGAGACGCTGCAGAGCGGACGTATTTTCAATACCGCGGAGGCGGATGGAGAAACCAATGTTGCGATTGTGGACACGGATTTTATTTCCAATGTTCTGAATGGCAATGGAGCGCTCGGAACAGAGTTTATTCTGAATGGGTATCATTATAAAATTATTGGTATCAAAGCCAAGGATACCAATGTTTCCAGCTTTTTTACCGGAAGCAGTACCAAGGGAACGGTTATTGTACCGTATAAAAATGCTTTGAAAATGTCCTCTCTGAAAAATGTGACCAGCATCAGTGTATATTATACGGAGGACAACATCACATCCAGCCAGCTGCAGAAGGAGCTGAAGAAAGCACTGAATGACATTTTTGGCACAGATGAGGACAATGCGGATCAGGCCTACAGTGTAATCAGCATGGATTCTCTGATGGATACGATGAGTACGATTGAAACGATGCTTTCTACCATGCTTGGCGGAATTGCATCCATTGCCCTTGTTGTTGGAGGCATTGGAATCATGAACATGATGCTGGTGTCTGTGTCCGAGAGAACAAAAGAGATTGGACTTCGCAAGGCACTTGGTGCGGAGCCTGCGCGAATTCAGATGCAGTTCCTGATTGAATCCATTACGCTGTCACTGATGGGCGGTTTCCTTGGGATCATTCTCGGAATTGTGATTGCCTTGGTTGGTACGAAGCTGTTAAATACTACGTTTCAGATTTCATACGGTGCCATCGCTTTGGGAGCGGGATTTTCTGCGGCAGTCGGAATTGTCTTTGGGTGGATGCCGGCAAGACGGGCCAGTCGGCTGAATCCGATTGATGCACTGCGCAGTGAGTAACACTCGAAGCTGCCTGATGGCAGCTTGATATTAAGAAAGGAATGATAGTAATGAATAAATTGTTGAACGGAAAAAAGTTGAAGACAAGAATGGCCGGCTTTCTTCTCGGCACAGCAGTTACCGTTTCTACAGTGGTATCACCGCTTGCGGGAAGTATTCCGGTTCAGGCGAAGGCGGCCTATGATACAAAGTATTCACAGACGATCAGTATGGAAAGTCTGCTGCTGCCGGCTCTGAGCAACAGCTTTACAAACGCGAACGGAGTTTACAAGCAGCTGAAGCAGGCAATTCGTTATCAGACGATCTATCAGGGGAATATTCTGAATATGATCAATAAGGGAGCGAATATCCCTGCAGATGCTCTGAAGAAATTGTATGAGGAGGGGCTGATTTCCGGATTCTTATACCATTTCGGTACAAACCAGGCTTTTACTGTGGATGATTATAAGGATGTCTTTGATCCGGTCTGGTACTGGGCGGCCAACCCGGATTTACAGGCAGCCTATGGGACCTATGATCCGAATACGCTGCTTGTTGATTTTCTGACAACGGGAATGGCGCTGGGACGTTCTTCGAGCCAGAACTTCAATGTTTCGTACTTCAAGAGCAATTATCCCTGGCTGCAGCAGTATCTTGGGAATGACAATGCCAACTATTATCTGTTCTACATTCTCTTTGGAAAGGATATGGGAATGACGGCAGATAAACAGATCAGCAAGTAAGTGTTCCTGTTGATATCTGGAAGGAGAGAATCTGGTGTCTATGAGTCTGGATCAAAAGAAGTACCGGGTTTCCCTTGTCCCTTGCGAGAATTATGAAACGGAAACAGTCCGGTCCGCCATGAGGGAGCTTCTGGCTCCCCTTGGCGGACTGGATTTTGTGTTTCCTGGCATGAAGGTGGCGGTAAAGGCCAACCTGGTAACGGGTGCAGAGGAAGGCCGGGCGGTGACCACACATCCGGAACTTGTTGCGGCTCTGTGCGAAATGCTGTGCGAAAGAGGAGCCAAGGTGATCGTCGGAGACAGTCCAGGAGGGCTGTTCACGCCGGGGATCCTGCAGAGTGCCTACCGGAATGCCGGCTATGAGAGAATTGAGCAAACCGGGGCAAGGCTGAATCTGGACACTTCGGTCCGGAAGGCCGTATTTCCGGATGCGGTCAGTGCGAAGGCGTTTGACTATACCGGATGGCTGGACCAGGCGGATATCATCATTGATTTTGCAAAGCTGAAGACTCATGCCATGCTGCGAATGACCTGCTGTACAAAGAATTTGTTCGGGGTGGTTCCCGGGACAACAAAACCGGAATATCATATGCGCTTTCCGGAACCGGAGGCATTTGCCAATATGCTGGTGGATCTGAACGAGTACTTTCGCCCAAAGATCCGGCTGGCAATTGTAGATGCGGTGGACGGAATGGAAGGAAACGGGCCAACGAGTGGGACACCACGGCATATCGGAGCACTGGTGGCTTCGGAGGTGACGTATGCGGCGGATCTTGTCTGTGCGTCCATAATTGGCATGAAGCGTTCGGAAATTCTGTATCTGGAGGAAGCGTGGAAACGGGGACTGGCGCCGGGAAGTCTGGAGGAAATTGAATTCAATGGGGGCAGACCGGAGCAGTTTGCCGTTCCGGATTTTAAACGGAATACTCTGGACCGCAGTATTTCCTTCGGAGCAAAGGGGGCAGCAGGGAAGATGACGGCCGCTTTCCTGAAGCTGGCGCTTTCATCGGGGCCGAAGGTGACAAGGAAAGAATGTACCGGATGCGGAAAATGCAGCAGAACCTGTCCGGCTCATGCCATCCGAATGGTGGAAGGGAAGCCGTCTGTTGATCGGAAAAAATGCATCGGATGCTTCTGCTGTCAGGAATTTTGTCCAACGGGAGCGATGAAGGTGCATCACACGTTCCTGGCAAAAGCCCTTGCATCTCTGGGAAGAAGTCAGAAGAGTACTGAAGGCACCGGAGGATCACGCAAAGTCTGAAAGGAGAGGTTCAGAAGGAATCTGGTCAGAGTGTCCAATGAAAAGAAAGGGGAAGGTTCCCTAACGGGAGCCTTCCCAGCCATCATCTTCTGTAGGGTGCAGCCGGATAACTCCGGCTGCATTTTTACATAATTTAGAACATTTTAGAAGCGGAAGAACAGGCCAAGCTTCTTTAAAGGAGCCCGGAGTGCCATGTAGAGGACGATGACGATGACGGCAGATACCACGGAGTTCAGCAGGGTTACTGCAAAATTGATTGCGAAGGAAACCTCTGCAGCGGGCTTTCCGAGAATCAGGATCTTGTAGAAGTAGCGCAGAAGCGGATCAAAAATTGCATTGAAGGCAAGTCCGGCAATCGTTGCAAGGATGACCCAGCGCAGAACCTTCTTCGTGTCGGTTTCTGTGGAGATGTGCCCGAGCTTGTGAGCGATCAGGCCGACAATGAGGCCGATCAGGACCTTAATGATGAAGGTAATCGGCGCTTCTACGATGTAGACAGGGTCAATCAGGTCGGCGATGGTCAGGCCGATGGCTCCGCCAATTCCGCCGTACAGGCTGCCCAGAAGCAGGGCGCCCAGAACAACGAAGGCGTTTCCAAGATGAATGGAGACCTGTCCGGCGCCGGGAGTCGGAATGCGGATTGCAAGGTAAGTAAATACGACGTAAGTAATGGCCGCGAAAACACCGGCGAAGACGAGCTTGCGGAGTTTTTCATTTTGTGTGGTCTGTGTTGTGCTCATAATCCTACCTCCCTCAAAGAAAGCTTGAGACACAGCTCTGTGCTATGACATCAGGTGGTTTCTGTAGAAATCCATGATCTGTGCACAGGTGCTTATGATTCTGTGCTGTTGTTGCGTCTTCCGGAATTCAAGTATTCAGTATAGGCAAAAGTGGACCTGCTTCAAGTACCAAAATATAAATTAATAAGCATACCACTTTGCGGCGCGGCAATGTGGAGAACCTGGAGAATTCATCGCATATAGCTGCTGGGGATGGAAAGACCTGGAGATCGTTTAAGAAATTCATGAAAAAGATGCTGCAAAATAAGAACTTGTGGATCTGGAGGAAGAGGAAGCAGATATGTTATTCTTCTATACAGGACAGGGGAACGGCGGAGCAGGAAATCGTCGGAACGATGTGCTGCAGCGGACAAGCTGCGGGAAAAAGAATCGGTCTGTGTGTGATGTACTGCCCGGAAGCCCCTGCAGCAGGAGGGATGCGTATGAACAAGAACAGTTTTGCTATGTCTGCCCCAAAAGGGTGGAACAGCTATGATTACTACGATACCTCGGTGACGGAGGCAGAGGTTCGTGCCAATGCGGAGTTTCTTGCAGATCATCTGAAGTCCGCAGGCTACGAATATGTGGTCATCGATATTGAGTGGTATTCAAGAGATGCAGGAACGAAGCGGCCGGAGATTCAATATATCCCGTTTGGAGATGACGCGATGGATGAGTATGGCCGTCCTCAGCCAGCGGAGAACCGTTTTCCGTCATCAGCAGGCGGGAAGGGCTTTACGGAGCTTGCAGCGTATATTCACAGTCTTGGCCTGAAATTCGGAATTCACATTATGCGCGGCATCCCGAGAGCGGCAGCTTATCGGCATCTTCCGATTCTCGGAACGAACATGACGGCGGATCAGGTTGCAGACCCCTATTCCATCTGCCCGTGGAATCCGGATATGTACGGTGTGCGTAATATTCCGGAGGGACAGGCCTATTACGATTCCCTGATTCAGATGTATGCGGACTGGGGAGTGGATTTCATCAAATGTGATGATATTTGTGATTCCAGACAGTATCCGGATGGGAGCCAGGTGGAAGAGTTTTCCGGATGGCATGAGACGGAAATGATTCACCGCGCGATTCTGAAGACCGGACGGCCGATTGTTCTGTCGCTTTCTCCGGGACCGGCTCACATTGACCGTGCATGGTTCTATGCGCAGAATGCGAATATGTGGCGCATCACGGATGATTTTTGGGACAGCTGGCCACTTCTTCTGGATATGTTCAGCCGCTGTGAGAAATGGCAGGATCATGTGGCCTGCGGCTGTTATCCGGACTGCGATATGCTTCCGGTCGGTGTGATCGGAAAGACCTTCGGTGAAGAACGCCGCTCTGCTTTTACGACCACAGAGATCCGCACAATGCTGACGCTTTGGAACATGTTTGGAGCACCGCTTATGATCGGCGGTGAGCTGACAAAGCTCTCGGATGAGGAGCTTCGGATGCTGACGAACAAGGAGCTTTTAGCGCTCAATGATGGTCAGCATTTCGGAAGGCAAGTCCTTCGGAATGAGACCATGGCGGTTTGGGAGAATACGGATTGTGCAGACGGACATATGACCGTGGCGATCTTCAATCTTGCGGATGAAGACGGCATACGAAGCATTTCTGTGGAAGAGCTCGGTATTGAACGCGAGAACGGCAGTATTCCGCAGACACTGCACCTCCATGAGCTTTGGGAGAAGACCAATCAGACCGTGACAGACGGCGTGATTGCGGCAGAAATTCCGGCACATGGCGTGAAGGTATATCGGCTGGTTGGCTGAAGCTGAAAATAAGAATTCGGCATAGTGGATAGATTTTACCCGCCTGGGTACGGAGTGTGCGGACCGTGGATTCTGTGAGCGGAAAACATCAGCAGAAGCTAAACGGACAGAGAATAGAAAAGTAAAATAAAAAGGCAGGCCTCGCAAAAGAGACCTGCCTTTCATTTACAGAAAGCGTCAGGGTGTTCCCTACAATCCCTTCCCTGAGGTGCTCACAATGGCAGCTTCAAACCATGTGCGGACGCGGCTCAAGAGGGGAAAAAGAAGTAAGAGCCTATCCATGCCGTCTCAGAATTCGGAAATATCCAGCGTCCCTGCCGATGCGGAGTCCCGGATTTCCCGGATTTCGGCACGGTAAGAATAGGAATCGCTCACGCGGATCATAACGGTATCGCCGACATGGTGATGCAGAAGTGCTCTTCCGATCGGAGATTCAATACTGACAATATTGTGGAGAGAATCGGCACGAATGGGAGTTACCAGCGTGTAGGTTTCCTCTTCGTCATCTTCCGGAATGTAAACCTTCACCTCTTTGTCCACGCCGACCTCGTCCTCCGGAGCATCTTCCACAATTTCTGCGGTGCGGAGCATTCTTTCCAGATAGCGGATGCGGCTGTTGTTATGACCGTTTTCGCGCTTGGCTGCATAATACTCGAAGTTCTCGGAGCGATCACCCTGTGCAGCGGCTTCTGCAACAGCTGCGGTCAGCTTGGGCCGAAGCTCGACCCGTCTCATCTCAATCTCTGCTTCTATTTTGGCTACATCGCCCTTTGTTAAACGCTGTCCCATCTTTCGACCATCCTCATTGCAGATATTTGCCCTATAGGCAGGCTTTTTATATGAAATATATCATAGCACGCCTGGCAACTGGCTGGCATATGTCGAAAATTTTAAGCGGTTTCAGTGACATCTGGATCACAAATACTTGATCTGTCTTTTACATGGGCATGATAGAGAAGAAATTTACGAAATGCTATTTTTTAAAAGAACTTTTGATCGGGACAGATGAGAAATGGACCGAATAGAAACGGTATGTGTGCCGCATAGCATATGTGGCCGGAAAGGTGAGTATGAGAAAAACAAAAGTAGTTTCACTGGCATCTTTGATTCTGGGATGTTCGATGGTAATGGCGGGCTGCGGGAGCAGCAATTCTGCAGCAGCGGATTCTTCCGCTGCGCAGATGACAGCGGCCGCACAGACAACGGGAGCTGTGCAGGAAGCTGGCAGCGAGGCGGCTTCAACGGAAAGCACGGAAGGCAGCACAGATCTGAACAGCAAGTCCCTCGATGAGATTATAACGGCAGCAAAGGAGGAAGGCGACGTAGAATCCGTTGGCATGCCGGATGAGTGGGCAAACTGGGGAAATGCCTGGGCAGCTTTGAAGGAGCAGTACGGAATTACTCATACCGATGCGGATATGTCTTCTGCAGAGGAGCTTCAGATGTTCCAGACGGAAGGTGAGAACGGAACGAAAGACATCGGAGATGTTGGTCAGGCGTTTGGTGCACAGGCCATTGAGCAGGATCTCGTACAGGGCTACAAGACTTCTTACTGGGATTCTGTTCCGGACTGGGCAAAGGGAGAAGATGGAAAATGGATGATGGCCTATACCGGTGCCACCACCTTCCTGACGAATACAGATCAGATCGCGAATGCTCCGAAGAGCTGGCAGGATGTGAAGGAGGGGGATTATAAAGTGGCGATCGGAGACATTAACGGCGGCACAGCGCAGGCGGCAGTGATTGCATCGGCCTATGCATTTGGCGGTGACCTGGACAACCTGGATCCGGCGTTTGATTTCTGGACGGAGATGGCAGAGGCTGGAAGAATCAATTCTGTGGATATTACGCAGCAGAACTTTGAAACCGGCGAGGTTCCGATGGGTGTGATCTGGAGCTTTAACGCTGTCACCTACAAGACCAATATCACGAAGTACAAGATGGAGGCAGACATTCCTTCGGATGGATCGATTCTGAGTGGCTATGCTTCCGTGATCAACAAGTATGCACCGCATCCGAATGCGGCGGCGCTTGCCAGAGAATACTTCTTCAGCGATGAGGGACAGGCAAACCTCGCGGCAGCAGGCGGAATCCCGACCAGAACGGATGTGACCATTCCGGAAGATGTGCAGGAAAAGTCTTTCAAACCGGAAGATTATCAGAATGCTATCCCGATGGAGGATACTGACGCCTACACGAAGGCATGCGAGACCGTTGTTTCCAGATGGAACGACGAAATCGTTCCACTTCTGGTTCAGTAATGAAAAAGACGCAAAGTCTCTGGCAAAGATCTGAAGAGGCTGGCAGCTCTGCAGCATCAAAAACATGAGAGCAGGGAGGCTTCCTGTCGGGGGAAGTCTCCCTGCTGCTTACTGCTTGTATGTGGATTTTGCCTCAGCGAGGTATCAAAATTGAAAAAGAAAAAAATAGTCTGTCTGGCAGCATTGCTGCCATTCCTTCTTCTGGCTGTTATGTATGAGCTTCTGCCGCTGGCCATGGTTGTCGTGGACAGCTTTCGGAATGATGTGACCGGGAAAGGATCTCTTGGCTATTACCGGATTGTTTTCACCAAGCTCCTGTATACGAAAGCAATTACCAACAGCATCCGGATTTCCCTGATCTCGGCACTGATCGGCATTGTCATTGCCTTCTTCGGTGCGAAGGCTGCACAGGAACAGAAGGGGAAGCTGGGGACCGTTTTTGCCACAGTCATGAATATGGTGTCGAATTTTGCCGGAATTCCGCTTGCCTTTGCCTATATGATCCTTCTGGGAAACGCTGGCGTCATGGTTCAATTTGGAAAAGCGTTCGGCATCTCAGCACTGGCAGATTTCAATCTGTATTCCAGAAACGGCATGAGCCTGATCTACGTCTCTTTTCAGATTCCACTCGCAACGCTTCTCCTGATGCCCGCCTTTGACGGCGTCCGAAAGGAGTGGAAGGAGGCTGCCACGATGCTGGGGGCGAAGGAATCCGTTTTCTGGAGAAAGGTGGGGATTCCGGTGCTGATGCCTGGAATCCTGTCAACCTTCAGTGTACTGTTTGCCAATGCGCTGGCGGCCTATGCGACAGCCTACGCTCTCATGATGAACAGCCTGTCGCTTCTTCCGATTCAGATTGCAGGCTGCTATGTGGGTGAGGTGAAGATTCAAAAAGGCCTCGGCGGTGCCCTGTCGGTTGTCATGATGGCCATTATGGTACTGATGATCCTGCTGACCAATGCACTTGCAAGGCCGTTTCAGAAAGGGGCGAGAAGATGAAGGAAAAAGGGAGAAAGCAAAACGGTTCCGCAGCGGTGCTGATTCTGATCCTCATTTATCTTCTGATTCCGCTGGCCGCCTGCATCGTTTATTCCCTGTTTGCGGACTGGACGGGGATTATTCCGCGGGGATTTACACTTGAGGCATATCGCAGCATTTCCATGAGCGAGGCCTTCTGGCAGGCTCTTCTGGAAACGGTGCTTTTATGCGCTGCACCGATTGCGGTTACGATTCTGGTGGTGCTCCTGGCCATCTATGCAGTAGTCGTTTATTTTCCGGGATTGGAGAAGTATGCGCAGATCATCTGCATGATTCCCTATACCATTCAGGGTGTGATTCTGTCTGTCAGCATTCTGTCCTTGTATGTGGGCAGCAAATCCTTCCTTTCCAATCGGCTTCTGATGCTGGTGGGGGCATATTGTGTCATCATTCTTCCGTATATCTATCAGGGAATCCGGAACAGCTGCCGGGCCATTGATATGACAACCCTGCTGGAGGCGGCAGAAATGCTGGGAAGCTCCAGGCTGTATGCATTTTTCCGGGTTGTGGTCCCCAACCTGATGCACGGAATCATTGTTTCCTCACTCCTTGCGGTGGGAATTATCTTCGGCGACTATGTGCTGGTCCGCAATCTGTCCGGTTCAACGGTGACCAATATTCAAATCTATCTGTATCAGGCGATGAAATCGGACAGCATGAAATCAAGCGCGGTTTTTGTCATGATCATGCTGGTGACCTTCCTGATCGCGGCCCTTGTGATGGCGGGGCAGAGCAGGGAAAGAAAAAAGTAAAGGCGGCACTCTGTATACAAAGAGAATTTACCTTCGTGAAATTCTCTCTGGTATCGCGGATTTTGCCTCAGCGAGGTATAAAATGGCATATATTGAATTTCACAATGTAAAAAAGAGTTTTGGAAAAAATGAGGTATTGAAGGGAATCACGCTGGAGGTGGAGAAGGGGGAGCTCGTGACCCTGCTCGGGCCCTCCGGCTGTGGTAAAAGCACACTTCTGCGCTGCCTGTCAGGACTGGAGGAGGTTACAGAAGGGCAGATTATTCTGGACGGGAAGGATATTACCGGAGTAGAACCGAGAAAGCGCAACATCGGTATGGTGTTCCAGCATTACAGCCTGTTTCCGAATATGACGGTGGAACAGAACGTGGCATTCGGGCTGAAGCTGAAAAAAGAACCGGTGGAACAGATCAGGGAGAGCGTCCGCGGAATTCTGGATACGGTGGGACTTGCAGCACAAGCCGGGCAGTATCCGTCGCAGCTCTCGGGAGGCCAGCAGCAGCGGGCAGCGCTTGCCCGGGCGCTTGTCACAAGGCCGAAGGTACTGCTTCTGGATGAACCCCTGTCTGCCATTGATGCCCTGCTTCGCCATAATCTGCAGGTGGAGATTCGCAGAATCCAGAAGGAGCTGGGGATTACAGCCATTTTCGTCACCCATGATCAGGATGAGGCAATGGTGATGTCCGATACCATTCATCTGATGTATCAGGGCAGAATGGAGCAGTCCGGCACGCCGACACAGATGTACACCCATCCGGCCACAAGGTTTGCGGCGTCCTTCATCGGACATTACAATGTACTCTCTCGGAAAGAAATGGAAACTGTCTTTGGCGTGAAGACAGAAAGTGAAATGACGGCGTTCCGGCCGGAGGTAGTATCCATGAAAGGCAGAGAAGAGCGCGGGGAAGCCCCAAAAGACGCAGGCAACTGCTGTGCAGCAGGGATCGTCACTTCCGGTCTTTCACACGGAAATATTCTCCGTTACACGGTTCGATGCGGCAGCGTGCAGGTGGATGTGGACGCCCTGTTCCGGAGCGACCGAATCTGGAAAGAGGGACAGGAGGTTTGGCTGACGCTAGCCGAACGGGATTGTATCTCGTTGTAAATAAATGCGAAGGATTATTTTAAAAGGTCAAAAGAAAAACTTCCGGCTCTTTGGGAGAACTCCCAGGCAGCCGGAAGTTTTTTGCAGGAAAAAATATCTGATGATACACTTGGAAAGACAGGAGCTTATGAACAATACCGTGGGCAAAATGCCGGGCAGTATCGGCGCTGACGTACCGACTGCTGCATTTGGCCCAGATAGACACCAATAAGACGGAGGGCGAGGGCAATCTATGAGAAAAGAAGAAATCCTCAGAGTGGGTGATCAAAACGTAAGAATCCGCCTGAACGTGCCGGATGATGCGGCAAAGCTTCTCATCTATCTTCGTCAGGTTTCTGAAGAAACCCACTATATGATCCGGTATGCGGATGAGGTGCGCAGCGATGAGGAGGAAGAAAGAAAATTCCTGGAAAACATGGAAGCATCCGGGCGGGACTTTATGCTGTCCGCCTATGAGCTGGATGCGGAGCGGAGAAAAGATTGCGGAGATTCAGATGGTGAAGATTTTTGCAGAGGACGGGCTTTCGGGATTTTCCGGAAAAGATGTGGAAGAGAACCTGAAAAGAAAGACACGGGAAAATGAAACTGCCCTGCTGGAACGCTTCTGTGATAAAAGAACGTTTTCTGAGCATATGGCGCGTTGGACAGATGACAAAATTCCGGACAAATATGACCAGAATTTCTTTGAATGCAGCGGGCAGCCGTCTGAGGAAGAATTCCGAACAGCGCTGCGGCATCAGCGGGAAAGAGGAGATCACTTCATTAAATTGGAGAGCAGGGAACCTCTTTCGCCGGATTTCGGACTGGAGAAGGAAGTGACGCTCACCATGGCGCTGACGGGAGACTGCAGTGCTTGGAGAGAAAATCCGCAGGTTACGATCCGGAAACCGGAAGAAACGGAGCTTGTAGAAAATGAGCTGCGGAATTTCGGAAGAATTTACGGAGAAGATTTCACCGTGCGGAATGCGAAACGCAATTACGAAAAGCTGGATTATGTCGGAGCATATCTAGATGGCAGGCTGGCCGGTTCCTGTTATGTGTTCACCTGGGACGGAGTTACCTGTATCGACGGTCTGGTCGTCAATGAGGAGGATCGGCATCAATATGTTGCCACCACCCTTTTGAAACACATCGCAATGACCAATCGGGAGAACCTGATCTGCCTTCATGCCGATGCGGATGATACGCCGAAGGAAATGTACCGGAAAATGGGGTTTGTGACCGTGGATGTGAACTATGAATATAGCTCTAGTGATTTGGACAAACTTCTATATCGCCCGTTCCTTCATTTTACACCGACTTACGGATGGATGAATGATCCGAATGGACTGGTGTATCACGATGGAATCTATGAAATGTATTATCAGCACAACCCAAAGGGCCTGGAATGGAACTGTATGACCTGGGGACATGCCAGGGGAAGCAATTTGATGCAGTGGGAGGATCTTGGGGATGTTCTTTATCCGGATGAAAACGGAACGATGTTCTCCGGCTGCGGAATACGAAACGATCGTGAACTTCTGGGACTTCCGAAAAGTGCACTGATTTTCTTTTATACGGCAGCAGGTGATCATTCCAGGGAAAGCGCGGGAAAGCCGTTTACGATTCGGATGGCCTATAGCGTGGACGGAGGCAGGCACCTGGTCAAATGCGGGGAGCCGGTATTGGAATCTTTGGCCAAGGAGAACCGCGATCCGAAGGTGTTCTGGCATGAAGAGTCAAGGGCATATATCCTTGTGCTCTGGATTGAAAAGAATGATTTTGGAATCTGGCGCTCAGAGGATCTGGAGCACTTTACATTGTCGCAGCGGCTCACGCTGGAAAGCGGATTTGAATGTCCGGATCTTTTTCGACTTCCGGTGGCAACCCTGCCGGGAGAAGAGCGGTGGGTGTTCTGGTCCGCAGATGGTTTTTATTATATCGGGGATTTTGACGGCTACCGGTTTCATCAGGAACAGAAGCGGCGATATGCTTATGCGAAGGGGCCTGACGGAACGCTTCCGTACGCGGCGCAGACATGGAGTGGAACAGAGGGAGTTCTTTCGGTTTCATGGCTCCGAACGAAATGTGTGGGAATGAAATCAACCGGAAGTATGGCAGTTCCAAAGGAATTTTCCTTGCTGCATCAGAAAAACGGAGAGATTCTGCGTCAGCAATTTCCAGCTGTAGTGAGAAATTTCTTTTCCGGTTCCAAGAACGGAATCTGCAAAGGGGCTGTTTACCGGAAATGGAGCAATATTTCTCCGGTGCCGTTTGTTTCAACAACAGAGAATCTTGGTGATCATGAAAGTGCCATGGAATGGGAGATTTCTTTCCGGGACGGGAAAGAAGAATCGTTGAAGATTGCATTCCAGCGTGCAACAAAGAAATTTTTCTTCACACACGGAACGGTGACAGAGTTGTGCGATGCCGGATGCGAACTGAATGATATGGAAATGATTTATGATCATGGTATTCTGGAGATATTGGGGAACGATGGTACGTATTATCTTGCAGTGGATTTTCCGGAATTGCGAGGAACGGATATTCAGCGGGTTACAGCAGTCGGCAGTCTGAAGGGGATTCCGCTGGCTGGAGACAGATGAAAAACCAAAAGGAAAATGGGGGGAGCAAAACATGAATGCAGAGTACAGGGACCGTGTGGAGCATTGGATCCGCACGCTGAGGGATGATTTTTATGAGCCACTGGGAGAAATCTCTTTTGCGGCGCATACGACCATGGAACAGATTCCGCTTTCAGATGCTGAGAAACTGGAATACAAGCCGGTGGAGCCCGGCTGGAAATGGGGGAGAACCTATGAATACTGCTGGCTGAAGGGAGAAATCGTTCTTCCAAAGGAGGCAGAGGGAGAAAGGATCGTTCTGGACCTGCACCCGGGATATGAAAGCTGTATTTTCGTCAACGGCAGGGAATTCGGAACGGTGCGGAATTCCTGGGTGACCACGAGGCATCACTATCTGGTGGACAATGTGATCACCTCTGATGCAAAGAGTGGGGAACGATTTGAAATCCTTCTGGAAACCTATGCGGGACAGTACTATCCGGAAGCGCCGAGTCTTGATAATGCAACGGGACCGGTCCTCCCGGGAAGTTATCAGAATCCGGTGCCGGAGGGAGAACGGGTGACGCTTGGAAGGAGTTCGTTCGGGATCTGGAATGAGGAGGCTTATCAGCTGTATCTGGATGTGACAACGCTCTTCTCCCTCTGGAAAACGCTGGACGAAGCCTCTCTTCGGGCGGCGAAAATCGAAGAGGGACTGGAGGAGTTTACCCGAATCGTGGACTTCGAACAGGAAAGGGCTTTGCGCATCCGTGATTACCGGAAGGCAAGAGAAGCGCTGAGGATTCTTCTGGAGGCGCATAACGGCAGCACCAGACCGACCTTCTATGCGGTCGGAAATGCGCACATTGATCTTGCCTGGCTGTGGCCGGTCCGGGAGACGGAACGGAAGGCGGAGCGGACCTTTGCGGCGCAGCTGCGTCATCTGGAGGAGTACCCGGAGTACCGGTTCCTTCAGAGCCAGCCCGCACTGTATGAAATGTGCCGCAGATGCTATCCCGATCTTTTCCGGAAGATTAAGGAGGCGGCCCGGGAAGGACGATGGATTCCGGAGGGGGCCATGTGGGTGGAACCGGATACGAATCTACCTTCCGGAGAATCTCTGGTGCGCCAGCTTCTGTATGGAAAGGCATATTTCTGGAAGGAATTCGGTGTGGACAGCGAAATCCTCTGGCTTCCGGACAGCTTCGGCTACAGCGGCGCACTTCCGCAGCTTCTGAAGGATGCCGGGGTGAAGTATCTGGTGACGCAGAAGATTTTCTGGTCCTACAATGAAGGAGAGGAATTCCCATATCATTATTTTACATGGGAGGGAATTGACGGGACCTCCGTGACGGCATTCCTGCCGACCAGCTACACCTATCAGACGACACCGGAAGAGATCGAAAATGTCTGGAAAAAACGCAGGCAGCGCAGAAATCTGGACAGCTTTCTTCTTCCGTTCGGTTATGGAGACGGAGGCGGCGGCCCGACGAGAGACCACATCGAATATGCGCTTCGCCAGAAGGACTTGGAGGGCGGAGCCGCAGTGGAAATGAAGGGGCCCAATGAGTTTTTCCATGACCTTGAGAAAAAGGGCGGACCGTCAGATACCTGGAGCGGCGAGCTGTATTTCTCGGCGCATCGTGGGACCTTTACCACACAGGCGAAGGTGAAGGCGAATAACCGTCACTGCGAGGCGGCGCTGCGTGAGCTGGAATGCTGGAATGCACTGGCGACCGCAGAAGGCGGAAAGGCCCCCTGCCAGCAGGAGCGCATCGAAGAGCTCTGGAAGGGACTCCTTCTGAATCAGTTTCATGACATCCTTCCCGGATCGGGCATTGCCAGGATTTACGAGGATGCAAGACGCGAGGTGGAGGAGGTGATCCGCGGGGCGAAGGAGACTGCCGGAGAGGTATTCCGCGCGCTTGCTGCAGACAGGAAGGCAGGCAGGGATCGTTTGAAGGAGAAGAGCACAGAGGATTCGGAAGGAAACATGCCGGTGGTTTCTGTCATGAATTCGCAGGGCTTTGCGCGGACGGAGATCGTGGAGCTTCCGGAAGAAATGGAGGGAAGCGTTGTCACCGGCGGCGGAGAGATCCTGCCGGTTATCCATCACAAGGTCCGGGTACACGTTCCGGCGGCAGGATCCGTCGTACTGCGTTCCATGAAGACAGGAATCAGCCCTTCCGGAATGCCGCAGGGACAGGCAGCAGAAATCGGTTCTTCTGGTGCGGCAGCAGGACGGAAGTCGGAAGCTTTCCCGGGCGTGACGGCGGAGCAGGACATAGAAGGAAACTGGATTCTTGCCAATGACAGAATTCGCGTGATTGTCAATGGAAAGGGAGAGGTTGTCAGCTACATCTGGAAGGAGTCCGGCCGCGAATTTGCGAAGGAACCGCTGAATCATTTCCGTCTGTTCAAGGATATCCCGAGAAAATATGATGCTTGGGACATTGATTCCAATTATGAAGAAAACGAGGTGGAGGCTCTGACAGAAACCTCGGTTACTCTTCTGGAGCAGAATGATCTGGAGGCGGTTCTTCTTCTCACCGGAAATCTTCCAAATGCGGATTCCGCTTTGAAGCAGAAGATCGTTTTGCAGGCAGGGCAGGATCAGCTTCGTTTTGAAACGGATGTGGACTGGAAAGCACTGCACCGGCTGCTGAAGGTTTCCTTCCCTGTGGATGTCAGAACCTTCGAGGGCGTCAATGAAATTCAGTACGGCTATGTGAAACGCCCGACGACGCGGTCGAGAATGTATGACAAGGAACGGTTTGAGGTCTGCAATCATCGCTATACGGCGCTGTTCGACGGAGCACACGGAGCTGCGGTTCTAAATGAATCTAAGTACGGAATCAGTATGGAAGAAAACCGCATGGAGCTGTCCCTTCTTCGTGCGGCCGCGGCGCCCCAGATGCGCGCGGACAATGAACGGCAGCAGTTCACCTATGCGTTTACCGCATGGGAGGGGAGCTTTGAGGACAGCCGGGTTGTGCAGGAGGCAATTGCACTGAATGAACCGCTGCAGGTTGTCCCGGGTGCCATTGATATTCCGGGTGCCGTTGCGATAGACGCTTCGAACATCATTCTGGATGCCGTGAAGCTTGCGGAGGACGGGACGGGAGATATCATTCTCCGTCTGTATGAGGCGAAACACTGTGATACGAATGCGAAGATCCGCATCCGGATTCCGGGAACCATTGTCCTGTGCAGCATTCTCGAAACACAGAAGGAGGACGAGACCGTATCGGTTCGCGCAGAGAACGGCATGCAGGAGGTTTTTCTGCATTTTGCACCGTTCCAGGTGAGAACGCTCCGGATCAGAAGGAAACCGGATCCGGAAGCCTGAAATCAATCGGACTCTTTTGCTTGCAGTCGGAAATGATTCTTGACTTAAAGTCCACTTGAAAGAGTATTCTGATCTTCAGGTACAGCAGGCGGATATGGCATGGCGGAGGCAATACCGCGGAAAGCCGTATATTTATACCGGATGAGCTGTCCTTACAGGAACTGGTACGTTGCCGCAGATGGACTGCGGAGGAAAGGACGCTATGGAAAAGATTGTACAGACGGCGGGAAGAAAGGCTCTTGGAGAATTTGCTCCGGAGTTTGCACATTTCAATGACGATGTTCTGTTCGGCGAGAACTGGAACAACGAGGATATTGACGTAAAGACGAGGAGCATCCTCACGGTGACCGCGCTGATGGCACAGGGAATCACGGACAATTCCCTGAAATTCCATCTTCAGAATGCAAAGGATCACGGAGTGACGCAAAAAGAAATCGCTGCGATCATCACGCATGTCGGTTTTTACGCAGGCTGGCCGAAGGCTTGGGCTGTTTTCAATCTGGCCAAAGAGGTGTGGTCTGTGGATGCGGCAAAAGACCGTGCCATTGACGCAAAGGAAAGGCATCAGGCATCCATGATCTTTCCGATCGGAGCCCCGAATGACGGGTTTGCGCAGTATTTCAGTGGAAAGAGCTATCTGGCTGCGGTATCCGCCGCACAGGTCGGAATTTTTAATGTGACTTTTGAGCCCGGTTGCCGCAACAACTGGCATGTGCATCACGCCAAGGAGGGCGGCGGACAGATTCTGATCTGTGTCGCCGGCCGTGGCTATTATCAGGAATGGGGCAAGCCTGCCGTGGGAATGAAGCCCGGCGACTGCATCAACATTCCAGCGGAAGTGAAGCACTGGCACGGAGCCGCGCCGGACAGCTGGTTCTCGCATCTTGCGGTTGAGGTTCCGGGAACAGACAGCAGCAATGAATGGCTGGAGCCGGTAACGGACGAGCAGTATGGAATGCTGCAGTAAATGATCACCGGCCCGGCGTGCAGATGCTGCGGCATTTCCGGATCGAACAGAAAACCATATGAAAACCCCGCTGCGGAAGAAAATCACCGTAGCGGGGTTTAATTGATATCGGTTCGGTCTGCCTGGGTTTTTCGTCTCATTTCAGACCTCCGATCTGTAGCCAGGTACTGCTGGTCTGAATCATTTCTCTCCTCCTGTCCGGAAAACAACTGAAGAAGATATGTTCCGGTTTATTTGCCGATGTACATATGCTCGGGGAACATCTCGCCATAGCTCTTTAAGAATGCTGCGATCTCGTGTAATGCCTTCATAATAATCTCCTTTCGTATTTCTTCCTCTGGAAGAATGCTCTTGTTTGTTGTTACAATGATAATACATCGGACCTTTATATATTTGAAATACAAATAATTGAGCCATACCTATATTTTATTTATATTATAAAAGGCGCGGGAGATACTTCTGAGCAGCAGACACCGGGCAGAAGCGGGGCCGGGGAAACGGAGCGCCTGCGTCAGAAAGGAATTTTATGGACAAGAGGAAAACTGCATCGATTGCACTCGGCATAACGGGAGGACTGGTATTTTCGCTGGCCGGGTGGGCCGTAAGCTTTGTGCTTGCGAGGACTTCGCTCTGGGCGGTTTCTCTGTTTGCGGCGCTCCTTCTCCCGCTGGCAGGGCTTGGAATCCTTTCCGTCACGGCGGAAAGGAAGGAGCTGTTTTCCAGAAATCCGGCGGTCATTTCCTATGTGGCGGCCTCCTTTGCTGTGGAAGCGGCCTTTTTTCTGATCGCAAGCGTCTCGGCATAACGGGAAAAGCAGTCCGGAGAAAGCGTCATGCAGTCTGCGGGAAGGGAGCATACATGAAGAAGTACTGGAACTGTCTGTTTCTGGACAATGAGAAGGACATGATCGTCAGCCTGTTTCGGGAGGGAACCCGATTGTACTATGAGTTGGAAACGCCCAACCACCACACGGGCAATCTGATCCGGAATTTTGCAAAGCTCTGCGGGCTGCCGCTTTCTCTGAATGACAAAGGGCTGCAGGTGATCCGGGGAGAGGTGCCCTGCTACGTGGACGGAAGGAATCAGGAGGTGTATATCCTCCGGTTTGCGGACACGAAGGTAGCCAATATCTACGCCGACGGACGGATTGAAATGAAGGCCTCGGTACCCGCCATTTCCAAGACTTTGATGAGCCAGACGAAGGACTACCGCCTGGATGCATCGAAGACCATCTTTAAAACCTATATTTTGCGGGACGTCAAGTTCCGGAGTGACCTTCATACGCACATGAACGGAAACCTTTCGCCGGACGTGCTGATCGCACTCGGCATTGCGCATCAGATCCGTTATCCTCTGTATTATATCCGAAAGCTTGGCTTGGAACTGACGTCACGTCAGGAGAAGAAGGTTATGGCGCAGCGGGAGCAGGTTGCGAAGCAGTTCGTTAACTCCGACCTGAAGGGAAAATATCTGACGCGCCGCATCAATGACAACACCTTTTTGAATTTTGCCGATCTGATTCTGAACAATCCGGAGAATGCGGAACAGAACATCGTGAAAATCAGGGCCTCTCTGGCCGTTTTGAAGGATGGGCAGGCGGTTTTCACCAACCTGGAGAAGGTGTATTTGTACCGCTATGTTTTCACGAAGGGGAGAGAGAGCACGGATAAAATCCGGCTGTCCAATATCCGGAAGATTCCGGATGCGGATGTGCGGGACGCCCTGAAGCAGATGCTCCGGGACCGCAGGAATCCGGACTACGCGGAGAACACGATTTTTCAGGATAAGCTCCTGTGGATTGCGAGGCAATATCAGAGACAGGGAATTGAATACGTCGAGATCAGCGACACGACGTTGGTCAAAAAGTATGAATCCCTGCATATGCTGAGTGAGGTGCATCAGATCATGCCGAAGATCCTGAAGGAGACGGGCGTTCTGATCCGGTTTCTTGCGGCAATGCGCCGGATTCCGCTGACTATTGTCAAGGACAGCGTGACACCGGAGGACTATTTGGCGAAGAATCTGACGGTCCTGAACGCGGTTGCGGAGGATCCGTATGTGGCCGGCTGCGATTTCGTCGGAGAGGAGATCAATGACATTGAGGATCTGACGCCGGTGTTTCGTGAAGTAGTCCGGATTGCGGGAAGAGACCCGGATTTCGTGATTCGTGTGCATGCAGGAGAGAACGACAGCCTGCGCGACAATGTAGCGCACAGCATCCGGTGTGTGAAGGAAGCATTGGCACCGGGACAGCAGATGCCGCAGATGCGCATCGGACACGGACTGTATACCTGCAGTCTGCGCTCCGAAAAGGGAAAGGCGCTTTTGAAGGACATTCGAAACAATCATATCGTGCTGGAATTCCAACTGACCTCGAATGTGCGGCTGAACAATCTGAATGTTCTGAAGAATCATCCGCTGCATCAATATCTGCGTGCGGGCATCCACTGCGTACAGGGAACGGATGGCGGAGCGCTGTACGGGACGAATTCTATTGATGAACAGCTGTCGCTGGAAAAGCTCCTGAATTTGACGCACCGGGAGCTTCGCTCCATGAAGGAGACGGAGAACGCCATTTTGGAAGAAAGCCGGGATGCGTTCCAGCGCAAGACGCTGGCGTTCCGGGCGATGGTGGGAAAAAGAGAGTTCACGGACCTTCTTCTGGAGAAGATAGAGGAGGGCGAAGGAACGATCGGGGAGAACATGACGCTCCCCGGACAGGAGCTTCTGGATGCCAATACGGAGCTGGAGGACCAGATCGAGGAGCTTCCATGGGACAAAATGCCGGTCGTTGTGGCAGGAGGAAGCTTTAATACCAGCAAGCGCACCACCAGGATCACCAGGGAAGGCGCAGCTTTGATTGAGCAAATGATGGAACGGCTCCGTCCAAAGGATATTTTCTTTGTCTTGGGGCACAGCCTTCAGGGCTATGAGAAATACCTGTTGGAGTGCAACCGGAAACGCGAAGAGGATGGGAAAGAGCCGTTTGAAATTTTCTGCATTATCCCGGCAAAGCTGACCAAAAAACAGGTGCGCAGACTGTCCGGCGAGAAGGTGCATATCCGCGTTTCGACAGAGAGCCAGGCCATGGGAATTTATAAGAGCTTTAATTATGAGATTTTCGAGCGGCGGCCGTCGGTTGTTGTTGCCTTTGATGGAAATTCCGCTGCAGAGAATTTGATTCAGGAAGCGAAAAACGGCAAGGGCGACGCGAGTATCCTGATCTGGGAGCGGGCCGGTGCGCTTCGGCAGAAGGCAGCCTCCCTGGAAGGATATGTCCACCTGTTTGATGCGGACCTTCCGGAGCTCCTTCCATTTCAATCATAAAGGTCAATTCTCACCAAGGACAATCTCACGGCCGCCCAGATGCTCATAGAGCCGGTGTGAGATAGAGATTACCGTGCGGTGAGCGGATGCGCGGCGAAGAGCTGCGAGCACCTGCTGCTCGGTATCGGCATCGAGATTTGCCGTAATTTCATCCAGAAGGAGGATCCGCGGCTGAGCCGCGACCGCGCGTGCAATCGAGAGAAGCTGCCACTGGCCCTGGGAGAATATGCCTTCACTGCAGGGAGTGTCAAAGCCCTGTGGAAGAGCAGCGATCACGGAGCTGAGTCCGACAAGAGAGGCGGCTTCCATGGCGGCCTCTTTGCTGATGGAGGCATCGAACAGGGTGATCTGGTCCAACACGGTGCCCGGAACCAGGCGGAAATTCTGCCCGACGTAGCCGAAGAGGTGCCGCTTGTCCTTGTCGGCGATGCGGGAGGCGTCTCTTCCCTCCACGAGAACTTTACCCTGCTGCGGGCGGTAGAGACCGAGAAGAAGCTTGAACAGCGTGCTCTTTCCCGCGCCGGTCCGTCCGGTCAGGGTGATCTGCTCGCCGGTTTCGATGCGAAGACTCTGATTCCTTAAGACGGTCTGATTCTTTTCGTATCCGAAGGTAACCGCACGAAGCTCAATGGCAGGCTGCCCGGAAACGGGGCGTTCAGGAGAAGGAGAGGAAGAGTCGGAAGAATCCCTGCCGGTTCTGCCGGATACATCGGAGATCTTCCGGGCCGTGGGCGGATCTGTCTCCCAGCGCTCCTTTTGCAGCAGAAATTCATCAATCCGGTGCACACCGGCCGCGGCGGACTGGATGGTCTGGATTTCCATGCCGATGTTCTCAATCGGAGAGAAAATCTGCGAAATATAGGCAATCATCGCGACGGCTGTTCCGACGGACATTCCGAAGAAATTCTGAAGCCTCGGATTTCCGGAGGCGGCAAAGAGCATGACCAGTCCGACGAGAACCGCCTGGATAATCTGAATGATCGGAGAGTAAACGGCATCGAAAAAATTGGTGCGGTTTACAGCAGAAAAGCTCTCTTCAATCGTCCGGTCATACTGTTCCTGCATGTAGCGCTCTTTTCCGAGCAAACGGATGGTGCGGATGCAGTGAAGCGTTTCGGGAACAATGCCGGAAGCCTTGGCTACCGCGATGCGGTTGTCGATCTGTGCGCGGAGCATTTTCTTCTGAACGGCGCGAGTAAAGACAAAGAGAACCGGTACGGCGAACAGGAGCAGGATGGCAAGTCCGCGGCTTTTCCGAAGGATCATGGCGAAAATGCCGATCATGGTGCAGGCATCGGCGAACATGCTGGCAATGCCGTCTGTGAAGAGATTTTCCACGGTGTCCGCGTCTCCGACGAAGCGGGAGACAACTGCGCCGGGATCCTGCGCGGAGATGGTTCCGGCAGGAAGACGGGAGAGCTTGGCGCACAGGGAGTGGCGCAGGCTTCGGATGATTTTCTGCCCGAATACGGTAAGAAGGCCGTCACGGGTGCTTTCGCACAGGCCGGCAAGCGCAAGCAGCAGGAAATACAGCACTGCAAGCGAGACAGAGATTCCGGATCCTTCGGCGAGGTGGTCCACGATCTGCTCCAGAACAAGCGGGGGAAGAAGCGAGCAGATTACGGCTCCGATGATCAGGAGAAGAATCCCGAGGGACAGAAGAAGATGTTCCCGGATGACCTGAAGAATTATTGCAAAAGAAGGATGTTTTTTCCTGGCTGTTTTCATTTGTATACCTCGCCGTTCTGGACCGGAATGGGCTGCGCTGCCTGTGTTTTATACAGCTGCGCGTAATGCGGTGAGACAGCAAGAAGTCTCTCATGAGAAGAAACTGTGACGGTGCCGTTTTCCATCCAGATGACCTGGCTGGTTCTCGGGAACAGGGTCAGGCGGTGAGAGATCAGAAGAATAATGAGATTCTGTTTCTTCACAAGGCGCTGCAGATTTGTGAAAATTTCCTCTTCCGTTCTGCGGTCCAGTGCGGAAAATGGATCATCCAGGATGAGAACAGGCCGTGGATGCGCCAGTGTGCGGGCAAGAGCAACGCGCTTCTGTTGGCCGCCGGAGAGACGCACGCCGCCGTCACCGATGAGGGTGTCAAGACCTTCCGGCATATCGGAAAGATCCGGTGTCAGGCAGACGGCACGAACGAACGGCATGGGATCCTTCGCATCACCCATGAGAATGTTCGCGCGGATGGTATCGCTGAGAAGCTCAGGATCATGTCCGAGATATCCGATGATGCTGTGCCGAAGCTCTGCGGTCATGGCGTCAAGCTCCAGGGAAGAGAACTGAATGCTTCCCTGGTACGGCTCTTCGCCAAGGAAGCTTCGGCCGAGCGTGGATTTCCCACAGGCAACCGGTCCTGTGATGCCGATGATTTCGCCGGGATGTGCGGTAAAGGAGAGACCGTGGAAAATATTTTTGCCTTCGTAGGAGAACGAAAGGTTTGCTGTCTTTAAGACGTTGGCCTCGGAAACGGGAGGAATGGTACTCTCCGGAACGGCAGCAAGAAACGGACGGATTCTCTTCCAGGACACCTGCGCCTTCTGCACGGCGTTGAAGAGCTTGGCAGCGTGAGAGGACTTGACGCTGAGTCTGGTGTAGCAGGAAAGGAAGGTTGTGAAGGAAGCGATGTTCCAGATCGACCATCCGGTCCCGAGAATGTTCCGGGAGCCGAAATACAGAATGAACAGGATGCTGATCATGGAAATCATCTGATAGATGGGAGGCATGATCTGCACCCAGATGCCGGCGCGGACAGCACACCTTTCGTAGTCGGCAAGATGGTGCTCGTAATCCTCATTGCGCGGGGCTTCACAGCCGAAGACGCGGTAGGTCAGGGCATTGGAGACGCGGTCCATGGTTGCGGCACAAAGGCGCCCTGCACTTTCACGGGAGGCGGCACCGGTTTTCTGCACCAGCGTCTTCATTTTCTCGGCAATGCAGTAGGAAACGGGCGGAAAAATCAGACACAGCAGAGCGAGACGGAGATCATAGTACAGAAGCATGCCGACATAGGCGGCAAGGGCTACGCCGGTATCGAAGATTTCTGTCGTAAATTTGCGCATGCCCTCGGCGCAGGCATCGACATCCGAAATGGCCTTGGTTAGAATTGTGCCGACATTTTCGCCGGAGAGCTCACTGCGGCTTTTGTGAATCAGGCTGGAGTAGAGATTCTCCTTCATGCTGCAGGTGACGTTGTTGGCGAAATGGCGCACATACAGGCGCTTTAGGAAGCGGCAGCATTGAACGAGCGCGATGACGGCAAGATAGGCCAGAACGAGTCGGACCATGTCCGGAAAGCCTGCGTTTTTCCGGGTAAGATCGACCAGGCACTGGGCCATACGTCCCTCGAACCAGGGACCAGCGAGAAGCCCCAGATTATAAATAAGGCCTGAGACAGTGACGATGAGAAGAATTCTCCATTCCTTCCGGAAATAGAAAATGATCCTCTGGGGACTGTTCCAGGCTTTTTCTGCAGTATGTTTCAAAATGTCTCCTTCCGCCGCGGGCTGTCACGGACTCGGGAGGGTCTTCAGGCAGCGGTCCATTCAGACCTGTACGGCATGAACACAGACTGATCCGGCTTTGCCGGACCCTGTACAACGATACATTATTATTGCTGCAGCATTAGTTTCGTCAAGGTACAGATCTTAACTTTTGTGCCAGGATGGAAGAAGAACCGACAGGGGAAACAGAAACAAATACAGAACGGGCGAAAGCGGGGATGACATCATGTTATACTTTTCTACAACGGCATTCAGCATAGGGAATCCGAAGGTGTTATCGGGAAGAAATTCTGTTGCCAAAGATGTGATTATGAGGCAGTGAGGGAATTTATAAAAACGGAGGAAGCGTGATGAAGAACATTACATTGGGCAAAACGGGGATTTGCGTTCCGCAGAACGGATTTGGAGCGCTGCCGGTGCAGCGGCGGGATATGGATACGGCAGTGAGGATTCTCCGCCGTGCCTATGAGGGGGGAATGCGTTATTTTGACACGGCAAGAGCCTATTCCGACAGCGAGGAGAAGCTGGGAAGAGCCTTTGGCGGTGGCTTCATCCCGCGAGAACAGATTTACATTGCGACCAAGACTGCAGCGAAGACGCCGGAGGATTTCTGGAAGGACCTGGAGACGTCGCTTGCCATGCTGCAGACGGATTACATTGATGTCTATCAGTTCCATCAGATGGGACAGTGCTGGAGACCAGGAGATGGAACCGGCATGTATGAGTGCATGCTGGAAGCGAAGGCACAGGGGAAAATCCGCCACATCGCGGCGACCAGCCATCAGATTAAGGTTGCCTATGAAATTGTGGAGTCGGATCTGTATGAGACGATGCAGTTTCCGTTCTCGTATCTGGCAGGAGATCTGGAGATGAAGCTGAAGACACTGTGCCGGGAGCACAATGTCGGCTTTATTGCGATGAAAGGACTGGCGGGCGGCCTGATTAACCGGTCGGAGGCAGCCATGGCCTTCATGCAGCAGTTTGATGACGTTCTGCCGATCTGGGGCATCCAGAAGGAAGAGGAGCTGGAGGAGTGGCTCTCCTATATGGACAGAACTCCGGAGATGACGCCGGAAATCGAAGAATATATTGAAAAGGAAAGAAAAGAGCTGTCCGGTGAATTCTGCCGGGGCTGCGGCTATTGCATGCCCTGTCCGGCAGGAATTCAGATCAATCAGTGCGCCCGCATGAGTCTGATGCTGCGCCGCGCTCCGTCGGCGGGATGGCTTTCGGAGTACTGGCAGAAGGAAATGAAGAAGATCGAGGGATGCCGGAACTGCCGTCAGTGCACGAAGAAGTGTCCGTATGAGCTTCCGACGCCGGAGCTTTTGCGCCGGAATTACGAGGATTACTGGAAATTCCTGGATGCGGAGAAGAAGGCGGGAAGGATCTGAGCGGGAGAGAAACACGGAACATGAAACAACTGTGGACAACATGGGGCGAAAAGCTCAGGGACAACCCGGAGGAAGTGCCGCTTCCGGAATATCCGCGGCCATCCCTTGTCCGAAAAAGATGGCTTTGCCTGAATGGAAACTGGGAGTACGCGGTCCGGAAGGAGACGGGATCCGCGAAGATGCAAACAGCGGCCGGATTGGAATGCCGGGAAGAGCTTCAAGAACAGAAAACCTGGGAAAAGGATCGTCTCCCGCAGGTCATGGATGGAACCATCCGGGTTCCGTTCTCGCCGGAGTGCATGCTTTCCGGCGTGATGCATCAGCTCCTTCCGGGAGAGCTTCTCTGGTACCGGCGAAGCTTTGATTTCTCCGGACCTGCGAACGGAAGAAAGGTCCTTCTCCACTTTGGCGCCGTGGATCAGAGTGCGAAGGTATGGGTGAACGGGCATTTCGCAGGAAGCCACATAGGCGGCTACCTGCCTTTCACACTGGAAATCGGAGGGCTCCTGCGAAGCGGTGAGAATGAGCTTGCAGTCTGCGTGCGGGATGATTCGGATGCCTCCTGCCACGCGCGGGGCAAGCAGAAGCTTCGGAGAGGCGGAATGTTCTACACCGCAACGAGCGGAATCTGGCAGAGCGTCTGGCTGGAAGAGGTGCCGGAGCACTATATTGACCGGATCGAAACGAGACAAGAGACGGACGGAAGCGGCGTCTGGATTACGGTACATGCCAATGGAAACCTGCCGGTTGTTCTGACAATTCGGAAACCGGCCCTTTGGGATGCAGAATATTTGCGGCAGCCGGAGGATCTGGAGAATCTGCAGAAGGAGGCCCTTTTCAAAATTTCCGGAACGGCCAATGAGGAAATCCGGGTAAGGATTCCGCAGCCGGAGCGCTGGAGTCCGGAGAAACCGTGGCTGTACGGTCTGACCGTCTCTTTGGGAGAAGGGAAGGAAGAGACAGCGGACGCTGCTGAGAGCTACTTTGCGGTCCGCAGGTTTACAGCAGAGAAGTACGGGAACGGACCAAAGAGGCTCTTTCTGAACCACCGGGAAGCGTTTTGGCGAGGTGTTCTGGATCAGGGCTACTGGTCGGACGGACTGTATACAGCACCGTCGGATGAGGCACTGATTTTCGATATCGCTCAGATGAAAAAGCTCGGCTTTCATATGATCCGCAAGCACCTCAAAATCGAACCGGAGCGGTGGTATTACCACTGCGACCGCCTTGGGATGACGGTGTGGCAGGACATGGTTTGCGGCGGAGGGCCGTTCCGAAGCTGGTTTGTGACCTACGCGGCAACACTTTTTCAGCAGTTTCCCAGAAAAATCAGCGACGCACATCCGTATCTGTTCTCGCGGACCAGCGAGGAGGGGCGGGAGGAATTTGAGAGGGAGATGGTAGAGACGATCCTCCTTCTGAAGAATCATCCCTGCATCTGCAGCTGGGTGATTTTCAATGAAGGCTGGGGGCAGTTTGAGACAAAGCGCCTCACCGCGCTTGCCAGGAAGGTGGATCCGGAGCACCTGATTGATGCAGCGAGCGGCTGGTTTGATCAGGGCTGCGGAGACTTTCAGAGCATTCATCATTATTATCTGAGGCTGAACTTTGACCGCAAGGATGAGAGAATCCGCGTTCTTTCGGAGTTTGGCGGACTTCCCTACGCGGTGCCGGGACACATCTGTGCGGATAAGAGCTACGGGTACGGCAGGGCAAATACGAAAAAAGAGCTGCAGGAAGGATATGAGCGCCTTGTACGGGAGGCCGGGAATTTGCAGAAGGATGGCTTTTGCGGATATGTTTATACACAGCTGTCCGATGTGGAGGAAGAGATCAACGGAATTTTTACGTTTGACCGGCGCGTACAGAAAATCGAAGGGAAGCAGCAACGGTGCTGACGCAAGACATTGCGAGGGAGAGAAGGAAGATGGTCTTTCATGTGGTCGTGAATCCGGCGGGAGCATCCGGAAGAACCGGGAAAATCTGGAAGAAGCTGGAACCGGTTTTCCAGAAAAGCGGACAGAAATATGAGGTGCATTACTCCAAAAAGGATCACGGCATTGCTGCGATTTGCCATGAATTGGAGAGCAGAAATCCGGAAGATTGCTGCATTGTTACCGTGGGAGGCGACGGATCGGTCAACGAGGCAATCAATGGGTTGGAGCATCCGGGGAGAATTCTTTTTGCCCACATTCCGGCAGGATCCGGAAATGATTTGGTGCGGGATATGGAGCTTTCCGGAAATCCGGAAAAGATTGCGAAGAAAATTCTGGAAGGAAAAGTCTGGAGGACCTGTGACATCGGAGAGGTCTGCTATGAGGACACTGGGAAAAGTCGGCGCTTTGCGGTGAGCTGCGGCATCGGCTTTGACGCCGGAATCTGTGAGATGGCGGGGCATTCACGCTGCAAGGCCATTCTCAATCGAATCGGCCTCGGAAAGCTGATCTATATTGCTTCGGCATTCCGGGTTGTTCGCGGGCAGAAGAGCCGGAGCGCGGATGTGACCCTTGAACGGGACGGAAAGAGACAGGAACTCCATTACCGGCACCTGTTTCTTCTGGCGGGAATGAATCATCAGTACGAAGGAGGGGGCTTTCGGTTTTCGCCGGAGGCGAACCCGGACGACGGCGTGCTGAACCTGTGTGTTGCGGATCCGGAGCACAACCGCGCATTTTATCGGATCTTCCCTTTTGTACCGTTCGGAAAGCATGAGCGGTTTTCCTGCATTCATGCGCTTTCCGGAAGCACGGTCGAAATCCGTTCTGCCGAGCCACTGTGGGTGCACACGGACGGAGAAGTGGAAAGAAAGGCGGATCATATCCGCGTCCGGTTTCTTCCGGAGAAGCTGCATTTTCTGGAATAGTGGAAACTGCAGGCAATCACGCATTCTCTATCCCGGATGAACGGCCTGGCAGTCTCGACAGAAAAATAGAAGACCGGATTTCGAGGTGATTAGGAGAAGTCGAAGTATTCCCGATTCTTCGTTTTGAAGAGCTCGAAAACAGCCTGCGCGAGATCGGCGTCCTCTACCGGAGTGAAGGTGTTGTCTTCGAGGCTGGCATTCTCCACCTTGAAGATCAGAACCTGATCCGCGTCCTCGTCTGTGGGAATCAAAACCGCATAGCTGTCTGCCGAATATTCAATCAGATCCAGAAATTCGAAATCGATCTCATTTCCATGGTCATCGGTCAGAGTGATGATTTCTCCGCGCTCTGCCGCATTACCTGCGGAAGAGGCGTGGGTTTTTGGTGTGTTTTTCTCGTCTGCGGACATATCGGATGCCTCCCTGGGAATGTTATACTGTAAACACTGGAACGAAGATCAATATTGTATCGTAATGATTCAGCGCATGCTGAATATTTACATTGTATCAGAAAGATTAAGAACATGCAGAGTGCCATTGATTTTGGAAAAGATTTCCTGACAGCCTTCTTTAATAAAAAAGATGCGGATGCGACCAGCTCGTTTCTGGCGGATGACATCATCTGGATTACGCCGAACGAGATCCGGCATCTGAGAAGTGTGCGCTCCATTCATGAGTTTCTGCGGGAGGCACTGCAGGAGGATCCGAAGGCGTACAACGTGGATATTGCGTCCATCCGTTCGGCACCGGGTCTGGAAACGACGACGATCGCTGTGTTTGATGTCAACCTGATTCCGAAGCATGAGGAATCTTCCATCAACATCCGTTGTACGCTGGCGCTTCACCGCGAAGGCGTCGGTTTTGAAATTGTATATGTAGGGATGTCGCGCAAGTATCTGCGGACGGATGTGGATCAGATCCGGGGCTTTGCGGACGCGCTTCCGGGCGGGGTGATGACCCTGACAGCGATGGGAAACGACATCCGTGTGATGTATGTCAGCGGCTGGTTTCTCCGGCGTCTTGGCATGGAAGAAGCGGCCATCTATGAGCGGATGGACCAGAATGTCTTCTTTATGATGCCGCAGGAGGACCAGAAGCGGATGATCACGCTGGTGGGGGAGATGGCGGTTCTGAAGAAGCCAAAGCCCCTTGCTATGCGGGTAACACTTCTTACAGGTGACGGAAAAACGAAGATTCCCTGCCATATGTCCATCGCCGCGGCTTACAAAGACGGCAGCAGGACAGTGCTCTATCTGATCTTTGATGAAATCAGTGATGTGATGCAGGAGGCGGAGCGGGAGAAAAGGAAGGAAATCCGTGCCCTGAGGGCGAAGCTTTCCGAGAAGGACAAAACTACCGAAGCGGCTCATACGGAAGAAGCCGGGGAAATGGAGACAAGGGCGAGGCAGCAGCTCGAGGAAGCGACCCGGATTGCCAAAGAGGAGTCGGAGGCGGCTGCAAAGCTGATCAAGACCAAGCTGGAACAGGCAGGCAAGGAGAAGAAAGCCGCTGTTGAGAAGGCAAAGCGCGAGGTGGCGGACCGGTATACGGCAGCCTGGAAGGAAGAGAAAAAGAAAAGCAACGAGGCGAAAGAGGCACTGGAGAAGGAGCTTGCTGCTGCCAAGGAAGCGGCGGAGGCTGCACAGACAAAGAGAAAAGAGCTTGAAGAGAAATTAAATGCGCTGGAGGCGAAGAAGCAGGCGTCCGACCGCGAGTACCAGGACCGGATTCTGAAGCTGGAATGGAAGGTCTCCAGCACAGAGAAGAAGGCGCAGCAGGCCGAAGAGGATTGGCAGAAGCGCCTGGAAACCGGAATCGAAGAGGCGCGGAGGGAAGAAGCCGGGAAAGCGAAAAAAGAGCAGGAGAGCCTCCGCCTTCAGATGGAAGAGGAGCTTTCCAAAGAAAAGACCGGGAAGGCAGAGCTGGAGGGAACGGTTCTTCGTATGCAGAAGGATCTGTCCGAAAAAGAGCTTTCACTGAAGAAGAAGGATGTGGATCAGAGAATTCTTTCGAAAGAAAAGGATAAGTCCATTCTTCGGATGGAAAGCCTTCTTCGCGGGCAGATGGGTACGATACAGAGCGCGGTCCGGACGGTTCGCGCAGAGAAGAATCCGGAGAAGATCAAAGAGCAGGCGGAGAGGATCGAGGAGGCGGCCTCTGTGATGCCGGAGTATATGAGCGATCTTGCCGCCATCGCGAGGCTGAATCCGAATGGGCGGATACCGGCGGCAGAGGACCATTTCTCGGTGAAGTCATGCCTGGACCTTGTTCGCCTCGTGATCTGGCCGCAGTGCAGACAGAAGGGGATCATTTTCTCGGTGGAAATGACGGAAGGAATGCCGGAAGAAGTGATCGGCGGCAAAGCGGGTCTCGAGCTTGCCTTTCTGTGCATTCTGGAAAATGCGGTAGAGAACACGGCAGGCGGCGGAACGATCACGCTGACCGCATCTGCGGATGCTCCGGTGAGAGAAAGTGCGTATTATCATTTTCGAATTGAAGACAACGGCTGTGGTATCTCGGAGGAGCGGCTCCCGGTCCTTTTTGATCAGCCGGAGAGTGAGCTCTCCATTGCAAGAAAGGTCATCGGGACCATGGGCGGCTCTATTCAGGTAAGAAGCCGCCTGGGCGAAGGGGCAAGCTTTGAGATCCGCGTGAATCTGAAATTAAAATAGCGGCTCACTTCAGAGTCACATGCCGTCCGTTTACCTCTACGGAGTGAATGTTGCGGTTTAGGTAGACGGAGAAGCGGGTGACACCGCTTTTCCGGATCGTGGCATCCAGATTGGGATTCATATCCTGAAGCTCCTGCTTCAGAACGCTGATGTTGAGATCATCGGTGCCATGCCGGTGGAAAATCGCAAGAATCTGCTTCTCAATCTCGGAATCCGCCGTGATCTTCTGCGAAATCCACACGCCGCTGTCGCGCGATGTGACGGTAAGAGACGGGAGATCCTTGAGAAATTCCGAGAGCTTGCTGTAATGATAATTCCGGATATCGAAGTCCGGGAAAATTTTAACGAGGCGGGATCCGACCTCGCCGAGGCCGGTTTCCTTTCCGTCGGCGGCGTTGTCTGTGATCATCTTGACAATGGCGGACTCGATTTCGGATTTTGCCGTGAAGCCGGGCTCTGCGGATTCGCTTTCCTCTTCGGAGACGGTATCGCCTGGAAGGAAGTCATCATAGGAGCTGCCGGCAGATGCGGGAACTGCCTCCGGAGCAGATGACGCGGAAGAAGCACGCTTTTTTCCGGAATTTCCGGATGCGGCGGAAGCGTTTTTGCCGGAGGAGCCCTTGGAGGCATTTCTTTTTTTGGAGCTCTCCTTGTTCTTCGGGCGGGAGGATCCCTCTTCCTCTTCACTGTCGCTGCTTCCGCTGATGACATCGAGGAAGATGAAACGCTCGCAGGAGACGCGGAAGGACTCGGGAGTCTTCTTCTCGCCCATGCCGATGACAACCTTTCCAGACTCGCGAAGCCTTGTCGCAAGCTTGTTGAAGTCCCCGTCGCTCGAAACGATGCAGAAGCCCTGTACGGAGTCGGCGTAGAGCGTATCCATGGCATCGATGATCAGTCCGATGTCGGAGGCGTTTTTACCGGGAGTGTTGTTGGGCTGCATGACCGGAGTCAGGGAATATCCTGCAGAACAGCCAAGCCATGAGCGCAGCCGGTCCTGGGACCAGTCTCCGTACATGCGGCGGATGGTGATCTTTCCATATTTGGATAGCTCACTTAAAATGACGGGAATATATTTGGAACTGATGTTGTCGGCATCAATCAAAAGGGCAATGTTGATATCTTCCATGGTGAAAACTTACCTTTCCTGCAAACGTCTTTTGTCTTTGAAAAAAAACAGACGCAACGTATAATAGTGTCCGTGAGCGCACAAGGCGCTGCTCTTATCTGATTATAAAGGATTGAAATCTGCAATGCACGAACTTCCCGTTGTTCTGGGACTTCTGGATACCGCACAAAGAGCGGCAAAGGAGAATCATCTTGACCGAGTGACAAGGATCCGGCTGAGGATCGGAGAGCTTTCGGATCTCGTGGAGGACTGTGTGCAGATTTACTTTGATTCCGCATCAGAGGGAACCGTCTGTGAGGGAGCGCAGCTGGAATTCGTCCGGGAACCGGCACGGCTGCGGTGTACGGCGTGCGGTCATGAATTTTTGCACGGAGCAGCCTTTTCCTGTCCGGTCTGCGGCGGCAGCGCCGAATGGATCCGGGGATCGGGAAGCGGATGCACTGTGGAAAGCATTGAGGGAGAAGCCTGAGAGCCGATTCGATCGGTGAATTTCTCAGAGGCCGGTCGGCGCAGAGCCGTCAGAACAAAAGGAGCACAGCAATGATTAAGAAAGATCTGAAAGATTACGTACGTACCATTCCGGATTTCCCGCAGGAAGGCATCATGTTCCGTGACATTACGACGGTTGCGCAGGATGCGGACGGCCTGCATATGGCCATTGACACCATGCAGGATCTGGTTAAGGACGTGGATTTTGATGTGGTTGTCGGTGCGGAGTCGAGAGGCTTTATTTTCGGAACGCCGATTGCATACAATCTTCATAAGCCGATGGTTCTGATCCGCAAGAAGGGGAAGCTTCCGTGGAAGACCGTTTCTGTAGATTATGCACTGGAGTATGGCACAGCTACACTGGAAATGCATGAGGATTCCATTCAGCCCGGACAGAGGGTTCTGATCGTGGATGATCTGATGGCAACCGGCGGAACGGCGAAGGCGATGATCGAGCTGGTGGAGAAGCTCGGAGGAAAGGTTGCAGGTGTTCTGGTTCTGATGGAGCTGGAGGGTCTGGAGGGCCGCAAGGCACTGGAGCCGTATCCGGTATTCTCCGCAATCAAGTACGAGGGCAAGTAATTACCTATGGCAAAAAAATATATCTCATGGAACGTGAACGGCCTTCGCGCGTGCGTCGGCAAGGGAACCTTCTATGAATTTCTGCAGAAGGAAAATCCGGATGCACTCTGCCTTCAGGAGACGAAGCTCCAGGAGGGCCAGATCGAGATGGACCTTCCGGGATATTATCAGTACTGGAATTACGCAGAGAAGAAAGGTTACTCCGGCACGGCCATTTTCGTGAAGGAGGAACCGCTTTCCGTAAGCTACGGGCTCGGTATTCCGGAGCATGACCATGAGGGACGTGTGATTACGCTGGAGTATCCGGAGTATTACCTGATCACAGAGTACGTTCCGAATTCCAAGCAGGAGTTGGAACGCCTTGACTACCGCATGACCTGGGAGGATGCATTTCTTTCCTATGTCAAAAAGCTGGAAGAGAAAAAGCCGGTGATTTTCTGCGGTGATCTGAATGTGGCGCATCAGGAAATTGATCTGAAAAATCCATCGTCCAACCACCACAATGCGGGCTTCACCGATGAAGAACGCGGTAAAATGACTGCGATCCTGTCCAGCGGATTTACGGATACCTGGCGCTATTTTCATCCGGATACGGATGGTGTGTATTCCTGGTGGTCCTACCGGTTTCACGCAAGAGAGAAGAACGCGGGATGGCGGATTGACTACTTTATTGTGTCGGATGCGCTGGTGCCGGATCTGCAGGATGCGATGATTTACGCAGATGTGTATGGGTCGGATCACTGTCCGGTCGGAATTGTGATTGGAAAATGATTTGTGTCCGCAAGCGGCCAATGTATTCTTACAATCCGCAAGCCGCAAGCGGTGAATCGTTCCCTGTTCAGAAGGAAAAAGGAAAGAGAAGAAAACTATGGAAGAAGAGAAGAAAACACAGGACGGGAAAATTCCGATGCCGGTGGCAAATTTTAAGGTGGATGCCAATCCGGGCAGCCATGTGAAGAGAATGATCGGTGTAGTCAGCGGAAAGGGCGGTGTCGGCAAGTCTTCCGTGACCGGACTGTGTGCGCTTTGGTCGCTGCGTCACGGCTATCGGACCGGTATTATGGACTGCGATATCACGGGCCCCAGCATTCCGAAAATGTTCGGTGTGACCAGCGATGATATCG
>CALEFO010000191.1 GCA_937877165.1 uncultured Lachnospiraceae bacterium | reverse complement strand
GGATCCGGTATGCTGTATCAGAAATTTGAAGAGGCTTACAAGAAGGACCTTGAGCAGTATTCCTTCAGCCTGATGAACCGTGAGAGCAGCATCGGAAGAGTTTCCTTCCAGACTTACCGGCCGTTCTACATGGATCAGGAGTATGATGTCTATCCGTCTTATGAGAACACGATTGCTTTTCTGAAGGAGTATGATCTTTATCCGGAGAAGGCTACGGCCCAGGATGTTCTTAGCATTACTGTGAGCGACTATCAGGCGGACAGCTCTTCGGAGGCGGAATATACGGATCCGGAGCAGATTCAGGAAATCATGAATCATGCGCTGGTTGTCATTTCTTCGAACTGGAAACAAAATGACATGGCGGATTACCGATACGACCTTTCTGTTTCGACCAAACAGACCAGCAGCACGACCTATTACAGCTGCTATTTCCGAAAGGGTGAGGTGCCGGCATTTGTTCTGCAGGATCTTGAAAAGAACCGCATAGAGAATTCGGATGAGGATTCGGATTTGATGATGCGCTGACGGACGGAAAAGACACAGAAGGAGACCGCCATGGCCTCCTTCTTTTTATGTCAAGACTTGCTTTCTTAATTATTCGGCATATCATATATTCTGTTAGGGGAAAACTCCATATTTTTATGCAGATGCAACGATTCGGGATCGCGGATTCTGCCTGCTTTGTTAATTATAAGGGGAATTGACAGGCGGCGGCGGTCCTGAATTGCTGTATGCGTCATAATAAAAATCAGCAGGAAAACAGGAGGGGTTGTCGTGCAGATTATTGAATTTCTGATCTTTTTCCCGTTTGCGGTCGCGCTGGTGCTGTTTGCAATGGGCAACAGCGAGCGTGTGTACGCAGCGCGCAAGGCATTGGTAAAGGGATCCGGGCTTGCCATCATGGCAGCGGTGATCTACCTGGCGGTCCGTGTGCTCGGCGGGAAGGATGACTACGCGTTTCTTACGAACGCGGAGACGGCAAATGTTCTCATCATGATCGGAGAACTGGTCCTGATGGGAATTGTCATTTTCTATTCGCTCCGCTATAAGAAGATCTATGCGATGCTCCTGTCCATTGCGGGAACGCTTCCTATCATCTGGCTGGATCTGTCCGGAAGAATGCCGGAGGGAGAGGCGCATTTTCACATCGATAACCTCACGGTCATTATGTGTCTGGTCGTCGGTGTTGTCGGGAGCCTCATCTGCATCTATGCGGTCGGCTACATCAAGGACTATCACCAGCACCACCGTGACTATCCGGAGCGGTCCAACTGGTTTCTTGCGATGCTGTTTGTGTTCCTGGGGGCAATGTTCGGCCTTTTGTTCTGCGACAGCATGGCGTGGATGTATTTCTTCTGGGAGATCACCTCGGTCTGCTCCTTCCTTCTGATCGGCTACAACAAGCAGAATGAAGCCATCCAGAATTCGTTCAAGGCACTCTGGATGAACCTTCTGGGCGGCTGCGCGTTCGCGGTTGCCATCCTGTATTCAGCCCTCTTCCTTCATATCACGAATTTGTCCCAGCTTCTTACGATCGACGAGGCGGCGGTTCCCAGCGTCATGATCGTTCTTGTGATGCTGGCGTTTGCTGCGATGACGAAGAGTGCACAGTTCCCGTTCTGCGGGTGGCTCCTCGGCGCCATGGTGGCACCGACACCGACCTCCGCGCTTCTGCACTCTGCGACCATGGTCAAGGCGGGCGTCTATCTTCTGATCCGGATTTCGCCGATGATGAAGGGAACGCTGACGGGAGTTCTCGTCACGCTGATCGGCGGCTTTACCTTCTTTGCGGCATCCCTCATGGCGATCGCAACCTCGGACGGCAAGCGCGTGCTTGCGCACTCCACGATTTCGAATCTCGGACTGATTGTTGCCTGCGCCGGCGTCGGCCTTCCCGAATCCGTGTGGGCGGGCGTCATGCTGATTATTTTCCACGCGGTGTCGAAGTCTTTGATGTTTCTGTGCGTCGGAGCAGTGGAGAATGTAACGGGATCCCGCAACATTGAGGATATGCACGGCCTGATCATCAAGCTTCCGCGCCTTGCCATCGTCATGATCATCGGCATCTGTGGCATGTATCTTGCACCGTTCGGCATGCTGATCGCCAAGTGGGCGGCATTGAAGTCCTTTATTGATTCCAACAGCGTGTGGCTTGTCCTGTTCCTTCTGTTCGGTACGGCCAGCACCTCCTTCTACTGGGGAAAGTGGCTCGG
>CALEFO010000190.1 GCA_937877165.1 uncultured Lachnospiraceae bacterium | reverse complement strand
AAAACCGATTACCGGTCTTCCCACTTCCAGTTTGCAACCTCCGGAAGATCCTGGCCGTACTCGTGGATGTACTGCTTGTGCTCAACAAGCTTGTTGCTCATCTTCTGATACAGATAAGCGCCCTTGTTGCCCAGCTGAGGCAGATTCTGCAGAGCAGTCTGTACCAGATGGAAACGATCCACATCGTTCTGTACACGCACGTCGAACGGAGTGGTGATGGTGCCCTCCTCCTTATATCCGCGAACGTGAATCAGACGGTTGTTGTGACGGCGGTAGGTCAGCTCATGGATGAGTCCTGCATATCCATGGAAGTTGAAGATAACCGGCTTGTCCTTGGTGAACAGCATATCGTACTCTTCGTCCGTCAGGCCGTGCGGGTGCTCATTGGCAGGCTGCAGCTTGAACAGGTCGACTACGTTGATGAAACGGATCTTCAGATCCGGCAGCTCCTTGTTCAGGATGCTGACAGCAGCCAGTGCCTCCAGCGTAGGAGTCTCGCCTGCGCATGCGAAGACAATATCCGGCTCCTGGCCCTGGTCATTGGAAGCCCACTCCCAGATGCCGATGCCCTGTGTGCAGTGCTTGACAGCTTCCGGCATGGACAGCCACTGCGGACGAGGATGCTTCGATGCAACGATGACGTTCACATAGTTCTTGGAACGCAGGCAGTGATCCATGGTGGACAGCAGGCAGTTGGTATCCGGCGGCAGATAAATGCGGACAACGTCTGCCTTCTTGTTGGCCATGTGATCCATGAAGCCAGGATCCTGATGTGTGAATCCGTTGTGATCCTGCTGCCATACGGTCGAGCACATGATCAGGTTCAGGGATGCAATCTGCTCGCGCCACGGCAGCTGATTGCAGACCTTCAGCCACTTCGCGTGCTGTGCAGCCATGGAATCAATGATTCTCGCGAAGGACTCATAGGTTGCGAAGAAGCCGTGACGTCCGGTCAGAAGATAGCCCTCCAGCCAGCCCTCGCACATATGCTCGGACAGCATGGAATCCATGACGCGTCCGTAAGGATCCAGATGATCATCGGTATCCAGATGCTCGGAGTTCCAGTCTCTGTTCTGTACATCGAAGACCGCATTCAGACGGTTGGAGTTGGTCTCGTCGGGTCCGAAAATACGGAAGTTCTTCGATTCATCGTTCAGCTTGAAGATATCGCGGATGAACTTGCCCAGCTCGGTCATATCCTGACCTTCCCTGCTGCCGTGCTCCTCTCCGATATCGAATGCATAATCGCGGAAATCAGGCATGCGCAGGTCGCGAAGAAGCTTGCCGCCGTTGCCGTGCGGGTTCGCGCCGATACGTGCGTTGCCGACCGGTGCCAGAGCCTTCAGCTCCGGAATCAGCTTGCCGTCCTCGGTGAACAGCTCTTCCGGCTTGTAGCTGTGCAGCCAGTCGGAGAGCATCTGCAGATGCTCCGGCTTGTCCATCATGATCGGAACCTGGTGTGCCAGGAAGTTGCCCTCGATACGGTTGCCATCGACAACCTTCGGGCCGGTCCATCCCTTGGGAGTGCGCAGCACGATCATCGGCCATACCGGACGGGTCGTGTCATTGTTCTCTCTTGCGTTCTTCTGGATCGCCTTGATCTTCTCGATGACCTCGTCCATGGTCTCCGCCATCTTGCGGTGCATGGTCATCGGATCATCGCCCTCTACGAAGTACGGCTCCCAGCCACAGCCGTGGAAGAAGTCCACCATCTCTTCGTGAGACATGCGCGCGAAGATGGTCGGGTTCGCAATCTTGTATCCGTTCAGGTGCAGGATCGGAAGAACCGCACCGTCGCTCACAGGATTCAGGAACTTGTTGCTCTGCCAGGAGGTAGCCAGAGGGCCAGTCTCCGCCTCGCCGTCACCAACGGTAACTGCCGCGATCAGATCCGGATTGTCGAATACCGCGCCGAATGCGTGTGCGATGGAATATCCGAGCTCGCCGCCCTCGTTGATGGAGCCGGGAGTCTCAGGCGCGCAGTGAGACGGAACGCCGCCCGGGAAAGAGAACTGCTTGAAAAGCTTCTGCAGTCCTGCCTCATCCTCGGAGATGTTCGGATAAATCTCGCTGTAGGAACCATCGAGGTAATCATTTGCAATATAGAAGTTTCCGCCGTGTCCGGGGCCGGAGAGAAGGATCAGATCCAGATCATATCTCTTGATGACGCGGTTCAGATGAACGAAAACAAAGTTCTGTCCCGGAACCGTTCCCCAGTGGCCGACAATTTTCTTCTTCACCATCTCCATGGTCAGCGGCTTCTTGAGAAGCGGGTTGTCCAGAAGGTACAGCTGGCAGGCGGAAAGGTAATTCGCCGCACGCCAATAAGCATTCATCTTGGTGAGAAGCTCATCGGTGATCGGTCCCTTTTCCTCGCAGACAGCAGTCGTGAGATTGGTATCACTCATGTTCAGTCTCCTTATAAATAGTAATGATAACAGTATCCCGATCATCCCGGTCATCAGATTCCTCCGGGATGTCCTTTCTTCGCCGGAAAGCGCGCCGGATGCTGCGCCCTCTCCAACGCCTTCATCATATCTCAGGCGCAAATTTCAGACAAGTGAAAAAAGAACGGTTTTATCCGCGTTTTGGAGCAGTAAGGCGCATAATTTGACGATTTTCAATGTAGAGTCTCCGGATTCTCCAGATCTCCTCCCTCGAAATTTCCCGTTTGGAAACCTTCCATAAAAGAAGACTTTTCGCGGGTTCTTCCGAGCTTCTCCTTCCCTCTTTGTCCGCTTTATCTGACGATTCTCCGTTTTTTTTGTCTTTTCCCTCTAAGTTCCCCGTTGCCGCCTCTCTTTCGGCCTCCGTTCCGGCGTTTGGTTCCGAGGATGAGCTCCCAGATCCCGAGGCTTTCCCGGAAAGCTCCAGCCGCCTTGCCTCACGCCCTGTTGCGAACCAGATTCTCCAGCTCTGCAGGTCCTCCTCCACCCGCTGCACCAGGACAGGAAAGCGCCGGAAATCCGCTGCTTTCCTTCCCTCCGGGATCCTCAGGCAGAAATCCTCTTCCCGGATTCCAACAAAGGCAAAATCTCCGGAAAGCTCTTCCCAGCCGTGTGCCTCCTGCGGCGAAACCGCTTCACCTGCCTGCGGAATTCTCTTTTCCCCGGGAAAAACAAGGACCGCGCCCCATGCCGGAACCAGCGCATGAAAGTCATCCAGCCGCTCCGCCTTTGCAATGTTGTGGCAGCCGGAAAGAAGGGCCGCTCCGACCGTTTCGGGTGCGTGGAAGAAAAGATCCCGTTTTTTCTCTCCTGTGCAGGCACCGTTTTCCATGGATACAATACTTCCGCCCATGGCATAGGCCTCATCCCGGTCTGCGGTCGCAAACACGCAGGTCACGCCTTTCTCCGACGTAAGCTTTTCACGGATCCTCTGCAGAAGCTCTGCCCGAAGATACGGATCCAGCCCTGCGAAGGGATTGTCGAGAAGAACAAGCTCCGGCTCTGCCGCCATCATCCTCGCCATGGCAGCCATCAGCCGCTGCGCCCGGGAGAGCTCGTCCGGGTAACAGCCGCCGAGGCCGTCCAGCCCGTACTCCTTCAGGAGCTCCGTTGTCCTCATCGCAGCAAGGAGCTTTCTTTCCCTCCTTCCCTCCTTCTTCCCGTCCGCGCGTCCCGGAGGATTTTCTGCTGTGCCAAGAACCAGACGGATGTTCTCTTCCACGGTCATCTCCGGAAAAAGCGCATAGCTTTCCGGAAGAAAGCCAGTTTTCCGCTGCGCCGGCGGAAGACAGATTTTCTGAAGGGAATCGTAAAGCCAACTTCCGTTCAGCACAATGCTTCCCTCATCCGGCGTCTGCAGTCCTGCAAGACAGGAAAGAAGCTCTGTCTTCCCGCTTCCCGTTTCCCCCAGTATGGACAGAATTCCCTTTTCCGCCTTGAAATTCACATCCAGCGTCCGGTTCTGTTCTTTTTTCCGAATATGTACCTCTAAGCTCATCGCCTTATCCTGTGCCTGCAGGCTCACTGCGGGCCGTCTCTCCCCGGGATCCCCTGATACTGCCCGCCGGGATCCGCCGGAAATTTCTCCGTCAGGAGCTCTTTATTTCACACGCGTTCTTCTTTTCCTGCGGCAAAAAACTGCACCGACAAGCGCACAAAGGACGGCTCCCGCCGCAAGGCAGCCAAGATCCCAAATCCAGGCCGCCAGAATTCCGCTCCCGCTCAGCGCAGAAAGCGTCCATTCTCCCGAGATCCCCGCTGCTCCCGCCTTCCGCAGGCAGGATTCTGCCATCAGCGCGCAGGCACCGTACTCCCCTGCTGCCCTTGCCGCTCCGAAAAAAAGCCCTGCGGCCACACCCCTGCGGGCTCCCGGCATTGCAATTCTCCAGAATGCCGCAGTCTTACGAATTCCCAGAGTTCTCGCGACAAGAAGGCTCTGCGGATCCGTCTGCTCCAGTCCGCGCTGGAACGACAGCCGAAGAACAGGCACTGCCGCAAGAATCCCGGCAAGGAGCGCGCCCAGCCAGGGATAAGCTCCCTGCCAGCCGATTTCGTGAATCAGTTCTCTTCCGGTAATGCCGTCCGGCCCGAAGCCAAGAAGCAGAAGAAGCCCACAGAGCGTTGGAGGAAATACAAGGAATACCGACAGTACGGCTTTTCGTATGCGTCCTGCCCGCTTTCCCTCCCCGTGCCTTTTGGCCATTCTCCAGGAAAACCACAGCGCAGGGAAAAACAGGACGAGCACTATAAGCACGCCGATTCCCGCACCGATGCCAAGAAGACCCGAGTGCAAGCTCTCCGCAAGAAAAGAAAAGGCCTTCACAAAAAGATTTCCAATCTCTGACATGTGACTTACCGGAATGCGAGCTGCCGCACCATGAACGGCCATAAATGAAGTTGTATCCATCAATGAAATCATGGGGATATTGTAGCACAATCTTATAATCCGCTGCGGCGCCGAATCCGTAACACCGGATTGGGAGTGCCGGAATGGGAGATTCCGGTCCGGCAAAGACCCGGCGCGCTTTGGATTACAGAAAGAAGATAAGGTCCGGAGGAAGACGCAGTCCCCGCCCGGATACAATCATGTTAGCACTGATATTTTTTATCCGCAATGTGTTTTGTGATTATTCGGTTCACCATGAACCATGCCAACGCATACCAATGTTCGGAAAACGCTGAAAATACAGCAAAAAACGGCTCTCACTGAATCTCAGTGAAAGCCGATGAAAATAATAAGCGGTATATGGGAATCGAACCCACCTCTCAACCTTGGGAAGGTCGCATTCTACCGATGAACTAATACCGCAAACCGCATGCAGAAGCTTCAGATACTCCGTACATGCGTTTTATTATACCAAAGAAAGGACGGAAAGCAACAGGAAAATATCCTGCCGCCTCTCAATTCGCTTCCCGTCTCTTACTGATAGCTGCGGATATACTCCATCACTTCCTCTTCCGTCGGCATGACGGCCAGAGCGCCGCGGCGCGTGGTCACGAGCGAAGCCGCCGCATTGGCGAAGGTCAGAAGCTCGCGCAGACGGAAAATATTCAGCTCCTTCAGACCATACTTCAGAACGAAGTGAAGGCCGCAGGCGCAGAACGTGTCGCCCGCTCCTGTCGTCTCGATCGTGTTCGGATTCTTGAAGCCGGGGCAGTCCACGCGCTCACCCCTGTAGTAGGCGCGGCTTCCATCCGGTCCCAGCGTTGCGAAAACAAGCGGAATCTCGTAGCGGTCGATCAGCATACGGACGCCCTTGTCCAGGTTCTCCTCGCCGGTCAGGAACACGATTTCGTTGTCTGAAATCTTCATAATATCTGTGTTCTGCATGCCGAAGACCATCTTCTCTCTCGCCTCGTCCTCGGAATTCCAGAGCGGCGGGCGATAGTTCGGATCAAAGGAAACGGTGACACCGTTGTCCTTTGCGATCGTCAGGGCTTCCTTCGTCGCGCGGTCCACCAGCTCGTCAGTCATGGAAAGCGAGCCGAAATGAAAGATTTTCGCCTGTTCGATGAGCTCGCGGTGCGCCCGCACGTCCTCCGGACGCAGCATGACATCCGCACCGGGCTTGCGATAGAAGGAAAAATCACGGTCGCCGTTTGCAAGCTTCTGAACGAACGCCAGCGTCGTGTGCACATTTGCGTCCATCGACAGGCCGCTCATGTCGATTCCCTGTGCTCCTGCCTTCTCCTTCAGCATCTCGCCGAAGGCATCCCTTCCGACCTTGCCGATGAAGGCCGTCGGATGTCCAAGCTTCTGCAGCATCGACAGCACGTTGCAGGGTGCTCCGCCCGGATTGGCCTCAAAGGTCGGATTCCCCTGGGAACTGACCGGTCCCGCGGTAAAATCCACCAGCAGCTCGCCGAGTGCTGCCACATCGTACTTTTTCGTATCCATACCCCCTCCATTTCTGCCCGCACACAGTGCTCCGTCTCTCATCCCGAAACCGGATTCCGGAAAAACCGTCCTGGAATGAGCCAGGCTCTTTTATACTAATGCAGAATTTTCAGAAAAGAAACTCATAATTTCACTTAATTCTTAAAGCTGTGGACCGGTGCAGGAATCCTTCCCTTGCGGTTTACGAATTCATCACAGCCGAAGGTGTTCACCGGCATGATCGGTGCGTGGCCGAGAAGTCCGCCGAACTCCACCTCATCGCCGACGCCTTTTCCGGGAACCGGGATCAGGCGGCAGGCCGTTGTCTTCTGGTTGACCATGCCGAGAGCCATTTCATCTGCGATGATGCCGGCAATCGTAGTGTCCTTCGTATCGCCGGGAATAGCGATCATATCAAGGCCCACTGAGCAGACGCAGGTCATTGCCTCCAGCTTCTCCAGAGTAAGAGCTCCTGCCTTGGCCGCGTCAATCATTCCCTGGTCCTCCGAAACCGGAATGAACGCACCGGAAAGACCGCCCACATAGCTGGACGCCATGAGGCCGCCCTTCTTCACCTGATCGTTGAGCATAGCAAGCGCCGCTGTCGTTCCGGGCGCTCCCGCCTTCTCCAGGCCCATCTCGCAGAGAATATCCGCAACCGAATCGCCGATTGCCGGAGTCGGAGCCAGTGACAGGTCGATGATGCCAAACGGAATGCCTAGTCTTGCGGAAGCCTCCTTCGCAACGAGCTGTCCCACGCGGGTGACCTTGAAGGCGGTCTTCTTGATCGTCTCGGAGAGTGTCTCGAAATCCGCGCCGTGGCAGGATTCCAGTGCCTTCTTGACAACACCGGGGCCGGAGACGCCGACATTCAGGACCGCATCCGCCTCCGTCACGCCGTGGAAGGCGCCCGCCATGAACGGATTGTCATCCGGTGCATTGCAGAAGACCACAAGCTTCGCGCAGCCATTCACCGGAAGATCCTTCGTCTCCTCCGCCGTCTCCTTGACGATGGAGCCCATGAGCCGCACTGCGTCCATGTCGATGCCGGTTTTCGTCGAGCCGAGGTTAACGGAGGAGCAGACCACCTGCGTCTCCTTCAAGGCCTGCGGAATGGAACGGATGAGAAGCTCGTCCGCCTTCGTCATCCCCTTGGAAACCAGTGCACTGTAGCCGCCGAGGAAGTTGACGCCGACCTTCTGCGCCACCTCATCCAGCGTTTTCGCCACCTCGGCAAAATCCTGCGTGCTGTGGCACGCGGCCCCGCCCACAAGAGCAATCGGGGTGACGGAAATCCGCTTGTTCACAATCGGAATTCCGAAATCCCTGGAAATTTCCTCGCCGGTCTGCACCAGATCCTTGGCCAGCGTGTAAATTTTCTCGTAAATGTTCTTCTTCAGAGTCGGAAGATCCGAGCTGATGCAGTCCAGAAGGCTGATGCCCATCGTGATCGTGCGGACATCCAGATTCTCCTTCTCGATCATCGCATTCGTCTCTTCCACTTCACGGATATTGATCATAGCTTACCTCCATCTGTTCCCCGGCCGCTGCCTGCTGTCAAATGCGATGCATGGAATCGAAAATTTCTTCCTTCTGGCACTTGATCTGTACGCCCAGGCTGTCGCGGCCGATCGCTGCCAGCTCGTCCGCCATATCTCCGAAGGGGATTTCCAGCTTCGCAATATCCACAATCATCATCATGTTGAAATAGCCCTGCACGATGGTCTGGGAAATATCAAGAATGTTGATCTTGTGATCCGCCAGGAAGCTGCATACTCTGGCAATGATGCCGACCGTGTCCTTGCCGACGACTGTGATGATCGCTCTTTTCTCCATAATGTCCACCTTTCTGCTCTTCGTTGATTTTATTCTTCCAAGCTCTGATTCTGTTCGTTTCTCTCGCCCGCGGAAAATCTGTATCCGGATTCTGTATAGGGTCCGGAATTTCCCCTGCGTGTGCCTTTCTACAGCTCCACCATGCCTGACGCTTCCCTGCGCGGTGCCACCCGGATGGGCAGCTCATCCGCCTCGTACTCATCGTCCGCCGCATTGATCTCCAGGCGGACGGTCTCAAAGGCAAGCTCCGGATAATTATTCTCCTTGGAGAGATGCCCCAGGAAAATCGCCTTCATATGCGGATTCAGCACACTGTCCAGAAGCTCTCCGCTTGCCACATTGGACAAATGTCCGCGGTCCGAGAGGATCCGCTGCTTCAAGGGGTACGGGTACGGCCCCACCTGCAGCATATTGACATCGTGATTGGCCTCCAGAAGGAGCACGTCCGAATCCCGAAGGCACGCCTTCGTGTAATCCGTATAGCAGCCAAGGTCCGTGCAGATCGAAATCTTCTGCCCGCCGTAGAGAACCCGGTAGCCCACCGGATCCGCCGCATCATGGGAGATCGTCATCGGATTCACCGTGATGTCCTTCACGGTGGTCTTCTCGTCCGCCTTCACGGGGATGAAACGGTCTCTTGCAAAATCGTGGTATTTCTCCAGCCGGAGAATCGCTTCAATCGTTCCTTCCGTCGCGTAGACCGGGATGTCGTATTTCTTCAGGATCATGGCCAGTCCCTGGATATGATCCGCGTGCTCATGCGTAATAAAAATACCGTCGATGTCCGGAAAATCCAGACCGATCCGGTTCAATGCCTCCTGCGTTCTCTTCCGGCTGATGCCGACATCGAACAGAAGGTGCGTTGTGTCCGAGCCGATATAGCTGCAGTTGCCGCTCGATCCGCTCGCGAATGTCTGAAATCTCATAATATGTCTTTACTTTCCTGTTCCCAGCGCTTCCCGGATCTGCCGGTACGCATTCTCGAGGCTTCCGGAGTTGTCGATCACGACATCCGAGCCTGCCCGGAACTCCTCCTCCGTAAGCTGCGACGAGAGAATCCCGTCGATTTTCTCATCCGAATAGCCGCGGCTCTCACGAAGGCGTTTCCTCCGGACCGCAAGGTCACAGTAAATATACCACATTTCATCCACGTAAGAGCGATAACCGCACTCGATCAGAAGCGCCGCCTCCAGGAAAAAATAATCCACGGCGTCCGCCGCTTTCTGCGCCGCCCTCTCCTGCTCCTCCCGGATCCGCTCCAGAATATACTCCTTCACTGCAGGATGAATCAGCGCGTTGACCCTTTCGCGGAGCTCTCTGTGCGCAAAGATCCGCGCCGCCATTTCCCTGCGGTCGATCTCACCGTTCTCCTGCAGAAGGGTGCCTTTTCCTCCCTCTCCACAGATGTTGCCTGCTCCGGATGCATTGTCCGAAGCTCCCGCAGGATACTGCTCCAAAAGGCTCACGAGAGATCCGTAAATCCGCCCGCCCCTTCGCATCACCTCATGCGAAGCCTCGTCCGAGAGAAGAATCCGGCAGCGGTAGTTCTTCTCAATATAGTGGAGCAGCTCCGTTTTGCCGGAGCCGACTCCGCCCGTCACACCTATTATTTTCATAAACTCTGCAACCTTTCCGCAGCTTCATACATCGCATTGGAGAAATCCGCGAAGGCGGTTTCTCCGATGCGGGAGCAGGCACACAAAGTGTGCTGCTCCAAGCAGGAGGACGCACCATCAGGTGCGTCTGAGTGCGCTATTTAGCCTCATACCAGTCGGTACCCGTGTGGCAGTCAATCTCCAGCGGGACCAGAAGCTGTGCGGCTCCCATCATGCCGTCCCGGAGAATTCTCGCCACCTTCTCCTCCTCGCCCTCTGCCGTCTCGATCAGAAGCTCGTCGTGAATCTGCAGGATCAGTCGTGAGGAAAGGCGCTGCCGGTGCAGCTCCTCCCACACGCGGATCATCGCGATCTTCATGATGTCCGCGCCGGTTCCCTGAATCGGCGCATTCATGGCAACGCGCTCGCCGAACTGGCGCTGCATGAAGTTCGAGCTCTTCAGCTCCGGAATCGGGCGCCGTCTTCCGAACATCGTGACCGAATATCCCTTCTCCTTCGCCTCCTCAACCTCCCGGTCAAGGAAGATCTTGATGCCGGGGAACATCCGGAAGTACTCATCGATGTATTCCTTCGCCTCGCTCCTGGAGATCGAGAGGTTCTGTGACAGACCGAACGAGCTGATTCCATACACGATACCGAAATTGACCGCCTTCGCGTTCCTTCTCTGCAGGTCCGACACCTCGTCAAAGGGCGTGTGGAACACGCGGGAGGCTGTGGTGCGGTGAATGTCCCGGTTCTCGCGGTACGCCTCGATCAATGCCTCATCGCCGGAGAGCGACGCAAGGATTCTCAGCTCAATCTGCGAATAATCCGCGTCGGTGAAGCAGGACCCGTCCCGTGGAATGAATACCTTCCGGATGGCTCTTCCCAGCTCCGTCCGCATCGGGATGTTCTGAAGATTCGGATCCGTGGAGCTGATGCGCCCGGTTGCCGTGATGGTCTGATGAAAGGTCGTGTGAATCCGGGAATCCCCTGCGATAAAGGCCTGCAGCCCGTCCGCATACGTGGACTTGAGCTTTGTTAAGGCGCGGTACTCCAGAATCTCCCCGACAATCGGATAATCCGGTGCCAGCTTGTCCAGAACGTCCGCCGCCGTAGAAAACCCGCTCTTGGTCTTCTTGCCGCCCGGAAGCCCCAGCTCTCCGAAAAGAACCTGCCCCAGCTGCTTCGGACTCGCGATGTTGAACGCATGCCCTGCCTTCTCATGAATCGAAGCCTCGAGCTCATGAATCCGGTCCACCAGCTGATTTCCATAGGCTGCGAGCTTCTCCGGAACCACACGGATGCCGATCCTCTGCATGTCATACAGAATATAGGTAAGAGGGAGCTCGACCGTCTCATAGAGCTCCAGCATGCCCTCCTCCTGAAGGCGGCCTCGCACCGCCTCCGCCTCTCTTGCGAGCGTATCCGAAATGTGCCCTGCAAAATCCGCGACCGTGCTGCCCCTCTCCGCTTCCTTTCCGGATGTCAGAGCACCACCCTCCGGCAGCGCCATGTTCTGCGCCTTCGAGGCAGTCAGCTCATCTGCTGCCGCTTCCTGATCCTCCGCCAGCTTGTCCGCAAAGGAGCTCTTCTCGAGGAACTGCCTCCTTCCTGGGATCGTCTCGCCCAGATACTCCGAGGCGACATCCTCCGGTTCATAATCATTCTTCAGCGGATTGCAGAGGTACGCCCCCAGAAGGACATCAAAAATCCCTTCCAGATGAATGCCGTCGTTAAATTCCGTCTCTTCAATTCCCCAGAACGAAAGCTGGGACTTCAGATCGAAGACGGCAAGCCAGATCCGGCCCTTCCGTGCTGCCTGCCGAAGTCTGCCAAGGCCTGCGGTCAGACATTCCGCTGCTATTGCTCCGGTCTTCTCCTTCCCTTGCTTCCGGCTGACCTCCTCCGGGACGTTTCCGAAACTAAACGTAAGCTGTCCATCGGCCTCCTGAAGGTTCTCCTCCTGCGCAGCCTTCTCCTCATGGGAGGCCTGCAGGAACCAGGTTCTTCCGTCTCCGGAAACCGAAAGGCCGAGAAGAAGCTTCTCTTCGCCCTTCCTGTCATACACAGGATAGATTCCGACCCAGGGAATGACTCCCTTTATCCGGCTGCCGGAGTTCTCTTTCCCGTCTTCTCCGGAAAGCTCACGAAAAAGTTCTTCGGCCCTTGCGGTCTCCGCAATCGTCAGGACGGCATGCTCCTTCCCTTCTCCTGCCTCCGTACCTTCTGCCCCGGCGCCGTTTTCCTGCCTCCCCGCCGCAGCCACCGATTCCATGGAAAACCGCGAAAGGAGGTTCTTGAAGCCCAGCTCCGTGTACAGCCGGAACGCCTCCGGCGTGTAGAAATTCCCGATTCTGGCCTTGTCCCTGTCCAGGCAGACGTCCGCATCCGTCTTAATCGCGGCGAGGAACAGGGAAAGCCTTGCCTTGTCCTCATTCTGCTCCAGCGTGTCGTGCAGGCCTTTTTTCGTGATCTCGTCCAGATGCTCATAGACGCCGTCCACGGAATGGTAACGAACAATGAGGTCCGTCGCCGTCTTCGGTCCCACCTTCGGAACACCCGGAATGTTGTCGGAGGTATCACCCTGCAGCGCCTTCACCTGAATAAACTCCAGGGGCGTTACCTGCAGCGTGTCCTCGACATCCTTCGCGTAATAATTCTCAATGACAGTCTGGCCCTTCTTCGTCTTCGGGATGCGGATCTGAATGTGCTCATCCGCAATCTGCAGAAGGTCCTGGTCCCCGGAAACCAGCGAAACCTCCATGCCATCTGCCTGCGCCTTCTTCGCCAGCGTGCCGAGAATGTCGTCCGCCTCAAGGCCCGCCTCCTCGCACGTTGCGATGCCCATGGCCGCCAGCACCTTCTTCATCAGGGGAACCTGCTCGCGCAGCTCGTCCGGCATCGCGTGCCGCGTCCCCTTGTAGTCCGCAAAGGCCTCATGCCGGAAGGTCGGCGCGTGCACGTCAAATGCCACCGTCAGATATTCCGGCCTCTCCTCGTCCAGAATTTTGAACAAAATCTTGAGAAACCCGTAAACCGCGCCGGTGTGAAGCCCCGCGCTGTTCGTCAGATCCGGCATCCCATAAAATGCCCGGTTCAGAATACTGTGCCCGTCAATCAGGACTAATTTCTCCACAAAAGCCTCCTATCCACTACACACGAAAATGCCGGCGGCCTCACACAATCCCCAGCACATAACATGCCGTGACCGCCGCCGCAAAGGCAGCCAGCGTGAACACCTCGTACAGCGCCGTCAGCTTCACCCGCCGCTCCCTTCGCTCGAGCCGTCCCCGCTGGAGCCGCACGTATGCCCCCAGCTCCTTCTGAAGATTGAAGGCCTCGCCGGTCTCCAGACGCGGCAGTCCCGCATGAATCAGATACTGGATCGACAGCTCGTCCCGGCACATTCCGCAGGTGTCGTAGTGATCCAGAAAATCCTCCAGCTCACGGTTCGTCAGCTCATCCGCGAAAAACTCCGGAATCCTGCTCTCAAACGTCTTATGTATGTCTTCCTGCTGCGGCTTCTGTGGAAGATCCGGATACTCCCTCTCCCGCACCAGGGTGTCCTTTTGCTTCATAAATAAATATTACCTTTTCTCCGCAAATCCTCGATGCCCCCGGCCAGAGGCCCCTCGGGCCCTGACCGCATCCCGCATGGCAGAGCGAGTGGTCTCGCAAGCTGCCCACTCGCCTACTCTTACTGGTTCAGCCGTTCCCTCTCGAATTTGCCCTGCGGGATGTGCTGAACAGAGAACAGTATACTTGTTTTCTCTTTTCCCGACAACGCCGGGACTTCCCTCATTCTCTCATGGATTTACCAGTATTTTCGGGGTATGATAGCTGTGTTACCGTCTTCCAGGGCGTTCCCGGTGCAGGCCTTTTTCAAAAATACGGCTCCATCCGCGGGAGCGCCCGCAGTCCATCGCATCATTTCGATTCATGGAGGGAGCATTCATGTTCTCTTTGCATTTAACATCACCGTCCCGACAGGAGAAAAATGCTTCCGGCTCCTGTCGCATTACGCATCCGATCCGGAATCTGAACCCCAGGCGTCACCGCCTGACCGTCCGCGTCGTCATCAATCTCGCCATTGTCCTGATCGCCCTCGGCACCCTCAGCGCCGTCATCGGCTGCCGCGAATACCTGCGTGCCATGACCGATCAGTTTGTTGAACACTCCCGCCAGACGGGGCTGACCGCCGTCTCCTTCATCAACGGCGATCATCTGCAGGATTATCTTCAGGCGGACGCCGGAAAGGACACCTCCCTGCAGGAAGAATATCAGAAGACCTGTGACACGCTCCAGACCCTCGCAGATACCGAGAACTGCACCTTCCTCTATGTCCTGATTCCGAATGAGGATTATTCCGAAATCACCTATGTCTTCGACGCTGTCAACTCTTCTCTCCAGGACCGCTTCTCTGTCTTCGAGCCCGGGTACCGGCAGAAGACCACCAGCCCCGACTACATCCGCGCCTACCGCCGCGCCTATGAAGAGGGCGAATACGCCTCTGTCGTCCGCAGGCAGACGGATTCCGGCTCGGGCCAGCACATCACGGTCACGCTCCCCATCCGCAGCAGCGCCGGACAGACCGTCGGCGTTCTCTGCGTGCAGAAAATCATGAGCGAGCTCATGGATCCCGCGCGGGCCATGTTCGGCAAAATTGCCTGGATCACCATCCTCATCGTCCTGGTCTCCACCGTCGGCGCCGCGGTCATGCTGCGCTGGTCCCTGGTCCTGCCGATTCACCGGATCTCCAGGGAGGCAGACCGCTTCGCCCGCGAGTCTACCGTGAAACCCGGCTGCCTCGACGCCGTCCTGAAAATCCGGAATGAAATGGGCGGACTTGCGGAATCCGTCCTGAACATGGAGGAGCGCATCGAAACCTCCCGGGAGGATCTCGTCCGTGTCACGACAGACCGGGAACGCATCGCCTCGGAGCTTCACATCGCGCACAGCATCCAGACCTCCATGCTCCCCACGATTTTCCCGCCCTTCCCGGAACGCAGAGAATTCGATCTCTTCGCCTGCATGAAGCCGGCCAGGGAGGTCGGCGGCGACTTCTACGACTTCTACCTGATCGATGACGACCATCTCGCCCTCGTCATGGCAGATGTTTCCGGAAAAGGTGTTCCCGCGGCGCTCTTCATGGTCATTGCGAAAACACTCATCAAGGACCGCACGCTCGCCGGCGGGACCCCCGCGGAAATTCTGGAATTCGTCAATGAGCGGCTCTGTGAGAACAACTCCATGGAAATGTTCGTCACCGTCTGGCTCGGCATTCTCACCATCTCCACCGGAGAACTCATTGCCGCCAACGCCGGACACGAATATCCCATTCTCCGGAGTCCGGACGGCACCTTCTCGATTCTTAAGGATGCGCACAGCATGCCCATCGCCACTCTGGATGGACTCTCCTACTCCAGGAAGCAGTACCGGCTCCTTCTGGAAAAAGGGAGCGGTCTCTTCCTCTACACAGACGGCTGCCCGGAGGCCGTCAATGAACAGAACGAACCGTTCGGTACATCCCGCCTCCTGCAGGTTCTGAATGACCACAGCGAGGCATCTGTCGAAGAGCTCCCTGCGCTTGTCAATGCCTCCGTCAGGGACTTCTGCCGGAAGGCACTTCAGTTCGACGACATCACGCTCCTGTATCTGAAATACAAAGGAGCGGAGTGAAACTCCGCTCCCTTACATCCGCCTCTCATTTTCTCCTGAACAGGGATCAGGAAGCGCTGTTCTGTCGGATCCATGTACGGATCTCGCCTTCACTAAGACCTGACCGCCTCACTGCATCCGGAAGAGAAAGGATGCCATCCCGCACCAGAGATCCATAGTTATCCAGCCGCTCCTCATTACGGCCTTTCTTCTCACCTTCTTCGCGGCCCTTCTTCTCGCCTTCTGCACGGCCTTCTGCACGGCCCTCTTCACGGCCCTGGTCGAATCCTTCTTTATGTCCTTCTTTCCATCCGGCCTCTCTCGCGTCCTTTTTCGCCAGCATCTGCATATACTCGAATTCCATGAAGTTCCTCCTCATCTCCGCACTCTGCTTGGCTTCAAACACCTGCTCACTCACCTCCCTGCAGAACTCATCCGCAGGAGCAGCACCGTTCACCAGGTCCAGAAAGTTCTTCAGCTCAGGCAGAATGTCATCACCTGTCCCATTCGTATTCAGGAACACCTTCGTCGTTCCGTCTCTCAGCTCCAGCTCCCGATCCGTCTGCTCGTAGTTCCGGAAGCGGTAGATGTGCCGTCCCTTCCCAAACAGATCCATCGGGCTGATCATCACAATGTACGATTCCGGAAGCTCCGCATAGTCCGCTCCCTTGTGCAGCTCCTGCTCGTCCATCATGCACTGGTAGTAACGCGTCCTTCGCGGCTCGTTCTTCCGGTTCTCCATCTGCATTTCCACGTCAAAAATGCGGCCGTCAATTTCCGAATAGACGTCAAAGCGCACACTCTTGCTGCCGTGCGGGCCTTCGAACGTCATCTGCGGCGTATGCCGTTTTACCTTCGTCAGCTTCAGCTCCGGGAAAATCCGCTGCATCAGCTTGAGGAACGTATCCTCATTGCGCATCACGCGGGAGAAAATGTAATCGTTGCCGATTCCCGCCTCCTCCCACCGCTCATTCAGGATCCTCTGCTGCTCGGCGGTTGCCGTAAGTGTTACTCTGCTGTTATTC
>CALEFO010000189.1 GCA_937877165.1 uncultured Lachnospiraceae bacterium | reverse complement strand
AAAAGTACAGAATACAGAAGAACAGCGCTCAGGAAGAGGGAGAGACCGCCTGAAAAGGAGAGGCGGAAGATATGTTTCCCGGACGCTGTCCGGAAAGGCTTCTTCGCCGCCTGGAGGGGAGTGGCAGCAGTTCTTGCCGTCCGCGATACATCCGAGGGCCTCTCCTCTGCCGGGACGGAAGCCTTCGGATTCCATGCCGGAAACCACTGTGCAAGAAGAATTCCGAGGACGAAAATCATGACCTCGCCGTAGAGCATCAGCGAGTAGACATCAAAATCGGTCATGACGAAAATAAAGTTCGCGCACAGCGGAAACAGCGCAAAAAGAACAGCCATACGAAGAAAAGGAAGGGATGACCTTCCGGCAGAACCTTCCGTCCCGGAAAGACGTTCCCGTTTCGCAAGGGCTGTGCTCAGCATGTGGACCAGGGAAAAGGCCGAAAGCACCAGGATGACGAGAATCATCAGACGGTATACCGGCCGCATGGACCACATGAAAAGAAGATAGTCGTCGCTTCCGCGGTAGGGGCGGAAGCTGTCCGGGAAGAAGAACATCCGGTAGGCCATGGCGATCCTCTGAAGGTAGGAGAAATTTCCGGCTCCCACGCCCATGGTATCGAGTCCGCGGTAGGCATAGAGCTCTTTTCCGGTGGCGAAAAGAGATGCCTTCATAAGAAGAAGGTAGAGCAGAAAACCAAGAACTGTTCCAGAAAGCGCATGGAGCCAGAAAGAGAAGGGCCGGTCCCTTTTTTCCCATTCATGTGAAAGGAGAATCAGCACCTCGAAAGAGAGCATGACGGGAAGGTAGGCCTGATAAATTCCGATCATCAGCCCGCTGAGAATTACTCCTGCAGTAAGAGAGAAAAGTGAGGTGTTGTCTGCGAGAAAACATGCCGAGAGGCAGGCAAGGAAGAAGGCCAGCATGTAATACGGCGCGGTGAAGCCGTAGGCGAAGGTCGAGGTCAGCACCGGAAAAACAGCCACAATCGCGCAGAGAAAAAAGGAAAGAACCCGTGAGGTTACGTGCAGAGTTCGGACCATCAGGTAGGAAGAAAGTGCAAGGAACAGGAGCGATACGAGGCCGCCGAACCAGGGGAGGCTGTAATTGCTGCCGCCGAAGGGAAGGCGTGTCAGCTTTCCGAGAAGGCCAAGAGTGAACCTCCCGAAAATATGCGTTGCGCCGACATCATAGGTGCAGACAACATCGTCATGGAAGGAGAGGTTGCTGAAAAAGTACACGGCATGCGCGGCAAGACCGGCAAGAAACGTATCAAAAAGGCACTGACGGAACTTCTTGTCGTTCCAAAGATGGGAAATAAGGCTGCGCATGTAAGAAACCTCCTGAAAAAATTGGATAAAAATCAGAGCTTGCTTTGTTCTGCCGGGAGAACAGCAATATGCTCCGGCAGGGAAGTTGTCAGATAAGTATTTATTGTAGCGGTTTGACGGAATCCGCACAAGTTGTTAAGATACATCTGTATGTCATCCGGCAGGAGGGGAAAGGTCTTTTCTGCGGATTCAGGATTTCGGGAGGAGAAGAGAATTGAAGAAGATCGGAAACGGAATCAAGGTGATGCTGCTGACAATGGCGGCGGCATTTCTTATGCTGCTGGCACCGGCGAACAAGACGGACGCACAGGCGGCAGTGAGCGGTATTGATGTGAGTTCCTATCAGGGGGCCATTGACTGGAATGCGGTAGCGGCAAGCGGTGTGAAGTTTGCCATGATCCGCGTGGGTAATACGAAGTACGGCCTCGACAAATATTTTACCCAGAATGTGGTTGGAGCCAATGCGGCAGGGATTCGCGTCGGTGTTTATGTGTATTCCTACGCGCTGAACGCGGCAGAGGCAGCGGCTGATGCGCAGCTTGCCATTTCCGCGATGGGAAATCTTCCGATTTCCTTCCCGGTCGCCATTGACATTGAGGATCCGTCGCAGGTGAATCTCTCAACGGCGGATCAGCTTTCGATTGTGAACACCTTCTGCACGATGGTGTACGCAGCGGGCTATCAGCCGATGGTGTACAGCTACAAGAACTGGTTTGCGACGAAGCTCGGCGTTACGTCCTGGGATCACTGGGTAGCCAACTATGGCGGAGAGATGGGCTTCCCCGGAACGATGTGGCAATATTCCTCCAAGGGTGCGGTTCCGGGCGTTGCGGGCTACTGTGACGTGGATTATGTGATGAAGGATTATTTCACAACGATTCCGGCGACGGGACTTTCCACACAAAATGGCGCGACCTATTATTTTGTTAATTACCGCAAGCAGTTCGGTATGCAGACGATCGGAGGACTTCAGTACTTCTTCGACGGAACCGGTGCGATGGTGAAGGACCAGACGACGGTGGATGGGCAGAACAACATCATCCGTATGTGCAAGGATGGACATGTGGTTGTCATTACGGCGGCGGCACAGGCACAGGCAGCACAGCTGAAGGCGGTTTCCGATCAGCAGGCGGCGCTTCTTGTACAGTGCAA
>CALEFO010000188.1 GCA_937877165.1 uncultured Lachnospiraceae bacterium | reverse complement strand
GGTATGCTTCTTTTCTCCACTGCATCCGGACCTCTTCTGCCTGGGATAAATCCTCTTCTCCGCTGATTTCAGAAATCCATACGCGGAACGGCTGATCGATCCGGTAATAATATGTTTCTTTCACCGAAGGAACATCAGAATCTGTGTCCTGCCCGGTTGCTCTGTTCAGATTCCTTTTCAGAATGCCGACAATCCCGGCCACATGATCACAAATTTCAACTTCATTCCGGATTTCTTCCTCCCAATCACCTCCAATGTCCGTGAAAAGTCCGGTCTGAAGACTCAGATAATCACCAAAAACATCTATGGCGAAGAAATCCTTGTCTCCATATTTTACGGAAGCGGTCTTAAACAGAATTTTGTTCTCTTGGTCAATCAGCTTTCTTTTCTTCAAAAGCATGATCCACGCTACGATTCCAGGATTTCTCTTCCCATCTTCTTGGCAGAAAATATTAGCGAAGTCTCTCCACATCTGCCGTTCCGGCGAATGCCGCTTCGGCTGCCAGTATGACTCTTCATTTTTCTTTCCTGGTATTTCCTGCCATACGGTCATCTGCTCATCAACAGCATTTTCCTTGTCCCAATAATCTCCGCCCAGCAGATAATAGCCAGTCACTCTGTCTCTTTGTCTCTTCAAAAGGATTCTCCTGGACTGCAGCGTTAGAAGCTCTGCCTGATTATCCGGCATCGGAATTTCTGTTCTCTCATCTTTTCTCGGTGCATCCAGTTCCCATTGCGGCTTTGGATCCTTCCAGACCTTCCCTTGACCTGACACCAGAACCAGATTCAACAAAAGCGTTTCAAAAAGGTTCTTCCCTTCTGCATAGATCAATCCCAGTTTTCCAAGCCAACCAACACCAGCTGATGGGCTTCCCTTCTTCTTCGGCTTTGCCGAAGTATCATCAAAGCCGTTCACATACAAAAGCCATCTGGCAGCTTCCGGAAAAGTCAGTTGTTCTTTTTGTATTCCACATCTCTCGGAGAACAGGCGGATTTTATTATTGCTCTCAGAAATCATTCCATTAAGCTTAGCCGCAGAGCATTCTGTCCCGTCCCCCGCTTCCGGGACCTGATAAAACGGACGTGTCTGGTGAAACAGCCAGAATCTGTCCTCCCATTCCGAAAGATAAGAATGGATAATCTCCCTGTCAAAGCACCCTCTGTCCCAAATGGACTTCCAACGCCTGAGAGCTTCACTCTTGTCTTCCAGCAGTTCCTCTTCTCCTTCATCATCGTATCGATACACAATAGTCTGTAGAATTGCAAGAAGAAGTCTCATTACGACAACATCCTGTGTCACCAGTTCTCCAGCCAGTCCATGGTATTCATGCGCATGAATCAACGCATTACTGATCGACACTTCCTGAATGACTCCCCGCTCCGTCAAGACACGAATCCACGGTTCATGGAGCAGATTGAATTCTTTTTCTCCCATCACGTTTTCTCCTTCCACTGCAACCCCATCTGCGGATCATAATGTAGCGTTTGATTTCCAAAATTAAAATTTGCATTTTCGTCCAATATCATGATGAGTTCATCCATTAACGCCGGATGATTCATCCATTCCGGGATGTTTCGCTTCATAGCTTCTATTAATATTTCTATATTTTCTTCATAATTCCGAGCTTTTGATAGACGTAGTGGCAGTTTGATTCTCTGTTCTTCCAGGATTTCTGTTTCCTTCATGGATGGCTGCCTTGACATATCTATTTTCTCTCCACTGTGCTCTCCAGAAAGAATCAGAACAAAGTCATTTCCACTTTCCTGTACCACAATCACTTCAATTGAATCTTCTCCATCCCGAACAGTCGCTCTTGCCTTTTCCTCACTCTGGTAAAAAGGTTCCGCATCCAGTAAGCCAGTAATCGGTTCTGCCAAAGGATCCGCATCCGGTTCCCTCAGACAGTAGCCCTCTGCTTTTTCCTCCTGATCAAGTCTCTGGTTCTTATAAGATTCATACTGATCCGGCAGAAATTTATATCCTTCTTTTTCATTGTACACATACTGAACCAGCTTTGAAATATCCTGTGGCAGTGTAATCTTCTCAGGAAGGAGCATCGCTGTTCTTCGCAGAAGGTATTCCCCATAAATTGCCTTTGCCCCATCCTCCAGCTGTTCCGGGTCACTTTTTAATACAATGCATTTTGCCAACAGCAAGCCTTCCGGCCTCTCTCTAAGATGACGGTGTTCTCTTCCGATTCGCTGCATTAGAAGATCCATTGGACACAGATCCGTGATCAGCAAATCGAAATCCAGATTCAGAGATTGCTCGAGCACCTGCGTTCCCAATATCACTGTCTTTTCTCGATCCTTCCATGTAGATGCCTTTCCAACCTTCTGCAGAATTACCTGTTCCCGCTCCATTCGGTCCGGCAGAAGAAAATAGGAGTGATCTACATATAAATTCGCCTCAGGAAATTTCTTTTTCAGAAGCTCCGCCCATTCTTGTACTCTTCGTACTGTGTTCAGAATGATTCCGACACAGCCGCCGGCATCCAGTGCTGCTTTTATTTCACAAAAAGCCTCGTTTTCTGACCGGCGTTCCACCCAGACATCGCGCGGTTGCTTGTCGTATGAAATTTCGCAGGCCTGAAAATTTCCTGATAGATCTTTCGGCTGAAACCACGCTTCCGCTGTCGTCAAAAGCGGGTATCCTCCTTTTTCCTCAATTTCTTTTCTATCCTTCTTTCTGCAGCATCCATACGCATCCACAAGTTCCGCTCTTCGTTTTCCAGGTAATGTCGCAGACAGAAGAATCACGGGTATTCCGTACGCAGAAAGCCACCGCAAAATTCTTTTCAGATATACACACATATATGCATCATATGCATGGCACTCATCGATCACAACAATTTTTCCCATCAACCCAAGCTGGCGGAGCATAACATGCTTCTGTCTGAGAGCAGCCATCAGCAATTGGTCCACCGTACCAACTACCACATTTGCGAGAAGCTTTGTTTTGCTCCCATCAAAAAAGCTGTAAACAGCTGCCTTTTGAAAAAGTTCACTCTCATCCTCCTGGGTTTGAACGCACCCTTCCCGCAGCTCACGAAAGGTATGGTTCAGATTTGCATTAGAATGAGATAATTCCAATGACACCTGATCCGCATCCGGCTGACTTTGAATCCATTCCAAAATTCGGTCAAGCATTGCATTGCTCGTTGCCTGCGAAGGAAGAAAGAATGCAATTCCGCCCAGTTCAAACCGGTTCATCAGGATTTCAGCGGCTGCCAGAGCGGCTTCTGTTTTTCCCTCTCCCATCGGAGCTTCCAGAATCATCAGCCCAGGGCTTTCCATCTCTTCTGCCTTATGAATCATTGCCTGCTGAATCGCATTCGGCTCAAATCCGAAGCGTTCACGAAAAAATCCCGGATCCTTCCAGTAATCTGAAACCATATACGGCTCCGGAAGATGTAGCTTAGACAATCCGTTTTCAGTCCTGCTCCGATCATAATCCATTGGCAGTGTATCCGTGGAAATCAGAGGAAAGTAAATACTGTTACTCGCAATCCAGTCCGCCATAATCAGAAGGCCGGCAAACAGCATCTGTGCCTCTTCTGATAATTCCGGCAATTCCTCTGTGCTCTGATATCCGGCTTCTTCCAAGGCCTCCTTCACAATCATCTGCTGCACAGATTTCCATTCTTCGCTCTGTGCCCCATATGCACTCTTGTTTACCAGCATCTCACTCTTCGGAGATCTTAAACTCATAGTATTCGTCTCCGGTTTTCCGTGATGAGCTCCTACCACCACTGCCACAGAATCCGGCACTCCCATGGAACGAAGAAGAACTGCTCCCATATGTGCATGTTTCAGGTCCTTCTCATTCTGATACTGATCTTTAAAATACAAATTCTGGTCGAACAATGTATCCCTGATATCCGGAAGATTTCTGGTAATCCGGCTTTGAAACACGGGACAACCTTTACCGCTGTCGTGTATAGCCGCCAGGAAAATTGCAATTTTTCTTGCAGACTCCTTGTCAGTAAAACCGATTTCCGTATAAAAGGCATTCGGTACCCAATGATGAAGTAAGTACCTCATCACCTCTGCAGTGTCTTTCAGATGCCAGGCAAGCGGAAGCCAGAGATTGTCATCCTGTCTGGATGTCTTTGCAGTTAGCCACCATAAGTTCGATTCCATTATTTGCTCCATTTTCCATAGACAGTATTTATTTTTATATTAATAGTTATAATATTGTGCAATTAAATTGTCAAACACTTTTCTCAATTTTCCGAATTACAATCAATTTAAGTTCTGTATAAAATAAATCACTCTAAAACATACCCCCGCTTATGCGGGGAATAAAACCGGATTCTTATATTAATAAGGATCACCCCCGCCTCTGCGGGGATCTTTGTTTTCAAGTTAAGATTTACCATGGATCACTTTTTCTTCACCATACAACGCTTCTTGAAGAACGAAATACCATAACAAAGGATTTGGTCATAATCATCCTCGTACTCTTTCGCGTACATCCTGTCATCAATTTGCTGCAGAGCCGTATCACACTCACTCTCCAGATTCTCCAGGACCTTTGTATACTTTGCCTCAAAGATCGCAACGCGGGCATTGATGGAATCATAAACGACTACATCGCTTCGGCCTTCTCCATGCTCCTTATTGGAGTCCACCATATATCCGGCACCTGTAAAAATCCCCGCAAGGAAGGCATGATAAAAGTCTTCCCGATAGTCATGGTAGCTGATGGTACGCCGGAGCAGCACATTCATCTCCTTGGTAATGCCCTCACTGTCCCCGTTCCAGACGGCATCAAACAGAGCATTCCGATTCCACTTCTTCGTGCTGTCATCAAACCATCTGATAACCGTTGTTTCAAAAATCTCTCTAATTTCTGCATTCGGAATCATCAAGGCGGTCATGCCATCCGGCAGTTCACCCGCATAATCGTCTTCACGAGCTTCGGTCAGATACCCTGTCAGGTATAGCAAACTCCACAGGTTATCCTCTGAAGAATGCAGATAATCATAGGTCAGGTTCTCATCCACACGCTGCACGATGCAGCCGCCAGCCATCAGCGTTTCAAGTTTATTGGTGATCGTACTGCCTGCATAGTCAATAAAAGATCGGATGACGGCATTGTCACTGGTGTTCTTCCAATAGCTGATCGGCTTAGCCTTCGGATTGCGCTGCAGCTCCAGCACATAATTCATGACATCCCACGGACAGTACACATCGAAGTCTCCGAAATGGTAGCCATCGTACCATTTCCGGATACTGTCAGACCGCTCCGTCAGCCCGGTGTCGCTCAGCAGCTGGTCGACCTCGCTCTGTACAAAACCGAAATACTCGTTTAAACGAGAATTTATGATCGTATCCGATACGAAATTATTGGTTCCCGTAAAAATGCTCTCTTTTGCAATCTTCAAGCAGCCCGTAACAACTGCAAATTGGAGTGCCTGATTGTCTTTCAGGGCCTGCATCAACCCCTTCATGACATCCAGCATTTCAGCATAGTAACCGTTGTTGTTTGCTTTTGCCACAGGGACATCATATTCATCTATAAAGAGAACCACTTTTTTGTTGTAATGCTTGTTTAACAGAAGTGTTAGAAATTGAATCGAGCGCAGCACATCTGTCTTTTCAGCTTTTCGATCACTTATCTGCTGAAAAAGAGATTTTTCCTGGTTGCTTATTGCATGACTATCCAATAGATATGTGTGATTTTGATACAAGAGAGCAATTTCATAGACAAGCTGCCGGTATGCTTCCATAAAATTCAGGCCATCAATTTGACGGAATGAAATGGAAATCGTTGGATACTGATTCATCCACGCATCGCATAATGCCTGATGCTCTGTAATTTCCAACCCTTCGAACAGTTTTCTGCTGTCCTTGCGGATGTCAAAGAAGCTTTCCAGCATACTCATGCCCAAGGTCTTTCCAAAGCGTCGGGGACGAGTAATCAGCGTTACTTTCGTTCCGGTTCTACTGAGCAGTTCTTCAATCAGTCCTGATTTATCAATATAGTAATACCCATTGTTGCGAATTTCTTCAAAATTCGAAACTCCAACGGGAATATTCATTTCTTTCATCCCTGCTGCTCCTTCCACGCAGTCATCCGCAGACTCCCCCAATGTTTCTATGGTGACATGAATCTTGTGTTCTTACAAGAAAAACTCTAATTCTATTCCACGTGCGGATAGGCTTACCTTTCTGTGCCGCGTTTTTTGCGGCACCCCGAGGAGAAATGCCCGAATGGGCTTTCTCCGATGGGATCATCGAAATTGGGCCGCTTGGCGGCACCAATTCGTGTTTGAATGCGATCGCATCGGCGATCACATTCAAACTTACACCTCGCTGAGGCAAAATCCGCGAAGGCGGTTTTGCCGAATGCGGCAGCACCGGCAGATTTTTGATCGGCTCTCCTCACGGGTACAGCACGCGGAGCTTCCCGTCCTCTCCCCACACCGGCTCGCCAAGAAGAATGTTCCGCATAATTCCGATGCGGATCTGCATCTGCATCTTCTCAAAGCCCTTGTACGCCTCCTGCGGGAAAACAAATTTCACATTGTGCCGCGCATACTGCCTGCCGGAAATCACCTGCCGCAGCTGCTGCAGATAGTCTACCTGCTCCACCCACGCCTGGTCAATCGCATGCAGGGTCATGAGGCGGTAATATCGTCCGACTGTCTCCCTGCTGCCGAGCTCCTGCTCCTTCCGGTCCAAGGCCCTGTCGGCGAGCTTCATCAGATAATCTTCCGCCTTTTCCTTCGTATCCAGCATTTCTGCGGACGGGAACCCTTCGAACTCATAGGAAATATTGTCCATGACAAAGCGCACCGCATCGTCCGGATTCGGAGGATGCCCGAGCCTTTTCAGATAATGGCCGATGACCTTTCGCTCCATGTCAAGATAATAGCTCTTGTCCATTGGAACGCCGCTCATCACTTTGTTTCTCGTCTCATAGACCAGGTTCCGCTGCTTCTCTGCGCTCTCGCCGAAATCCCTGGTGGCCTTCCGGCTCGCCCTTGCCATATCAGATGCCACCTGCTGCGCCTCATGCACCGCACGGACGATCCTGCGGCTTTTGATCGGCCGGCTCCCCTTCCGGTATGAAGCAAGCCATTTTTTGCCGTACTCCGTGACAACCTCATCATCCAGAGAAAGGTAGAAACGGGAAAAGCCGGGATCGCCCTGCCGTCCGCTTCGTCCTCTCCCCTGCAGCTCCTGGCGTTTGTTGATCATCATGCCGACACCGATTATCGCAAGGCCGCCAAGCTCCGGGACGCCCTCTCCAAGGCGGATATCTGTTCCTCGGCCTGCAACGGAAGTTGCCACAGTCACAGCGCCTTTTTGTCCTGCCTCTTGGATAATCGCCGCTTCCTTGGCAATGTTATAGGCATTCAGTACATTGTGCGGAATTCCCCGGTCAAGGAGCATTTCAGAGAAAAGGTCCGACATCCGGATCGAACTGGCAATGACGAGAACCGGCTGCCCGCTTTCGTGGACGCGCAGCACCTCTTCCAGTGCGGCCCGCATCTGCGCAGTCAGATTCGGATAAATGACGTCTGGATAATCTCTCCTCTGAACCTTTCTTCTGGTTGGGATGATCACAGTGTCCAGTCCGTAAATCTGCCGGAACTCATCCGCATCATTCGCGCCCGTTCCGGTCATCCCGGCAAGCTTTTCATACATATTGAAGTAGCTCTGATAGGTCACTGAGGCCACTGCCCGGCTCTCCTGCGTGATCTCCACATGCTCCTTGGCCTCCAGAGCCTGATGCTGCCCGCAGCGAAGCTTTGTGCTCGGCTGAATGCGCCCCGTCTTCTCATCCAGAAGGCAGACCGCGCCATCCCGCACGATGTAACGCTCCTCCTTCTGAAGGGTCTCATGCGCGCGCAGAGCAAGGTTGATGTGTCTTACGATAGTCTCGTGCTCCGGCACATACAGCTCATGACGCTTTACGCTGAAAAAACGCTCTGCCTTCCGGATTCCCGCTGGCGTCAGCCAGACATTCCGGTCTTCTTTTTTATAATCCCGGTCCTTTTCCAGTGTTGTGACAAAATAATCCGCAATGCCGAACAAATTCGACTGAACCCGCGGCATGCCGGAAACAATCAAAGGAATTTGCGCGCTGTCAAGAAGAACGGAGTCCGCTTCATCCACAATGACATAATGCATTCCCCGAAGATATCTTCCCTCCGCTGAGGATTCCAGATTTTCAAACAGATAGTCAAAGGCAAGTGTGTCGTTCGTGGTGTAGACAATATCCGAGGCATACACTCTCTTTTTCTCAGCACCTGTCAGCTGGCCTCCCTCTTCTTCGGAAACGCCGACCGCCTCCGTAAGTCCCATGAAGCGATAGAGCGGTGCCAGCTCCTCTCCGTCTCTGGCCGCAAGATAGCTGTTGGTCGTCACCAGGATGCAGCTTTTTCCCGTCAGCGCATTGAGATAAAGCGGCATAGTCGCAACCAGCGTTTTCCCCTCGCCGGTCTTCATCTCCGCGATCTTGCCCTGATGAAGCGCAATTCCGCCGAGGACCTGAACATCATACGGAAATTTCCCGAGGATGCGCTTTGCCGCCTCCCGCATAGCCGCAAAGGCCCGCGGAAGAAGCTGATCCAGCGTCGCCCCTTTTCGGATCTCACCGCGGAAGCGTTCCGTCATCCCCTGCAGCTCTTCATCCGAGAGCCCCGCCATCTCCTCCGCGCAGGCATTCACCTTCGCCAGAATTCGGTACAGCTTGTTCAGTTGTAAGCGATTCTGTACAGAATTCATAGAACACTCTCAGACTTATACCCCTGCTGTCAGGAGCAGGCTGCACGCAGAACTCATTTTTCCTGTTCTCAGACCCGGACAGTTCTCTTTCCGGCTTTTACCGCCTTCCGCACCTTTTCCTCCGCATAGGCCCCAAACTCAGGGTTCTCTTCCCATTCCTGCCAGGTTTCCTCCTCCATCAGAAGAAGGTACCGGAAGCGGACCTTTCTGGCCCCTCCCTGCACCAGCTGCAGCGTGTAGCGGAATGTGCCCTTCGGACAGACAAAGCTTCCCTCATTCTCCTGAATCATCTGAAAGCCAAGAAGCTCCCCTTGCCGGTCATAAAAGTTCAGGCGAAGAAAGCTCCCCTTCTCCGGTTCATCCTCCTTGAAGGCCCGCACATGATAAGAAAGATTCTCTTCCAGGAGTGGGAGCTGCGGCTCCATCCGCTGCCAGGAATAATCCGTCACGGAGAACCACTCCCGGATCGGAAACCCCGGTGGCATGCCGGTGTTTTCAAAAAGGACCTCTCCCCCGGGAAGAAAGGAGACCGTGCTGCCATACAGCCAGCAGTTCTGCGCATAGTGATCCCAGTACACCAGCCAGATAATGCGCTCCGCATCCCTCGCGCTCTCCCCGGGCTTTTCTGTTTTCTTTTTTCCCCATATGCTCATAAGCGTGCCCACTCAGCTTCTGCCGAATTTGTCCCGAAGAAGTCTCCGGTGCCGGAGCCGAAGCCATTCGCGGACCTCCTCCTGATTGTCGTTATGTCTCCCCTCAAAGCCCTTTCCGTAAACCTTCGCCTTTTTCCCGCGAAGGTGATGAAGAAGATCCATATATGCAGTCGGATCGTAGTCATCCTCCTGCATGTAAGCGGCGGCAATCTCCGTTCCGTCAAACCTGCCCCGGTCCACCTTCTCCCACATTCTCCGGTTCAGCTGCTCTGCACATTCCCTGCTAACACCGCCTGTCAGCTTCTGCAGAATGTCCAGCGAAGCCGGGAATCCGCCGGGCCGCCAGATTTTCTCTCGAAGAGCAACCTCTCCAAGATTGATGAGCGGCCTTCCCAGAACCATCGCACGCGGGTGAATTTCTCCTCCGTAATACAAGGCTCCTGCTGCCCCCATGGAGTTTCCCGCGAAGATCACCTGACTGTTGTCAAAGCCCAGCGTTCCCATCGCTCCGGTGATCCGGTTCTTCAGCTTCGCCTCATACTCCGAAGAGCCAAGATACCCGCAGCCTCCGCCAAGGCGAGGATCCGAAATCACCAGAAACGGACATCCAAGGGAATAGAGATAATCGAGAGAATCAAACCCGCCCTGGGCTCTTCTTGCCGAAAAAAACACATTCAGAGGCGGTTTCCGGTCCATGGAGACAAAGAGGGTATAAAATTCTTCTCCCCTTGCATCCTCCCCTCGTCTGGCGCCCCGCACGAAGGCATCTCCTCCCTGCAGCGCCTGCCGCAGATGAACCGCTCCCACCCAAAGCTTCCCTCTTCCCGAAGCTTCCAGAAAGAGAGCAAGCCGCATTCCGTCTCCCGCAGAGATCAAAAACGGCTGTTTCAGATCTTCCTCCGCATCGGTTCCCGTCACATCCCGCGAACCCGAATTCCGAAAAAAGGCGCGAAGCCTTACCTGCACTTCTCCCTCCCTGCGGAGCTCCGGCCAGACAGACCACACCGAATGTGCCGGAAGAGGGACGCTTGTCGTCCACGTAAGAATCCCCCGGAAGCTTTCACCGAAATCTCCCGAAAGACACAGTTCTCCATGCCCGTGAAAGGTCACCTGACCGGAAAACCCCGTCGCAAGCTCCGCCTGACTGACCTGCAGCTGCAGTTCAGGACTCTGCACAATCCCGCCTGCCGGAATGATTCGTTTTCTCCTGTCTTCTGTTGCTGCCATGCTTTCTGGTACCTTCTGCCATTCCGCATTCCCCACATCACGCAGTCCCTGGCTTCGGACCGTTTTTCTCACCGATCATCTGCTTCCACTGCTCCACGAGTGTTCCTCCGGTGTAACGCGAGATTTCCTGCACGCAGTAAACCAGCGCTTCGTTCCATCCGGAAAGACCGTCCAGATAGTACTCCAGGGCTCCAGTGATGTAGTTGATGTTCTGAATAATATAGCCGTCCTTCCGGTGCTTCACATACCGTGTATAACGGTAATTCACCTGCGGGATCCCCGCGCTGATTCCCGCAATCTGCAGATACAGATCCGGCTGATCCCGCACATCCAGGATCAGTCTTGTATCGTACAGAATCCGAATCATGTCGTTCTCGGAATGGTACGGCGTCACCGCAATGCGGGCCGTCTTCTTCGCCGTATTCTCCTGTTCCTCGGCTTCTTCCTCCTGCTCCCAGGGAACTGACACAACAAGTCCTCTCTCCTCCATTCCGGCCAGGACCTCCTCCAGCTTCTCCTTCAAAGCCAGCTGTTCATGCTGCGTGTCCTTCTTCGTTCCCGCAAGAAGCACCACGTCCTGATTTTTCTGCATATAGGAGAATACCTGCACAAGTGCCTTTTCCAGAAGGACTCCCTCCAGCCCGTCCAAAGGCATGAACACCTTCAGCTCGCGGATTCTCTGGCTTTTCCCGAGAGAAAGTCTCGTATCAAACGGGGAAATGTCGCAGATATTCTTCCCGGTCACTCCCGCGTCCTCAATCAACCGGGCCGTGTGTTCCGTGTCCGTAACAATCAGACAGGCGTCTTCCGTGTCCTCCTGCAAAGCCTTTTCATCCTGAAGATCAAACCGGTTTTCAAAAAAGGACAGTACAATCCTCTGCCCAGGAACCTCCCGAAGCGTTTGCAGAATCATTCCGTCATGCTGGCGGTTTGCGGCAATCACCACTGCCTCCCGCTCGCGGTGCTGCCGGAAATAAAAAGCCAGCTTCTCCCGGATCAGCTCCTTTGCGGAAGGATAGCTTTCCTTCTCAAAATCCCCGCGGGCTTCTTCGGAAATACAGACTGCTCCCGTCCTCCGGTCCTCCGTAAAGCGAAGCCTTCCTTCCGGATCATAAAACTCCTGCCGCTCCTCCTCTCCGTTTTGGAAAAAAAGAGAAGCAGAGCAAAAGCCCCGGTCGTCATAAATATCTCTTTTTTCGGGCAGCCCATTTTCATAATATTCCACCCAGCAGAGCGTTCCGTTCTCCGTAAGCTCCACACAGGCATACTTATACCTCGCTGAGGCAAAATCCGCGCAGGCGGTTTTGCCGAATGCGCTTCGATAAGCCATGAGACGGGAGGGCAGGTATACCCACTCCACATCCTCCGGCCATGACAGCTCCAGATAGGAGAAAACCGCCGGCTTCCGGATCCGGACGTTCTGCAGCTCGTCGAAAGCCGACCAGTACGGGATCGGGTAAAGGCTCTGCCGGTGGAGAAACTGCCGAAGGTTCGGCGACCAGGCAAGGCACAGAAGCTCCGTGTCCTCCCCTGCATTCCGGAACATCCGGATCTGATTGACCGTATCATCAAATTCATAGGACTGCGTCGGCTGATACCACGGCGCGATATTGGTATGCCAGTCTCCCGGGCCTGCATACCAGGATGGAATGAAACTGTACATCACCGGATTCCTCCGTAAAATCTGTCAGAATAGCTTCGAATCCATTTTCGTGATCCGCCAAGCAGTATAATTCCTGCTGCTTAGAGGAACGGCTTATAGTTCTCCATCGTCCGGTAAACCTTCGCCTCCTCCAGGAGCTCCGCGGCCATGCCTGCCGCGACCATAATCGTCATCGGAGCCATATAAATTCCTGAGGTCCCGCCGCGCAGCACCCTGATGACCAGCGGTGGAATCACAAGGAGCCAGGTCACCGCTCCGGAAAGCAGCGCCGCCATCAGCGTCTGCCCTCTTAAGTGCCAGGCCGTCTCACGCCCGGGCTCCAGATAATCCAGAAAATCTCCCTGACGCTCCAGATTCTTCGCAATTTCTCCCGGCCCCACGAAAATCACCGCGAGCACCGCAGTCAGGAGAAGGAGCAGCCCTCCGAAAATCCAGACACCGGTCAGCTGGTTCAGGTTCATCACAGAAAGCCCCTCTTCGATCCATTTTCTCCCCGGCAGGAACCAATTCAGGATCAGAAGTACATAGTACGGAATGGTGAAAAAAGACATCACATACATCACTGGCATCGTGCCGACCGGAGTCAGCCGGATTGCAATGTAATCATCCTCCGCATACAGATTATTGATTCCGATGCGCCGCACCGTGCTGCGAAACTCGCCACCCTCCAGAAACAGCATGACTGTGAAAATCACAAGAACTGCCGCCCCACCCAGGAAAAGGAAACACACAAATTTCCAGCCGCCCGCTCCCGCCGCGGACCGGATATATTCCATCACGACCTGGCGAAGATTTCCCAAAATATTCACCAGAATGATCAAGGTTTGTCCGCCAATGCCCCACGTGGTATTGCGTCCCACCAGCCACCGGATGAGAAATGAGCCGCCGACCAGAATCGCTGCGGTAAGAAGCCATAGATCCGTTGTCCGAAGATTTCCCCACGGCTGGTACTGCATCTTCACCGCACTGACCAAGGCCTGCACGAATGCCAGAATTGTTGCGAGGAAAAGCGTCGCCCGGTTCGCACGTCCCGGAGATTTCTTCTGTGTCTTATCCTCCAAAGTTTTCTGAAAGACACTGACCATCACCATGGCCGTCACCCACGGCGCAAGTCCCAAAGAAAACAAGGAGGTCGTACTGAGGCTGCTGCCGAGGAAGCTCCCGATCAGCGCCTGAATGCCGCTCCCCGCACTCTCTGCCTCCTGATAAACCACCCACGGAATCGGAATGCTGCGCCCCAGAAGGTACACCAATACGATCAACACCGAATATTCCATTCTTCCCAACAGAATTCTGTGATTTCGCATTGGCGCTCCCGGCCCTCCTGCCGCTTTTCCCTTCCTGCAGAAACATTTGCTCTTGTCTCATTCCCCTGATTCCCGCACAGGCCCTGTCCCCTTGACACTCCGGTTGCCCTGTGCGATCCATTCTCTGTTATCTAATGCACAAGCCAGGTGTAGTCCTTGCGGCAATCCAGAACATAGTCCACATAGACCACATCGTCCCGGATCTGATACAGAACCAGATACTGCTTCTTCACGAACATCTTGTGGTACTGATTAGGTGGAATAAAGTCGCCCTCCAGAAAGGGATATCGCTGCGGCATCCGGCTCAAAGAGCGGATGGCTGTGATCAGCTCCTTCTTCTGGAAGATGGCAGCATCCCGGCTCACCTTTGCCACGAAACGGATATGCGCACCCAGCATCTGTCTTGCGCGCTCTGAAACAATGACCCGATAGTCTCTGTCTGCCATATGCTACTCCCCGGCAATCACCTGATCCAGATATGCATCCAGCTCGTCTACCGTGCATCCACCTCTTCCTGCCAGCCGGTCTTCCTCGACAGCGAGCAGTTCTTCTCGTAATTTCAGCATCTTCTCCCAGCGGTTGTATGTTTCAATATCCATCACCACCAGATCGCCTTCCCCGTTCTTCGTAAGGAAGATCGGCTCCTCCGTTTTGCGGCACAGGTCAGCGATTTCATTATAATTCTGTCGGATTGCTGCCGATGGACGTATGTTCATAAGAGCACCTCCTTGTCTCTTTGATAGTAAAATTCTATCAATATTATGCTATTTCGTTTTTGTAAAATCAAGCAGGGTGCAGCGTAGTTCCAATATAATCCAAGCACAAAAAGATTCCGTCAGCCGCCCGAATGGACAGCTGGCGAAATCTCTTTTCTTTCAAATGTGAAATGTCCAGCCAGAAGCTTCCCAGATCCTTCTCTTTACCTCGCTGAGGCAAAATCCGCGGAGGCGGTTTTGCCGAATGCGGCAGCCGGTGCGCCAGCACCGATGCTGCTATTTGAAAGTGACGTATCAATGTCACTTTCAAACTTTACTTTCTGCGGTTTCTCCGATTACGGAGCTTCTTCACAAGGCCCATCACACCCAGTCCGCCGCCGGATGCCCCCGCCATCACGGCATTCGCCATCAGATTGGTCTCGTCACCGGTTGCCACATGCCGTCCGCGGCTCGCTCCAAGGACCTGTCCGCCGTCACCGACTGCCGTTTCGGAAGGACGGTCTCTGTGAACACCCAGAACCTGGCCCTCGTCCATACCCGGATCTGCATCAGTATCAGTGCCAGTATCCGTGTCGGTATCAGTGTCTGTGTCTGTATCCGTATCGGTGTCTGTATCCGTGTCCGTGTCGGTGTCGCCCTCCTTGCGATCACCATAAAAGCTCTTTCGGTCAGTTTCGGTTTTTTTAGTCTCAGTTGTTGTGGTAATCATTTTTTTTGCGCTTAATTCCGTTTTTTGTCTTGTTGCTTCCCAAGTATCAACAGAATAGTTTGTCTGATAGCCTTGCTTTTCTCCGCTCCATTTAGCCGACCAGGTAACCTGATCCCCGCTATAGTTCGTAGAATATTCCCTTCTGGAAGCAGAAATCGAATATTCTTCATCCCATGTACTATACTTTGCAGAATATTTTTTAGTCTCATATTTTCCAATCCATTTTGTAGTAGAATCTGTCTTCCAAATATGCGACTCTGCAGAAGAATCAATGGTCCTTCCAACAATCGTTCCACACCAATTTGTCGACGGAAGAACTATTTGTGCATTCGGGGCAATAAGTATTCCTTTAAATCCTGTACAGTCACCTGTTCCCGTCAATAAATCTATTCGCCCGGTTCCAAGGTAAACATATACAGTCGCGTCAGATAAATCTCTTCTAGGAGAATCTCCGCCTGATACTGTGTTCGGATTGTATTTCCCTTCTATCTGAAGATCCTCATCTGAAATAACATGAATCCATTCTTTATCCACCAGTTTAGATAACTTTTCTGCCAATTGTCTCCAATAATTTAATACAACATTTTCTCCTTGTGCTGTATCGTCTTTTTCTACATGTTTTGTAAATATTCCTTCTTGATCTCTTGTGTCGCTTCTATCAGATGTCAAATCAATATTACTATATTCCCCATTAACATATGATGTCGTAGATTCCGGAACCACTTGATGATCTCTGCTATTATCTATGGAAACATTCCCATATTTTCCTTTTAAATTTCCGTTTACGTAGACGGATCCACGTGTGTGTGAACCAAGTAGCAAATCTCCATCGGTTGTAATATAGTTAAAGTCTCTTAAATTATCCCAATTTCCCTTCGGGTGAACGCCCTCAATATCATCATCCAGTGATTTGTCCCACCATGTTCCTTTTGCAGAATCTTCTACTTCTTCTACACCAATGGATCCTTCTACAATTTCATATCCCTGTTTTGCACTATCTTTAGCCTCTCGTTCAGCATCAGCAAGCGCCTGATCTTTGTTTTCTCTTGCATCAGTGGTTTTATGTTGATCAGAACCAGCTAACTGAGGCTCATCAATATTCCCGTGTTTTGCAGATTCAATCGCCTCTTGAGCTTTTCTTTTTGCCTCTTCAGCAGTTTTTCCAAATTGTACACCGTTGTTAACATTTGTTTTATCTGGTTCTGCAACACTTCCGCTAAACTCATACCCATCATCTTCTTCCGCATTTTTTAACTTTTCCAATGCTTTTTGGGCATCATCATATGATTCATATTTTTTCTTTGTGGTATCATTCTCAATCAACGTATCCTTTGATACTATATCTGTATTACTTACATTCTCCAATTCTTTTTTCTTTTTCTCAATTTCATCTTCTACTTCTTTTTTGTTTTTTCCATAGATTGTACCGGAAACTGAATTTTTATTTTCTATCTCAGGTTTAATCTCAGGATTTTTAATTCCATTTCTATTTGCCTCGTCTCGTGCAGCATTCCTTGCTTCATCCGCATTGTTTTTATTCTTTACTTCACCTTCTTTTTTAATATTTTTTCCCAGTTCAGCCTTAATGTTGGATGCATTTGGATTTTCTCTTTTTGCTCCCTCTATTGCATCTTTTTCCGTTTCATAATCTGTTTTTGTGGTAGTTTTTTCTGACCCCTTATTTTGTTTTGGATCTTCTGTTAACGAAAACCCATCTTTTTCAGCCCATTTTTTTGCATCATCAACATTTGTAAAGTCTTTCTTTGTCTCCGTAGTCGTGGTCTTGGTAACTTCGGCGGTTGTAGTGGTTGTCGTCGTTGTATTTCCATCAAAAGTCGACTCGGTATCGGTTACAGATCCCGTTTCAGTCACTGTAGTGGTGTTCCCATCCTCCGATGTAATTGTCTTCGCACTTCCAGTATATGTGCCATTCCCATTCGTATCTCCTGCAACATCCCTGGCAATGTCTTCCACAGAGTCATTCTTTCTATCCGAAACATCAACATTTTCTTCGGAAGAGGTCTCTGTCGTCGTAGTAGTTGTCGTTGTAGTCGTCTCCCGGTCAAACAGATGTGTCCGGTCCTCCCCAGGCTGCTCGTTTACATTGTCATAATCCCCTATCGTAGAAGGATCAACATAATAAGTATCTTTTGTCGTAGTGGTAGTCTCTGCAGTCGTTGTTGACGTAGCTCCGCCATTTTCCGTAGTATTGGTCACCGGCTCGGACGTTTCCTGCGTCGACGTGACGCTTACTGCTCCCGTGTCGATTTCCGCAGAGTGCTGCTCTACATCACTCTGCGCCTGCGTATCTACCGAAACCTCCGGATTGCCTCCCTCATTCTCCGCGGCAAATACATTCATATCTCCGAAAGCAGCTGCGCCGCCGACGGCGAGTCCTGCTGCCATTACACTCTTTGCAAGCCTGGACATTTTTCCTGTATTCTCTCTGTTTTCCTGATTGTCTCCACGACGTCTCATATTCGTACCTCCCATCGTACAATCCATGTCTCGAAGGCAGTTCATAAGCAGGCGTGTGCCCATTTTGGCACATTTCCCAAACCTTCTGCACAAATATAGGAATTATTCAGCATTTACACCACATATTATAGTAAAAAGTAATCATAGATTCTATCAAATTCCGAGTAATCTCTCACTATTGTATAATTTCTTAGCACCATTTCCATGAAAGCCAGACATTTCAACCGCATTTTTATACCCCGCTGAGGCGAAATCCGCGAAGGCGGTTTTGCCGAATGCGGCAGCACCAATGCTGCTGTTTGAATGCGATCGCATCGGCGATCACATTCAAACTTACCTTTCTGTGCCGCGTTTTTTGCGGCACCTCGAGGAGAAATGCCCGAATGGGCTTTCTCCGATGGGATCATCGAAATTGGGGCCGCTCAGCGGCACCAATTCGTGTTTGAATGCGATCGCATCGGCGATCACATTCAAACTTAAATCCATGCTATGATGAAGCAACAGACACACTGCTTCAAAAGGCCGTATGGCCTGTCGAATTCACGCATCGCATGAGATTTTCAGAGGGTGTCATGAAATCTGATTCCACTTTTTTCTTTTTTCAGAACATCTGCCAGGAGCTTCTGGAGGCCGCAGGCAGAAGCTCTTCTCCTGCCGTAGCCGTCCCTGAGAATGGTTTTGTCGTTTTCCTGTCACTTTGTGACGGAGCACACCGGGCATCTGTTGTGCACGGGCGCGGTTCTTCCCTGGAGGAGGCCTTCGCGCAGGCACAGCGTTTTGCTCTGGACCGGATCAACCAGCCAAGCGATAGGAACAAGTCGAATGAACCGTTCCGGCAGCAAAACAAGTGCTCTGCGAACCGTCCGAAGGCGCAGCATTCATCCGCACCCTTCCTGCGCTGGATCAAGGCGGACGTGGTCACGGAATATGCGCCCGCAGATGCAAAGACGCTCGCTTACATGATCAGAGAGCCCGGCTGGAACGAATTCTTCCGCTACGGGCTTTCCTTCGACCGGAATTTCAGTACGGCCCTGCTGGAAGAGGAGCTGAATGCGGTTCGGGTTCTTGACTACTCCTCGGGGAGCGTCAGTCTGCCCGATCTCAACCGGTATCTGAAGAAGTCAGGACGGCCGGAGCTTCCCACACTGCCCGGATTCTTCCTTCTTTTCAATACAGCAGGTTTTTTTATCGACCTGTCCGAACCGCGCATGCAAAAAGATTCTCCGCTCTTTTCGCCTTCTTCATGTTCCCGCGTGATTCCGCTCATCCCGGACGGACTCTGCCGCGGCCGCCGGAAGGTTCCTTCTCTGGATGCTTCCTTTGCACGGGCCCTCGTCACGTCGGCGGCCTCCTTTCTGGAGCGTCAGGTGCAGCCGGACGGATCATTCTGCTACGGCTATTATCCCCGCTTCGACCGCGTGATTCCCGGCTACAACTGCATGCGGCACGCGAGCACCATCTGGAGCCTTCTGGTCCAGTACCGTCTGACGAAGAAAAGTAACGTGCTCTCCCTGGCCGCCCGCTCCATTGATTACCTGCTCACCCGGGCGGTCGTTTTCCGGGATCCGGAAACCGCGTACCTTTCCGAGCCGTCCAAAAGGGAAATCAAGCTCGGCGGAGGCGGCGTTCTGATCCTTGCCATCGCGGAATATCTTGATTTGTGTTCCGAAGATCCTCACGCGAAAGCTATGCGCCATGACAACATCCACCCAGAGTGGGATGCCGCCAGTCTCCGCTATGTAGAAACCGCCCGGGCTCTCGGTGAGGGCATTCTCTCCCTCATGGATCCTGAGAGCGGCGAATTTTTCCACGTTCTGAATATGGATTTCTCGCGAAAAGAGCGTTACCGCACGGTCTACTACGATGGCGAGGCCGCCTATGCGCTCTGCCGCCTGTACCGCCTCACTCACGAGAAAAAATGGCTTCTTGCCGCCGAAAAAGCCGTCAATCATTTCCTTGCCGCGGACTACACAAGGTTTCGCGACCACTGGGTTGCTTACGCCATGAACGAAATCACCCGGTACATCCGGCGCGACGATTATGACACCTTCGCTCTCCGGAATGCCCGGGTAAATCTTGATTTTCTCTATAAACGAAAAACCACCTACCACACATTTCTTGAACTTCTGATGGTCACCTTTGAAACCTTTGAGCGGATCCGTTCGGATAATCCGGATCTCCCGTATCTGAAGGAGTTCGACCTTCCGTATTTCCTTCGCACCATCCGTGTGCGGGCGGATCGGATGCTGAACGGGTTCTTTTTCCCGGAATACGCAATGTACATGTGCTGTCCGGATTCCATCCTCGGCTCCTTCATGGTGCGGCACGACGGGTTCCGCGTGCGGATCGACGATGTACAGCACAACATTGGCGGCTTCTATCTGTATTACAAAAATTACAGCCGCCTTGTGGCACTCGGCATGCCGGTTCATGCCGCTCCGCCGGCCTTGCTGCGGTAGCAGGCAGCTTCGAATTCCTTGAGCTTCTCCACTGCTTCCGGACTCAGGCTCTTCGGCACGATAACCTCGACGGCAACATACAGATCGCCCTTGACGGAAGGATTGGCTCCCGAAGGCATTCCCTTGCCGCGGATCCTGATCTTCGCGCCGGACTGGATGCCTGCCGGAATCTTCACCATGATGCGGCCGCTTCCGGTATTGACCGGTGCCTCTCCTCCAAGGCAGGCCGTGATGAACGGCACATGAACTGTTGTGATCCGGTCGCCGGTCTCTGCCGCAGACGGACCCTGCGAGGCATTTGCGCTCTGCGTGCGGTGAAATCCGCCTGCTCCCGCCTGACGGAACGCATCCCCAAAGTCCTGACCGCCGAATCCGTTGCCTGTGAATCCGCTTCCACCAAAGCCGGAGAAGCCGCTTCCGCCTGCTCCGCTTCGTGAGGAATGGAACGATCCGCTCTGACCGAAGCCGCCTCCGAACAGATCCTTGAAAAGATCTCCCATATCGCCCATGTCACTGGAAGAATAATAGGTCGTGCTGCCGTCCGGCGAGCGGTAGAACCTTCCGCCGCCCCGGCCGAAACCGGAAAATCCGCCTCCGGCACCCTGACTGCCGCCCCCGCCGGCTCCTCCCGCCGTCTGATCAAACGCAGCCATGCCGAACTGATCGTACATCTTCCTCTTCTTCGGATCGGAAAGAACCGCATAGGCCTCTCCTACCTCTTCGAATTTCTTCTTCGCATTCTCATCGCCTGGATTCATGTCCGGATGGTATTTCTTCGCAAGCTTCCGGTAAGCGGCTTTAATCTTCTTGTCATCCGCTGTCCTGTCAACGCCCAGCACCTCATAAAAATCTCTTTTCATAGGAGAAACCTCCCTTCTGCATTCCTCTGCAATGCATCTATATATGACAAACGGCGGAAAGGAACGAATCCTTCCGCCGCTGTACTCATTCCTTATTTCATTGTTTGTTATATCACATGTAGAACATATAGTCAACTTTTTCCGGCAAGCTCCGCGTCCATCTCCGCCTTCACAGCAAGGACGATTCCGGAAAGCTCCCGGATTCTGTCGTTATCCATGCGGCTGATCGGCACCGAAATGGAGAACGCATACCGGGATCCCCCGTCCAGAGAAAGTGCCGCCGCGATGCAGCGGACTCCCGTCTCGTTCTCCTCGTTGTCAAGAGCATACCCCTTCCGCCGGACCTCGGCGATTTCTTCCATGAACTCGTCCAGATTCGTGATGGTGTAGGCCGTCTTCCGCTCGATCGTGCAGTCCTCCCACAGAGCCCGGATCTGCGGATCACTCATGTTGGCGGCCATGGCCTTTCCCACGCCGGAACGATAGAATGGCATCCGGCTTCCGATGTGAGACGTCATCCGGATGCTGTGATCGTAGGAGTCCACCTTGTCAATGTAGATCACCTCGCTCCCGTCCCGCTCCACGAAATGAACCGTCTCGTGCACCTCTTCCGCGAGCTTCTTCAAATGAGGCCGCACCATCTGCGCCACATCCACCTGCTCCATCAGACGGTCTGCCAGATCCACCAGCTTAAATGTGGCCTCATACTGTCCGTTCTCCGGATCCTGCCGGACATAATCCATATATTGAAGAGAAGCAAGAACCCGGTGCACCGTGCTCTTGTTCAGCTGAAGAGCCTGTGAAAGCTGCGCAAGCGAGCTCTCGCCGTTATGTACCAGATACTCCAGTGCTCCGAACAGGCGGTCCGCCACCTGGATGGGATTGCCTGCCTTCTCTTTTCCGTTCTCTTGTTCGTTCATAACAATGCCTTTCGTTTGGGCCGCTCTGCCGCGATTCCCCGGGATTTCCCTTGCTTCAGCCGTACAGGCAGTCTCTCTGCGTGTTTCGCAATATGAAACATCTTATCATTGTCCCCGCTTTCTGGCAAGCGATGCTTTCACGCACATCCGGCTGCGCCGTCCGAACCGGTCCCATCCCGGCCCCGCCGTTTTATTGTGGCGATTTTCCAATCTCCTTTTCCTGATTTTATCGGTTTTCCCGTCTTGACTTCCTTCCGCGGTTTTCTATAATAGTGATCAGCAAATGTCATATCGCGAAACAGTGTTTCACATTGTGGAATGCTTTGCCGGTTTTCTTTCTGCCTCTTGTTCGAGGGGTGGGAGGAGCCGGATCAACCGGGGCAGCATGCCCCATTGCACTCTGGAAAGGAGATTGTCATGGAACTGAATCTGAAAGACCGCAAGGACTGTAAGTATGACGCCGTATCCCTGGGCGAGGTGATGCTCCGTCTGGATCCCGGAGAAGGCCGTATCCGCACCGCGCGCAGCTTCCGCGCATGGGAAGGCGGCGGAGAATACAACGTCATCCGCGGCCTGCACAAGTGCTTCGGCATGGATACCGCTGTCATCACTGCGTTTGCAGACAACGAGGTCGGACGCCTGATGAAGGATTTCATCGAGCAGGGCGGCGTGGACACCTCTCTTATCTATTGGAAGAAGACCGACGGAATCGGCCGCATCTGCCGCAACGGCCTCAACTTCACGGAGCGCGGCTTCGGCGTCCGCGGTGCTGTCGGCTGCTCCGACCGCGCCAACACTGCCATTTCCCAGGCAACGCCTGCAGACCTTAATTTCGAGCACATCTTCGGCGAGCTCGGTGTCCGCTGGCTGCACACAGGCGGAATCTACGCCGCTCTCTCCGAGCAGAGCTGTGAGACCGTCATCGAGGCCATCAAGACCGCAAAGAAATACGGCACCGTTGTTTCCTATGATCTGAACTACCGCCCTTCCATGTGGTCCGCAATCGGCGGCCTTCAGAAGTGCCAGGAGGTCAACAAGGAGATCGCGAAGTATGTCGATGTCATGATCGGCAACGAGGAAGACTTCACTGCCTGCCTCGGCCTTCAGATTGAGGGACAGGACGCAGGTCTTAAGAAGCTCAACATCGACGGCTACAAGAAGATGATCGATCACGCCGCAGAGATTTATCCGAACTTTAAGGCAATCGCAACCACACTCCGCACCGTCAAGACCGCAACCGTCAACGACTGGAAGGCAATCTGCTGGGCAGACGGCCAGATCTATCAGTCCAAGGAGTACAACGGACTCGAGATTCTGGACCGCGTCGGCGGCGGCGATTCCTTCGCATCCGGCCTTGTTTACGGCCTGATGACCACGCAGGATCCGGAGAAGGCTGTCAACTACGGAGCTGCTCACGGAGCTCTTGCAATGACCACCCCGGGCGATACCTCCATGGCCTCCGTCGATGAGGTGGAAGGTCTGATGGGCGGTGCAGGCGCACGTGTAAAGCGCTGATTCCGCACAGAATCCGAATTTTTCGTCCGCAGCAGCATTGTGATTTCTGTAACTGTTCAGCATGCAGCCAGACCCGCGAGGAGAAATCCGTGCAGGCGGTTCTCCGAGTGTCAACACCTCCGGACGACAGCACCGGGGATTTCCGCAGAGATTCCGGTGTGCGCTGAATTGCTGTATCGTTACATATTTTAATAATAAAAAGGAGAATTTATCATGGCAAATTCCGCAAAGGCAGAAGCCGTATTTAAGAAATTTGAAGAGATCGGAATTATTCCGGTCGTTGTTCTGAACGATGTCAAGGATGCAGAGCCGCTTGGAAAGTGCCTCGTCGAGGGCGGTCTTCCGGCAGCAGAGGTCACCTTCCGCACCGACGCCGCTGAGGAGTCCATCCGCATCATGTCCGAGAAGTATCCGGAGCTCCTCGTCGGCGCAGGAACTGTCCTGACCACCGACCAGGTAGACCGTGCCGCAGCTGCAGGCGCGAAGTTCATCGTTTCCCCCGGATTCGATCCCGTCGTCGTGAAGTATTGCCTTGAGAAGGACATCCCGGTCTGCCCCGGCACCCAGTCTCCTTCCGAGATGATCGCTGCCATGAACCTCGGCCTTGATCACGTGAAGTTCTTCCCGGCAGAGCTCTCCGGCGGCCTTAAGATGATCAAGGCCATTACCGCAGCACTCACCACGCTCAAGGTCATGCCTACCGGCGGCATCAGCGCTTCCAACGTCACCGAGTATCTGCAGAACAGCAAGATCTTCTGCGCAGGCGGATCCTGGATGGTCAAGGGCGACATGATCAAGGCCGGCCAGTGGGATGAAATCACGGCAAAGGTCCGCGAGGCTGCCGAGATCGTAAAGTCCGTCCGCGGATAATATTTTTCAAAGCGCTCACCCGATTCCGGTTTCCTTTCCGGATCACCAGGAGGTCTTCGACAGCTTTTCTGTCGGAGGCCTCTTTTTATGGTTATTTTCAATTGGTATATATACCAATTCGTATTTTTATGTTACTCTGTTTTCAGAAACAGCAGAAGAAATGCTTGCTATTTCCAGACAATATAACCGTGAGGAAGTGACACACAACAGGAGGTAAATTTCATGGTAAAAATAATCAGGTGGATTTTGTTTCTCTGCTGCGCCGCTGCAGTAATGTTTCTGGTTGCCTTTCTCAGCATCTATACCGGGCGATTCCGCACCGTTTCTTCTCTTGAGAGGCTGACGAACTATGACGAGTACAATTTGTACCGAATGGATGTGAAATATGACTATGATCTGGACGCCGTCATTGACCGCGGCATCACCGACAATCAGTCGATGCTGAATGCCATTCTCGGCGAAGCGCTGCCACTCCTTCCTATCCACATGAAGGCTCCGGATTTCGGCTGCAGTGCGTTCACAATTACGGATACGGACGGACATGTTCTGATGGGACGCAACTACGATTTCAAGCTCGACACCTCCGCGCTCCTTGTGTACTGCACCCCGAAAAATGGCTACCGTTCCGTTGCATTTGCGGCTCTGGACAATATTTCCGCCAACGTCCCGGATGAAAGCATCAAGACGAAGCTCTCCTGTCTCGCCGCTCCGTTCATCTGCCTCGACGGCATGAATGAAAAGGGGGTCTCCATTGCAGTCCTGACGCTTGACAGCGAGCCCACGCACCAGAATACCGGAAAGCCTGCCATTGCAACGCCTCTTGTCATTCGTCTGGTGCTGGACCGTGCCGCAACCACACAGGAAGCGGTAAATCTTCTCGATCAGTACGACATGTTCGCCTCCAGTGGGCGTGACTATCACTTCTACATTACCGACGCAAGCGGCGACGGACGGGTTGTCGAATATGACTGTGAAAGCCCGGACCGGACACTGACCGCAACCCCCGTCCGTTCCGTCACCAATTTCTATGAAATGTACCGCGGCAAGGTGGAGCCTGATCAGCACAACGGCATCTACGGTCACGGGAAAGAGCGCTGGGACAAGCTGGAAGCCGTTTTTGCTGCAAATCAGGGAGCCGAAACCCGCAGCACTGCCTGGAAAGCACTGCAGGCCGCTTCACAGCTCCCTTCCCCGGAGGATGTCACCAGCAACACGCAGTGGTCCATTGTTTATGACGACACCGCGCTCACCGCACAGTTCGTGCTCCGAAGGAACTGGGATTCCAGCACCTTCTACTCGCTGGAGGAGAATACCGCCTCCGCAGGAGAATCTACCGTCCGGTAGCAGGCATTGCCGCCTTTCGATGCGCAGGGGAAAGCGTTTGTTCTGTTCCAGTCATGTTTCCAGCAGAGCCTTCGCAATTCTCCTGCTGCCAAGCCCGTCGGTCAAAGCATGCATGCGAAGGGCCTCCTGCTCCCGAAGCCGAAGCTCCGATTCCGGATCGTCTCCGCTGCTTCTTGCAAGGACCCAATCCGTCACCTTCCCGGCAAGCTCTTCCCGCACGGCCCCATCCCGGACATCTCCCAGGTACGTCACCGCGCCCTCTTCCGCCATCTGCCGCGCAAACAGCGCCTGATTGTCCGCCATGGAAAAGGCAAGCGTCGGAACGCCGCAGGCGCAGAGCTCATACAGGGTCGTCCCCGCCGCCGAAACGGCAAGGTCACAGTCCGTCAAAAGATCTGCAACCTTTTCCACACGCGGATGCCCCGGAGCCAGAAAAGCAAAATTCAGAGCCGGAAGAAGGCCGCTCAGAATGCTGAAAAGCTTCTCCGTCATTCCAAAGGGATCCGTTCCGCCGGTGGAGATCAGAATCTTCCGCACTGCAGGCCGTATCAGCAGCCTCCGGTCCGCGAACTGCTCCCGAAGCGGTGCATACTGCGGTCCCAGAAGCCGGACCGACGCCGCATGATAGAAGCGTTCCAGATTCTCGGAATCCGGATCATAGTTAATCACAAGATCGACATCCGGATCAAAGGCCCTCTCATCGTCGATAAAGGCAAGACAGGGGCTGCTGCAGGTCTTCTCATCGTCCCAGAGCGCCTTCCGAAGCTTCGAAAACCAATCCGGGGATACCGCATAGGAATCCACCAGAATCCAGTCCGGCCGCTCCTCTTTCGCCAGCGTAGCAAGAAGCGGCAGCTCCCTCTCCGGCATTCCGTAGGGGATTCCCAGTACGCAGACCCTCCAGTTTTTTTCTTCCGCGGCCTTCTTCGTCAGCGCAAGGAACCATTCGCGGCTCTTATCATCCGCAAGGACGAAGCGGACCTCTGCACCCATTGTCCTAAGCTCACAGGCGATCGACAGCGTTCTCGCCAGATGCCCCGACGCAATCTGCTCGTTGGCATCCGCGCGGATCCATATCCTCTTTCCCGTTGACATCGCGTTCTTCCTCACATTTTGCGGTTCCGGAAATTCTCCTGCGCCACACATTCAGATATCTCCCGGCACTGCGCCGTTCTGAAATTCCCGGCACTGCACATTCTGACATTCCCCTGCGCTTGCAGCCTCTTCTCTACTCAAAATCGTCCTCTCGAAGCGGCTCGCCGCGCTCCAGGCGGTGCGTTGCCCGTTTTCCTTCGATCTCTTCAAAGCGTGCAGGGGACAGGCCGTTGCCCGGCCGGATCGAGCGGATGTTCTCCGCCGTTAAGGTCTCGCCCTTTGCCACGTCCTTTACCACGAACAGGGAACGGACGCCGCTGTGCTCCTCCTCCTGCTGCTTCGTCAGATGATATTCGGAATCGCCCAACGCTTTCTCCACGCAGCGAATGTCCCGCACCATGGAAGCAAACTCCTCCGGCTCCATCGAAAACGCGCCATCCGGGCCGCCGTCACTTCTGCGAAGCGTCAGGTGCTTCTCCACCATACAGCCGCCGAGAGCCACGGCCGCCACAGGAACCGCGGAGCCCATCGTGTGGTCCGAAAGCCCGACCAGAGTCCCGTAGGTTTTCGCAAGCTCCGGCATCATCCGAAGATTAACGTCCTCATACGGCGTCGGGTACGCTGACACGCATTTGAGAAGAAGAAGCTGCTCATTTCCCTCCTCACGGCAGGCCTGCACCGCCGCTGCAATTTCCTCCGGATGTGCCACGCCGGTCGCAAGAATCACCGGTTTTCCCGTCCGCGCGCACCGGCGGATGAGCGGAATGTCCGTGATCTCATACGAGGCAATCTTATACGCCGGCATGTTCATCTCTTCCATGAACGCCACCGCGGTCGGATCAAACGGCGAGGAGAAGCAGGCCATGCCGAGCTTCTCCGCCTCTTCCTTGAGCTTCGGCTGCCACTCCCACGGCGTGTAGGCCTCCTCATACAGGCCATGCAGCGTCTGCCCGTCCCAGATGGTTCCACCCGTGATGCGGAAATACGGCTTGTCGCTCTCGATCGTAATTGTGTCTGCCGTATAGGTCTGAAGCTTCAGCGCATCCGCCCCTGCCTCTGCCGCGGCATGTACAATCTCCACCGCCCGGCTGTAATCCTGCAGATGATTGGCAGACATCTCCGCTACAATGTAGGTTTTCTCTCCCGGCCCGATCCTTCGGCCGTCAATGGCAATCGGTGTCATTTGCTCTCCTCCCAGTGATTCTTCGCAAGGAATTCGTCATTCGTCCACGGCTCCCGCGCCGTATAGACCATTCCGTCCTCTTTCTGCACCAGCACCGCAGGAAAATAATGGATGAAAAGCGGGGTCAGACAGATTGTATAGCCGCCTGCCAGGTCATAAATCACACGATCACCCGCCTTAAGCTCCGGCGCATTCTCCTCCTCGAACAATCGGTCATATTCCATGCAGGTCGCGCCGCAGATCATTTGGGAGGGAAGGATTTTCCGCTCTTTTTCTCCTTCTTTATATACAAAATGATGCGGATACCAGCGCCTTGTCACCTGCGGATTCAGATTCACGCGGCTCCCGTCCGTCACCACATATACGTGCTCTCCGATTCTCTTCACGTCCCGCACGGAGGTCACAAACGAAAACGAGGAGGATACCATGGACACTCCGGGTTCCAGAATCAATGCCACATGTGCGGGATCAAAAAGCCTTTTCAGCTCCCCTGCAATGGCGGGCACATAATCGCGAAAATCCGGCTTTCCCGGAACGCCGCCGTAGTAGCCGCCGCCCATATCAATGTAGAAAAGATCCGTCAGCTGGTATTTTTCGGCAAGCCGCACGGCAAAAGCTGCCACTGCCGCATAGGCCGTCACCGACCGGGTCTTGGTCGAGGAATGAAGATGAAGGCCCGCGATCTCTACACCAGGAAGCTTCCGGAGCCGCCGGATCACCTCCGCAAGGCTCCCACTCTCCTCACAGTAGCCAAAACGGCTTCCCTCCTCATCCGCCGGAACCTCGGTCGGCACAAGCGTCCGGAAATTCACATTCACACGAAGACCGACGCAGATCCTCTGCGGCGTGCCTTCGGTTTTCTTTACCATTTCCTCCAGCCACTCCGGCTCCTCGGACGAATCCAGATTGACGAGCCCCCCATCCGCAAGTACCTTCTCAAAGACCCTGCGGTCCTTGACCGGCCCGTTGTAGATCACCCTTGCAGGTTCAAAGCCAATCCGTATCGCCAGATCATACTCCTCCGCAGAGACCACCTCCGCCCAGAGGCCGCATTGCCGGAAATGATTTAAAAGCCAGGGAAGCGAATTCGTCTTCACCGAGCACGCCGCAACCGACCGCTCTCCCCAGCCATTCTGCAGCGCTTTCTGCAAAAGTGCGATATCCGCATTCAATTTCCGCTCGTCAATCTCATAATAAGGGGTCTGCATCCCAAGAACTCCTTTAAATAATTTCTAAATAGAACTTGCCATCAGGCAAGTTCGAGTGTAGCAAGGAGAAATCCGCGCAGGCGGTTTCTCCGATGCCGGAGCAAGGCGCTCTATGAGCGCCTGCTCGTAACAGGAGAACTTGCCATCAGGCAAGTTCGAGTGTATTTCCCCTCTGCGATTTTCCAGTCCTCCATGGTATCGATGTCCTGCACCTCGCTCTCCGGCAGAACAAGCGGCACCATATCCTCCACGTCCGTAGTCCTTCCCCGGAAAAACGCATCGCTCCGGCACGCGTAGAACTGCCCGGCATCATGGTAGATTTTCTCGAGGTCCTGCGATCTTGCCGTCGCATACTGCGGCATCCAGCGGGCAACACATCCGTTCCTGACAACAAAGCCGCGCTGCGGCGGGTAGGAAAAGCCCACGACGGGAAGAACCGACTCATGTTCGTCCAACAGCTCCATCGCAGCTCTCAGCCGCTCCGGCGTCAGAAACGGGGCCGTCGGATAGATGCAGCAGAAGCGCTCCGCCGGATTTCCCAGCTTTTCATAG
>CALEFO010000187.1 GCA_937877165.1 uncultured Lachnospiraceae bacterium | reverse complement strand
ACTGGAAAATCTGTACCAGTGCAATCAGGAGGATGACCGTCGTGATCAGAATATTGGCCTGCCAGCGGTAATAGCCGTAGCGGATTGCGATATCGCCGAGTCCGCCGCCTCCGACGGTTCCTGCCATTGCGGAATACCCGAGGATTGTTCCGATGGTGATCGTTGCTCCGGAAATCAGGGAAACCCTCGCCTCTCCCAGCAGAACCTTCCAGACGATCTGCAGATTGTTGGCTCCCATCGACTGGGCCGCCTCAATCACGCCCTTGTCTACCTCGTTCAGAGAGGACTCCACCATTCTTGCGATCAGCGGTGCCGCCGAAATCACCAGCGGAACAATCGTTGCCGTGGATCCATAGGTTTTGCCAACGATTACCATGGTCAGCGGAAGGACCAGAATCAGAAGAATCAGGAACGGAATGGAGCGCATGATGTTCGTGATCACATCCAGAATCCGGTAAATGACGTTGTTCGGATGCAGGCCATCCTTCCCGGTAACCGTAAGGACAATTCCCCACGGAAGGCCAACAACATAGCCGAACAAGGTCGAGACAATGGTCATATAGAGGGTATCGCGGACGCCCTCCGCAATCATCTGAATTTCCTGTGCACTCATCTTGCTCTGCCTCCTGTTCTGTCGCCTGTCAGCTCTTCCACCGCCAGACCTCTTTCTTCCAGATATGCGATCTGACGGGCTGCCGTCTCCGGATCATTGGCAAGGCCGAGGATCATCTCACCTCTTGCCACTCCGCCTACATCCTTCGTATCTGCCCTCAGGATGTTCACCGGGGACCCAACCTCCAGAATCATATTGGCGATCACCGGCTCATAGGAGGAATTCTTCGTGAAAACAATACGGACCCTTCTGTTCTCATGCAGCTCGGACACCATGTGCGAATGCTGCTGGGCCTTCTTCTCTTCCTGCTCCTTCTCCCATTCATCGGGATCCTTGCCCTCGATGATGAGCTGTCTGGCTGCCCGTGACTTCGGATGTGTGAAAATATCCTCTACCAGGCCGTTCTCGACGATCTCGCCGTTCTCCACGATTGCAACGTGATGGCAGATCTCACGGACCACCGACATCTGATGGGTAATGATGACAATGGTGATTCCGGTCTCCTCATTGATCTTGCGAAGAAGCTGCAGAATGGACTGCGTTGTCTGCGGATCCAGTGCGCTTGTCGCCTCGTCGCACAGGAGAATCTTCGGATCGCTGGCGAGCGCTCTTGCAATCGCAACGCGCTGCTTCTGTCCGCCGGAGAGCTGTGCCGGGTAAGCGTTTGCCTTCTCGGAAAGTCCGACGGTGGCAAGAAGCTTCTCCGCTTTCTTGCGGATTTCCTGCTTCGAAAGCTTATTGGACTGAATGGTCAGAGGAAAACAGATGTTGTCAATCACGGTCCTCTGCATCAGGAGATTGAACCCCTGGAAAATCATGCTGATGCTGGCGCGCAGCTGGCGGAGCTGCTTCGGAGCAAGCTTTCCGAGCTCCTTTCCCTCTACCGTAACCGTTCCCTTCGTCGGAACCTCCAGATAGTTCAGACACCGGACCAGCGTACTCTTGCCGGCGCCGGACATTCCGATGATTCCGTAAATGTCCCCCTCTTCCACCGAGAAATTGATGTTCTTCAGGGCCTCTACCTTCGCATCCTTCGTAACGAAGGTCTTGGAGAGATCCTTTACTTCAATGATCGACATGTTTATACCTCATTCTCTCTGCATACAGAGTGCCGCCGACTGTTCTGTCCTTTTGAAAAACAGCAGGCCATAAACCCACACAAAAGGCAGATGCACGATGTGCACCTGCCCCATTATACCTGTCCGGACCGATCTGTCAAAGAATATCAGGCGAGAAGATGCACACTAACAAGCCCCATGGGGCATACACATGACCATGGAGCAGCACATCATTCGCATCATTGCTGTGAAGTTTCTGTCCGCTCTGGTTCGCATCCTCTTCGGTCCCTTCCTCAGAATCCCTGTGTCATTTGTCACTATTTCCTACCTGTTTAGTCGGGATAATACTCCTCTCTCCGGATCCTGTCAACCCTTATCTCTCACATTTCCAGAAGGCGGCGCTGTACGCCGGAAGAACGCTTCCTCCTCCGAAATCATGCATCTGTCCGGTAATCAGATCCCGTGCCTGCCCGCACCCCGCGTCGAAATGAGCCGTGAACGGCTCTGCGTCCGCGTTAACAGCAACCAGAACCCGCTCATTTTCACTTTTTCTCTCAAAAATACACTGCCGATTCGTCAGAAGAACGCTCCGGAAATCTCCGCAGCAAAGCGCCTCGGACGCCTTCTTTGCGGCGGAAAGCTTCGCGATCCACTCCGTCAGCTCATTCCACTCCGGCCTTTCCAGGGCAGGGCGAAGACACGGATCGCCGTCTTCCTTTCTTCCCTTCACGCCCCATTCGCTTCCATAATAAATGCAGGGAATTCCCGGCATTCCGAACATCAACGCATAGATGAGCGGCAGATGCGAAGGATTGTTCAGGATGGAGGCAGCTCTCGTGATATCGTGATTGTCCACAAAGCTCAGAAGGTGCATGCCGCGGTACAGGCACCACGGATCGGAACCAAACTGGCGCATCAGCGAGTGGTTGATCTCGAACAGATTCATGCTGTTGAAGCTTGACCACAGACCCTTGCAGCACTCGTAGTTCGTCGCGCTGTTGCACATTTCCGGATTGACGATCTGCTTATAGTCGCCGCCGAGGATCTCGCCGATCAGGTAAAATTCCGTTTTTTTCTGGTCCACGTACCAGCGCAGGGCCTTGAGAAAATTCCGGTTCAGCATATACGCTACGTCCAGGCGCAGTCCATCAATGCCGAACTCATCGATCCACATCCCGACGCTTTCCAGGAGATAATTTTTCACGGCTTCATTGTCGAGGTTGAGCTTCACCAGGTCGTAATTGCCCTCCCAGCCCTCGTACCAGAGCCCGTCATTGTAGCTGTCATTTCCGTCAAAATTCAGATAGAACCAGTCCTTGTACGGGCTCTCCCTCTTCTTCTGAAGGACATCCTGAAACGGTCCAAAGCCTCTTCCCGCGTGATTGAACACACCGTCCAGAAAAATCCGGATTCCTGCCCCGTGAAGGGCGTCACAGACTCTTTTGAAATCCTCATTGGTTCCAAGCCGCACATCCACCTTCCGATAATCTCTTGTGTTGTAGCCGTGTGTGTCCGACTCAAAAAGGGGATTGAACAGGACGGCCGTCACGCCGAGCCTTTTCAGGTGCGGAATCCAGTCCAGCACCCGGAGGATCCGGTGCTCCTGCTTCCCATCGTTTTCAAACGGTGCCCCGCACATTCCAAGCGGATAAATCTGATAGATCACACTCTCTTCAGCCCACATTGTTTTCTCCATTCCCCGCATCCGCCAGCGTCTTCTTCATCTGTTCTGCAGAACCGACAGCTTTCTGCGGTCATTGTTTTCTGTCTATTTATGCCATTCTTCTCCGTTGTTTCATTTCTCATTATGCGAATAATCCACGTTTTCCACATAGTTATCCACAATTTACAAGGATTTTTCCTCCGTTTTCCCGTTTTAAAATATTTCTCTATTTTCTGTATAGTTTGACATTTCACGTCATATTCTCAACCGTCCGGTCTTCTCTTTGCACCGCACACTGCGGCCTTGCCCCCTATCAGCATGCCGGCAGTGTTTGGATGCCGATGGACTGCCGACAGGCCGCTTCACAGCCACTCGTTCCAGAACTTCTCCGCGAGCCTCCCGACCTCCCGGCTGTCCGTGATCTGCGCGTTCGACCATTCCGCGGGGAAGAGCCTTCTGCACGCCGGAGTCAGAAACCGATCATCAATCAGAACGACAATTCCGACATCCTCACTGGTCCGAATCACCCGCCCGGCCGCCTGCTGTACCTTGTTCATTCCGGGAAAGCGGTACGCATAGTCATACCCGTTCTGCCCCTTTTCATCGAAATAGTTCTTCAATAGCTCCCTCTCCGCACACACCTGCGGAATCCCGGTTCCCACAATCATAACACCAATCAGCGAATCGTTTTTCAGGTCAATGCCCTCGCTGAAAATCCCGCCCATCACGCAGAAGCCGAGGAGCGTCCTGTCATCGTAAACCTCATCGAACCGGTGCAGGAAGGCCTCTCTCTCCTCTTCCTGCATGGCACTTTTCTGGCGGAGCACCGTGCAGCTGTGTCCGTAACGAAGCTCGAATCGGTCTGCCACCTGATTCAGAAATGCGTAGGATGGAAAAAAAGCCATGTAGTTGCCGTTTCTCTGTGAAATCACACCGGCGATGCAGTCTGAAAGCCTCTCAAAGGTATCCGGCGTCCGGTACTGGTAGCGGCTGGTCAGGTCCTTCACCAGGTACAGCCCTCTTTTTTCCGGATCGAACACGGACTGGGCGTAAATCTCATAGTCCTCCTCCGTTCCGCCGAGCAGGGCTTTATAATAGGTAATCGGCAGCATCGTTGCGGAGAAAAGGATGGATGCCCTTCCCTTCTCCATGCACTCCCGAAGGCGCCTCCCCGGGTCCACACAGAAAAGCCGCACGCGGACGTTTTCTGCTCCCCTGATTTCGCCGGCGGCCACGCCCGGTGTCTGCGCATAGCACACATAGTGATCATCCATTGCGGAGTAAGTGGAAGCAAAATGATCGATTTTGAAATAGAAATCCAAAAGCTCCGGGCGCAGCTCCTTCTTTTTGTTCCGGTCCGGATCCTTTCTTCCGCTCCCGGACTGATCTGCAATGCGCTCCTCTCCGAGGATTCTGCTCAGCTCCAGATCGGCATCCGTCACGAGGCCTGCCAGGCGGTCCACATTGTCCAGAACCGTACAGCCGGAAGTTTCTCTTCCAATCGCCAGCAGTTCCCGGCTGATTCTCCCGATCTTCGTGTAGAGCTTCGGCCAGAGATCCTTCACCTTACGGCGCATCCTTTTGACCTCTTCCCTGACAAGGTCGGCACTGTACATTTCCCGTCCGCGGTCCACCAGGTTGTGGGCCTCATCAATCAGGAAAAGAAACTGCCCCTTCCCGGAACCACCCGCCGCAAAAAAGCGCCGCAGATACGCGTGCGGGTCGAACAGATAGTTGTAATCCCCGATCACTACATCCGAAAAAAGACTCATATCCAATGCCATTTCAAATGGGCAGACCTGGTATTGTTCCGCGTACTCTGCGATCTTCTCCCGCGAAAAGCTCTCCTCTTTCGTCAGCAGCGCATAAATAGCCTCATTGATCCGGTCAAAATGTCCCTTGGCCCGCTGGCAGCTCTCCGGATTGCAATCAGGCTTTTCCAGAACGCACACCTTCTCCCGGGCCGTCAGAAGAACGCTTTTCATGCGAAGTCCCTTTTTTCGCATCTGCGTCACCGCATTCTCCGCGGCCGCACCGGTCACAGTCTTCGCCGTCAGGTAGAAAATCCGGTCCGCCTTCTCCTCGCCGATCGCCTTAATGGAAGGAAAAAGCGTCGTGACGGTTTTCCCGGTCCCGGTCGGTGCCTCCAGAAAGAGCTTCCTTCCGTGTACAATGGTCCGGTAGACATTCGCCGCAAGCTCTTTCTGGCCCTTCCGGTACGGAAACGGGAACCCCAGTGCCCGAATGGATTCGTTTCTGGTCCTCTTCCAATCTGCCGCAAACCTCGCCCATGGATGATACTGCTCCATCAGCTCCCGGTACCACGTCTCCAGCTCCTCCAGCGTGTCGGTCTCATAAAATCTTCGGATTCCCTCTGTCTCCAGATTGCAGTAGGTCATGCGCACGCAGATCTTCTCCAGATGGTTCTGGCTTGCATAAAACCAGGCATAACACTTTGCCTGGGCCAGGTGAACCATCTCCGGCTTCCGGATGCTCCGGAGCTGCCGGTATGTGGTTTTAATCTCATCAATCGTCCAGAGCTTTTCGGTTTCCCCTGGGTTGGTACCCTGGTAAATTCCATCGGCACGGCCCTGCACATGCACGGAAAGGTCCTCTGCCGGATACTCCCAGATCCCCTCCAGCGGAATCTCAGGATGATAATCCCCTTCCGCCGCATCCTGGAGCTTGCGGTGCATGCGGGAGCCCGCAAGCATCGCATCCTCCGCGCCTCCCCCTGTTCGGTTGTCCAGATCGCCGCAGCGAAGGAGGAATTCCACCAGGCCGCGCACGGAAATTTCAATTGCACTCATGCCTCCTATTTTACCACACGCCGTGCTCTTTCCCGCAGCTTCCCCACACCGTCTCCAGGAAAGCTCTCTTTCCTCTCAGGCCGCGGATACGGAGCATGGATCCCTGCTCTTTCCGTCACGAACAATGGCAGCCCGCCGCCCGGTTCCTTCAAGCACTAACAAGACAATTCCCAACTTCAAGAACGCCAAAGGCGGCAGAAAGAAGATGCCTCATCTTCTTTCTGCCGCCCTCTCACAGACCTTCTGCCGTCTGATTGTCTCAGACAGCCATCTGCTTGCTGTTTAAATACCGCTCAAACTCTTCGTCATAGCCATTGTAGGACACGGCAAGACGGCCTCTTAAATCCAGGCCCATCACACCAAGGAACGATTTCGCATCCACCACATAGCGTCCGTAACGGTCATTGGCAACATCAATATCAAAATCACAGTGTTCCGCAGCATGTACAAAGCTCTGAACATCTTTTGCGTTTAAATAAATGTATCTGGTTGTTCTCATTGGATTCCTCCTTCCTCACAGGGAGTCTGTTCACTTTTTTGTCTGGTTTTCTGCGACGTTTTCCGTGACATATGCAGGCTTTTCCCCTGCTCTCTCTATGCTGGGACCTATTATAACGAGACTTTTTCAAATGTAAATTGGTGGAATCGATGTTTTATAGAAATTTTATTGGCTATTTTTCGACGTATTCACACGTTCTTTCGCAGATCCGCAATTAATTTATCCGAATCTGGCGGAAGAAGGCGGATTTTTATGACGTATTGTCTGCTGAAAACTCCTGCACAGTCTGGGGTCCGCCGCCTGCCGGTTCCCTTTGGGAACTTCCCCGGCCCCGCCATGATCTCCACTTGAAATGACATCTTAAATGCGTTTTAATTGATTACGGCTTTCCGGCATGACTGCGGTTTTTCTGCAGCGCTGCACCGTTTCCTTCTTCTGTCTGTCAGAATTTTCGGGAGCCTTGCAGAGAAAGCAATCACATATTATTAGGTAAGAACACAAGAAAAGAGGCTTCTATGGATCATTTAACCATTCCGAAGGGTTATGAATCTGCCCTGAACCTGCATGAAACGCAGGTTGCCATCAAGGTTGTGAAGGATTTTTTCCAGAACCTTCTCGCCGAGCGCCTGAATCTTCTGCGCGTATCCGCACCGCTGTTTGTGGATCCGACTTCCGGTCTGAACGATAACCTCAACGGTGTGGAACGCCCGGTTTCCTTTGATATTCTGGAGCAGAACGGACGCGAGGCTGAGGTCGTCCAGTCCCTTGCGAAATGGAAGCGCTTTGCTCTGAAGAAATACGGCTTTTCGGTCGGCGAGGGCCTCTATACCGACATGAGTGCGATCCGCCGGGATGAAATCACCGACAACATTCACTCCATTTATGTCGATCAGTGGGATTGGGAGAAAATTATCCGCAAGGAAGACCGCACCATGGAAACACTGAAGGCCGTGGTCCGCTCTGTTTACCATGTTCTGCGCAAGACCGAGAAATACATGTCCATCCGCTATGACTACATCACGGAGATCCTGCCGGATGATATCTTCTTCGTCACGACAAGAGAGCTCGAGGAGATGTTCCCGGACAACACGCCGAAGGAGCGCGAGTACTACATCACGCAGGCAAAGGGTGCGGTCTGCATCCTTCAGATCGGTGATAAGCTCGAGAATGGCAAGCCGCACGATGGCCGTGCACCGGACTACGATGACTGGGCGCTCAACGCCGATATTCTGGTATACTACCCTCTTCTGGACATTGCTCTGGAGCTGTCCTCCATGGGAATCCGCGTAGATGAGAAGTCTCTTGCCGAGCAGCTGAAGAAGGCCGGCTGTGAGGAGCGTGCTTCCCTGCCGTTCCAGAAGGCCGTCCTGAACGGAGAACTTCCTTATACGATCGGCGGCGGCATCGGCCAGTCCCGCATCTGCATGTTCTTCCTGCGCAAGGCTCACATCGGTGAGGTGCAGTGCTCCCTCTGGCCGGAGGAAACTGCAAAGGAATGCGCGGCACACGGCATTCAGCTGCTATAATTTTTCAATCCTTTTTATTTCACTTTTTGCTTCAGATTCCATCCCCGGACGGTTTGCCGCCGCCCGGGGATTTTCTGTAACAGGGAGCTGTCTGTCCTCCTGGCTGCACGATTTTTTCAATACATTCATATTAATTCTGAATTATATTTTCTTTATAATATCTTATTTAAATTATTTCTTCTGCTGCATATCTTTTTCACCAGAAAATACCGAAAAATACTTGTCGCATGGCCATTCAAAACATATAATGCAAGAGGTGCTTTTGTATACAGTTATACATTTTGTATCTGATCAAAGCACGAAATACCGTTCATTTATTCTTTAAACGGATGAAATAGGAGGAAGGAACTATGTCATATGTTGAAGAAGTGTATGCAAAGCTTGAAGAGAAGCACGCATACGAGCCTGAATTTCTTGAGGCAGCAAAGAGAATCCTCGAGACCATTACCCCGATCGTAGAGGCAAATGAGGACCTTTATCGCAAGAATTCTCTGCTGGAGCGTCTTGTTGAGCCCGAGCGCATCATCACATTCCGTGTACCGTGGGTGGATGATCAGGGCAAGCAGCAGGTTAACCTTGGCTACCGCGTACAGTTCAATTCCGCAATCGGACCGTACAAGGGAGGTCTCCGTTTCCATCCTTCTGTAAACCAGTCCATTCTGAAGTTCCTGGGCTTCGAGCAGATCTTCAAGAACTCTCTGACCGGTCTTCCGATCGGCGGCGGCAAGGGCGGTTCCGATTTCGATCCCAAGGGCAAGTCGGACGCAGAGGTAATGCGTTTCTGCCAGAGCTTCATGACTGAGCTCTTCAAGTACATCGGAGCAGACGAGGATGTTCCTGCCGGTGATATCGGTGTCGGCGGACGTGAAATCGGCTATCTGTACGGTCAGTACAAGAGAATCACCAACCTGTATGAGGGCGTTCTGACCGGAAAGGGCCTGAGCTTCGGCGGATCTCTTGCAAGACCGGAAGCTACCGGCTATGGCCTGGTATACATTACCAATGAGGTTGTCAAGGGCACAGGAAAGTCTCTGGAAGGCAAGACTGTTGTCGTCTCCGGTTCCGGAAACGTTGCACAGTACGCAATCCAGAAGGCACAGCAGCTCGGCGCAAAGCCGGTTACCTGCTCTGACTCCAACGGATATGTTTATGATCCCGACGGAATCAAACTCGATGTTGTCTTCGACATCAAGCAGGGTCACCGCGGAAGAATCAAGGAATACGTTGAGAAGGTTCCGACTGCTCAGTACTTCGAAGGCCAGAAGCCTTGGGGCGTAAAGTGTGATATCGCACTTCCTTGCGCAACCCAGAACGAGATCAACGGCGAGGATGCCAAGACTCTGATTGCCAACGGCTGCTGGTGCGTATGCGAGGGCGCGAACATGCCTTCTGATGCAGATGCTATTGATGCTTACGAGAAGGCGCGCGTTGAGAGCGGCTTCCTGTATATGCCCGCAAAGGCTGCAAACGCAGGCGGCGTAGCTGTTTCCGCACTGGAAATGAGCCAGAACTCCGAGCGTCTGTCCTGGACCTTCGATGAGGTCGATGAGAAGCTGAAGGGCATCATGGCAGGTATCTACAGCAAGGTTTCTACCGCTGCCAAGAAGTACGGTCACGAGGGCGACTTCGTTGCAGGCGCGAACATCGCAGGCTTCGAGAAGGTTGCTGACGCTATGCTCGCTCAGGGCAACGTCTGATCCAGCTGACGAAGCGGACGTTTTCCACTGATCGGATGCTGCAGAGCCGGATGCCGGAATGCAGCACAGCAATATTGTTTCATCTGCAGGAGACTTTCCATAATGGATGGTCTCCTGCTTTTTCTTCCTTGTCCTTCTTTTCTTTTGGTTTTCCCTCCTGCCTTTCCTTCGCAGTTTCGATGCCTTCACGCTTTCCGCAATTGTCTTTTATCCGAAGGCTTTTTATAATAGGGAGGATATTAATTATATTTTCAGGAAAATATGATGCAGACTTATGAATTGATTGCTCCCTGCCATTTTGGTCTGGAGAGCGTAGTAAAAAACGAAATTTATGACCTCGGCTATGAGATCACCGAGGTGGATGACGGCCGCGTAACCTTTGAAGGCGACACGGAGGCCCTTGTCCGCGCCAATCTCTCCCTGCGCGTGGCAGAGCGCGTTCTTTTGAAGGTTGGAGCCTTTCATGCGGAGACATTTGAAGAGCTGTTCCAAGGCACCCGTGCGCTCCCCTGGGAAGACTTTCTTCCAAGAGAGGCAAAATTCTGGGTCACCAAGGCCTCCAGCGTGAAATCAAGGCTTTTCTCTCCCTCCGACATTCAGTCCGTAATGAAAAAAGCCATGGTTTCCCGCATGTCCGAGCATTACGGTCTCACCGTCTTCCCGGAAACCGGCGCTTCCTACCCGGTCCGCGTCTTTCTGAAAAAGGACGAGGTCACCGTCGCCATTGATACGACCGGTGAATCCCTGCACAAGCGCGGCTACCGCAAATACAAGGTGCAGGCGCCGATCGCGGAGAACCTCGCGGCCGGGCTCATTGCACTCACACCCTGGCGTCCCGGAAGAATGCTGGTGGATCCCTTCTGCGGCTCCGGCACCTTCCTGATTGAAGCTGCCATGATCAGTGCCCATATCGCTCCCGGCCTTACCCGCAGCTTCACCGCAGAAGCCTGGGACAATCTGATCCCGCCTTCCATGTGGGCCGAAATCCGGGAGGAACTGCGCGGCGAAATTGACCTCTCCGTTCCCTGTGATCTGCAGGGATACGATATTGACCGCGACGCCATCTATGCCGCCCGTGAGAACGCCAGGCTGGCCGGGGTGGACGGTCTCATCCATTTCCAGGTGCGTCCGGTCTCCGAGCTCTCCCACCCACGCTCCTACGGTTTTATCATCACCAATCCTCCGTATGGTGAACGGCTGGAGAAGGGACAGGACCAGGATCTTCTGCTTCTGTACCGAACACTCGGTGAGCGCTTCAAGGCGCTTTCAGCCTGGTCTTTGTATGTCATCACCTCCTACTCCGACGCTGAGAAGGCGCTCGGACTCAAGGCGCAGAAGAACCGGAAGATCTACAATGGAATGATCAAAACCTATTTCTATATGTTCCCCGGTCCCAAGCCGAGGGTGGGTGCTGCCCGCACAGGAAATGCAAAGGTTTGATCTTGGATTTCGTGAGGTTACGTGAAATGAAAATGCAGATTATTTTTGCCACCGGCAATCAGGACAAGGTCCGCGAGATCCGCGAGATTCTGGGAGATCCGGATGTCCTTGTCTACAGCATGAAGGAGCTCGGCATTTCGTCCGACCCGGAAGAGAACGGCACCACCTTCGAAGAGAACGCGCTCATCAAGGCAAGAGCCGTTGCAGAGCTTCTCTGCGCAGACCCTTCCCGTTATCTTTCGGACCTCTCCACTCCCGTCGCCGTACTCTCAGATGACTCCGGCCTTGTCGTGGACGCCCTCGGCGGAGCTCCCGGCATCTATTCCGCCCGCTATCTCGGGCGGGATACCTCCTACGTGGAAAAAATGACTCACATTCTGAATGAGCTGAAGGGCAAAACCGGCTCAGAACGCAGCGCCCGCTTTGTCTGTGCCTGCGCCGCCGTCCTTCCGTCCGGTCTTGGCAACGCAGCATCCGTAACCTCGGAGACTGTCGTGACCGGCACCATGGAGGGAGAAATCGCCACAGACATCCGCGGCGAGCACGGGTTTGGCTATGACCCGTTCTTCTATCTTCCGGAATATGGCAAGACCAGTGCCGAACTGACCGATGAAGAGAAAAACGCAGTTTCGCACCGCGGCAAGGCATTTCGTGCGATGATGACGCGTCTTTGCAGTATGCAGGAAGGGGAAAGTGACTGACTTTTCCGGGAGGATTTTTGATCGAAGGTATGATGAAGGTTTTGATTATCAGTGATACGCACCGCCGCGATGACCGTTTTCTTCGCGTGATGGAGCAGGAAGCCCCCGTTGACATGATCATCCACGCCGGTGACGCAGAGGGGTCAGAGGATTATTTTGAACAGATTGCGGGCATGCCCCTTCTGTATGTTTCCGGCAACAACGACTATTCCTCCCTGGCCCCGAGATCCCTGGTCTTTCCGATCGGGCACCACAGGGTCTTCCTCACGCACGGACACCTGTATCAGGTGAGCCGCTCCACCCAGATGCTGCAGGAGGAAGCTCGAAGCCGTCATTGCCAGATTGCCATTTTCGGGCACACACACCGCCCGGTCATCGAGAGGGAAGCAGACGGTCTTCTGATTCTCAATCCCGGAAGCCTTGCCTATCCCCGCCAGAGCGGCTATCAGCCCTCTTACATCATTCTGACCATCAATGATAAGGATGAACTGACCGTGGAAATCCGCTATCTGAAATAGCTTCCGGTCAGGATTGTCTTCCGAAGGTTCCTACGGTCCCTTCTGCAAAAATCCCTGCTTCCATACTTCTTGAAAAGAAGCATGAAAGCAGGGATTTTTCTGCGGTCAATGGGGGTCGAACCCACACGCCTTGCGGCACAGGAACCTAAATCCTGCATGTCTGCCAATTTCATCATGACCGCTCGTATCAATAAAAACAAAACGCTGTCGAATCAACTCACGTTGACTCACAGCGTCTGATCTCTGCACTGAGCGATGCGGGACTCGAACCCGCGACAACTTGATTAAAAGTCAAGTGCTCTACCACCTGAGCTAATCGCCCGAACTGGGCTAGCCAGATTCGAACTGGCGAATGCAGCAGTCAAAGTGCTGTGCCTTACCCCTTGGCGATAGCCCAATGAGTATCCCGCCCTTCGGGATAAATGATACACGCTAAAAACGCGCTGCTGCCGATAAACGGGTGGGTAGAGGGACTCGAACCCTCGGTCTCCAGAACCACAATCTGGCGCGTTAGCCAACTACGCCATACCCACCATACTGGTGATGATTACGTTTCTGTAATCAATGTGCCCGTGGGGATTCGAACCCCAGACCCTCGGCTTAGAAGGCCGATGCTCTATCCAGCTGAGCTACGGACACATAAAAGCGGGTGATGGGAATCGAACCCACATATCCAGCTTGGAAGGCTGGTGTTCTACCACTGAACTACACCCGCAAATAGCTTAACTGCTTCAGTTGTGTGCCGCGTCATTAAGTTTTCTCATTCCCTGTGACGCAAGTGCTATTATATAGTACCCCCTATGAGCAGTCAAGCACTTTTTAAAATTATTTTCTGCTGTATTTTTTAAAATTATTTTCTACTGCTGCCGAATCTCTCCGACCGTCTCCCCTTCGAACAGGGTGCCCTCGATCATGACTCTCTCCACAAGCGTCGTCTTGGGACGTTCAATCAATGCGATCAGCTTCTCTGCCGCCTGTGCACCAATGGCCTCCGTATCCTGTCGGATGGTCGTAAGCTTCGGCTCCAGATGTCTGCCAAGCCGGATGCCGTCGTAGCCCGCGATGGAAATGTCTCCCGGAATGGAAAGACCTTCCGCGCGAATGGCATTCATTCCACCGAATGCCGCAAAATCATCTGGATACAGAATGCAGGTCGGGGCATCCTTCAGATGCAGCAGATCTCTTGTCTTCTCATAGGCCACATCCGTATTGCGGTAAGGCGCCTCCTGAATATATTCATCCGGAATCGTAAGCCCCAGATCATAAGCCGTCTTATAAAAGCTCGCCAGGCGGGCCTGCGTAACCGCAGAATCCAGGCCGTGGATGTACGCGATCTTGCGGTGGCCTCTCTGATAAATATAGCGGACCAGGTCGCGGATTCCCGCAACGTTGTCCGACTGGATGACCATGCGGTTGTCAAAAACATGGTCAATGGTTACGATCGGAATGTTGCTGCGCACCAGCTCCACCACATCCGGATCATAGAAATCCACGCAGGCGATGCACACGCCGTCAAATCCGCGGTATCTCGCATGTGCCAGGTAGGACATCCGGTTGCTTCGCGTCGTGTTGCAGTTGATAAAGGTCAAATCATACCCCATCGCTTCTGCATGCCGTTTGAAGCTGTCCAGAAGTGCCGCATAATAGTCATGCATCAGACCGCTCTGTGCTTCGTCCACAAAAAGGATCCCGAGATTGTAGGTCCGGTTAGTCTTCAGTGCCTTGGCTGCGGAATTGGGCATGTATCCCAGATCCATTGCGGTCTTGCGAATTCGTTCCTTCGTTTCATCACTGACATCATTGTGATTATTGAGCGCCTTGCTGACGGTTGCAATCGACACGCCGCAGGCCGCCGAAATATCCTTCAACGATACCATTCCTTACCCCCTTCTCCTTTTCCCTTTGCTCCCTCTCCAAAAACGGCACACCTTTTCACGTGGCTTAATCGTTTTCGTTATAAGGATAGTACATTGTGTTCTGTTTTTCAAGAAACAGCTTGTCATAAAATAGTGAAAATGTAGAATTACTCTTGTGTTTTTGCTATGTGTCTTGCATTTTTACCAGCCCGTTGCGTATAATGGAGCCAGAAAATTGTGTTTTGTTACTTAAACGTTTTCTAGTTCAGTTTATTGGGGTTACACAAAAGGAGGTATTATGAAATTCGGTCACTTCGATGATGATGCCATGGAATATGTCATCACAACGCCGAAAACACCGCTTCCCTGGATCAACTATCTGGGAAACAAGGATTTCTTCAGTCTGATTTCCAACACAGACGGCGGTTATTCTTTCTATAAGGATGCCAAGCTTTTACGCCTGACCCGTTATCGCTACAACAACGTTCCCTATGACAGCAACGGCAAATACTTCTACATTAAGGAAGGGGAAGAAATCTGGAACCCTGCCTGGCAGCCGACGAAAACGGAGCTGGATTCCTACGAATGCCGTCATGGCCTTGGTTACTCCCGCTTCACTGCTTCCAAAAACGGAATTGCTTCCGATCTCCTGTGCTTCGTTCCTTTGAACGACACCTGCGAGATTGAGCAGATCAAGCTCACCAATACCACCGAAGAGGCGAAGAACATCCAGCTCTTTTCCTATGTAGAATGGTGCCTCTGGAACGCTTCCGATGACTGCGAGAACTTCCAGCGCAACCTCTCCACCGGTGAAGTGGAGATTGTGGATTCCACAATTTTCCACAAGACCGAATACCGTGAGCGCAGAAATCACTACGCCGTGTATTCCGTCAATGCCAAAGTGGACGGCTTTGATACCATCCGCAGCGAGTTCATGGGCTTCTACAACGGCCCCGACAAGCCGCAGGCGGTTCTCGAGGGAAAATGTCACAATTCCGTTGCAAGCGGATGGTCTCCCATCGCTTCCCATCAGCTGAACCTGACGCTGGCTCCCGGTGAAACCAGATCCTTCGTCTTTGTTCTCGCATACATCGAGAATCCAGAGAACGAGAAGTGGGCAGAAGGAACGACCGCACGGGACGAGATCATCAACAAGACCCGCGCATGGGCACTTCTGAACCGCTACAAAACCGACGCAGATGTAGACCGTGCCTTCAACGAACTGAAGGAATACTGGAAGGACCTGCTGACCCATTATACCGTTCACACGGCAAATGATAAAGTCAATCGCATGGTCAATATCTGGAATCAGTACCAGTGCATGGTCACGTTCAACATGAGCCGTTCCGCTTCCTATTATGAATCCGGCATCGGCCGCGGCATGGGCTTCCGCGATTCCTGCCAGGATCTGTTCGGCTTCGTTCATCTGATTCCGGAACGTGCAAGAGAGAGAATCATCGACATTGCCTCCACGCAGTTCCAGAACGGATCCGCTTACCATCAGTATCAGCCACTCACCAAGAAGGGCAACGCAGGCATTGGCTCCGGCTTCAATGATGATCCGCTGTGGCTGATTGCTGCAGTCAGTGCCTACACCCGTGAGACCGGCGATTATACCATCCTGGATGAAATCGTGCCTTACGACAACGATATGTCCGTTGCCACGACACTGATGGAGCATTTAAAGCGCTCTCTCGACTTCACGATCAGCCACCTCGGCCCGCATGATCTTCCCCTGATCGGCCGTGCCGACTGGAATGACTGCCTGAACCTGAACTGCTTCTCCGAACACCCCGGCGAATCCTTCCAGACCTTTGGACCGTCCGAGGGGCCGGTTGCAGAATCCGTCTTCATCGGCGGCATGTTCGTCAAGTACGGTGAGGAATACGCACAGATTGCAGAGCTTCGCGGCGACAAGGAAGAGGCAGCTCGTGCACGTGCCGCCGTAGATCGTGTCTATAAGGCGGTGACAACGGCAGGCTGGGACGGCGAATGGTTCGTCCGCGCCTACGATGCAAACGGCAACAAGGTCGGCTCCCATGAGTGCGAGGACGGTCAGATCTTCATTGAGCCGCAGGGCTTCTGCGTACTGGCAGGATGCGGTGTCAAGGAGGGACTTGCAGACAAGGCTCTGGAATCTGTAGAGAAGCTGCTGGATACCAAGTACGGCATCTGCATCCTGTATCCTGCCTACAAGCGCTATCACGTTGAACTCGGTGAGATCAGCTCCTACCCGCCGGGATACAAGGAGAACGGCGGTATCTTCTGCCACAACAACCCGTGGGTTTCCATTGCAGAGACCGTCTGCGGACACGGCGACCGCGCTTTTGACATTTATCGCAAGACCTGCCCTGCATATACGGAAGATATCTCCGAGATTCACCGTACCGAGCCTTATGTCTACTGCCAGATGGTAGCCGGCAAGGAGGCGAAGTACTTCGGTGAAGGCAAAAACAGCTGGCTGACAGGAACGGCAGCATGGACCTTCGCGAACATCTCCCAGTACATTCTGGGCGTGATGCCGACGCACAAGGGTCTGTCCATTGATCCCTGCGTTCCGAAGGATTTCGGCGACTACGACCTGACCCGCAAGTTCCGCGGCGTTACCTATCACATCCACGTATCCAACCCGGATCACGTGGAGAAGGGTGTGAAGCAGATGCTCGTAGATGGCAAGCCGGTAGAGGGCAATATCATTCCGTTCTCCAAGGACAAGGCCGAATACGACGTACAGGTTGTAATGGGCTGATTACAACCTTCTTCTGCCTGATGATTGCCGGAGGATCCCGCATTGCGGGATCCTCCTTTTATTGTCCGTTTTTAATGTTATTGTCTGTTTTTAATTTTCTCTTGACAAAAATCCATTGCTCCGGTATAGTGTATTTTGTTGTTGCGGCAGTGATGTCGAGACATAAAATGTATGTGTAGCTCAGCTGGATAGAGCGTCTGGCTACGGACCAGAAGGTCGCGAGTTCGAATCTTGTCACATACAGAGAGAAACCTGCACAGAAATCTGTGCAGGTTTTTTTGTGTTCCTGCATAAAATTGGCAGCTGTTTCACCTCCGTTCCGAACATCCCGAATCTTCTTACGAAGCCTGCCGCTGCTGCAGATTACAAAAAAAACGGGGAGTTTCCTCCCCGCTGCCGTAAAAACAACTGCGATTGGTTATCTCTCCACGATGGCCGCACAGCCCATGCCGCCGCCTACGCACAGAGTAGCAAGTCCCTTATGTGCCTCTCTCTTCTGCATCTCGTACAGAAGGGTGACAAGGATTCTTGCGCCGGAGCATCCTACCGGATGACCGAGTGCGATGCCGCCGCCGTTGACGTTAAGCTTCTCCGGATCGAAGCCAAGGTCATGTGCAACAGCCAGAGACTGTGCTGCAAAGGCCTCATTTGCCTCGTAAAGGTCGAAATCTTCGATCTTGTAGCCGGTCTTCTCCATTACCTTGCGGGTTGCGTAAATCGGTCCTACGCCCATGATAGAGGGGTCTACGCCTGCCAGCTCACCGCCGATCCAGGTTGCCATCGGCGTTACACCAAGCTCCTTCGCCTTCTCCTCGCTCATAACGATCATTGCAGCTGCGCCGTCATTGATTCCTGAAGAATTTCCGGCGGTAACGATGCCGTCCTTCTTGAATGCAGGCTTCAGCTTCGCAAGAGCCTCCATTGTTGTTCCGGGGCGGTTTCCTTCATCGGTATCGAAGACAATGGTTCCCTTCTTCGTCTTGATCTCAACCGGAACGATCTCATCCTTGAATCTGCCGGACTCAATAGCCTTCTCTGCCTTGTTCTGGGAGTTTACGGAGAACTCATCGAGCTGCTCGCGAGTCAGGCCCCACTGCTCTGCAATATTCTCTGCTGTGATTCCCATGTGGTAGCCGCCGAAAGCGTCCGTCAGTGCATCGCGGATCATGGAGTCCACAATCTCGCCGGAATTCATTCTGTAGCCGAATCTTGCTTTGGTCAGAAGATAAGGAGCCGCGTTCATGTTCTCCATACCGCCGGCAACGATGATGTCCTTGTCCCCCATCGCGATCAGCTTCGCAGCCAGGTTCACACAGTGAAGGCCTGAGCCGCACAGTACGTTGATGGTCGTAGCGGGTACCTCTACCGGAATGCCTGCATTGACAGCAGCCTGTCTTGCCGGGTTCTGCCCATTTCCTGCCTGGATGACGTTGCCCATGTAAACCTCATCCACCTGCTCCGGCTTCACACCGGAACGGCGAAGCGCTTCCTTGATCACGACTGTGCCAAGATCCGCTGCCGGAATATCCTTCAGGGTACCGCCAAATTTGCCGATGGCCGTTCTGCATGCACCGGCGATTACTACTTTTCTAAGTGCCATTGTTTTACCCTCCATGCTAATGATGCAGTCTGTCTGCTTTCCCTATTATAAGACTTTCTATAGATAAATTCGAGGCGGTCCGTGCCATCCGGCAGTTCATCCTCATAATCATCTTCACGAGCCTTCGTCAAGTACCCCGTCAGGTACAACATGCTCCAGAGATTATCCTCCGAGGAATGCAGATAATCATAGGTCAGGTTTTCATCCGCACGCTGCACGATGCAGCCGCCAGCCATCAGCGTTTCAAGTATCAAGCTTCCTTTCGTATCCTTCAAGGAAGCATTCCCCCGCACTAACTGTTTAGCAATGTCCTTATCGGTGTTATCTATCTTGTCGCTGTCCAGAAGATACAAATGTCTTTTATATAGTTCCGAAATGACCCATGTGAGCATGTCGTATGCCCCGGTGAAATCCAGACCGTCTTCTTCCATGCCGAAACAAATCAATTTACATGCACAGATCCGCAAATTCTCCGCCGTCCGCTTTCAGAAGATCCTGCGGCGCAAGGCAGATCTGGCAGCCGATCTTCCCGCCGCTGACATACATTTTCTCCAGGCTCTTTGCAGAAGCATCCACCCTTGTCACAAACTGCTTCTTCATACCGATGGAGGTGCAGCCGCCCCGCATGTAACCCGTCAGATGAAAAAGGTCCTTCACATGGATCATTTCCACGGACTTCGCTCCGACAGCTCTTGCACACTTCTTCAGATCCAGCTCCTTTTCAATCGGAATCACGAACACATAATGCTCCCTGTCATTTCCAACCGTCACCAGTGTCTTATACACCAGCTCATGTGGAAGTCCCAGCTTGTCCGCCGTCTGCACTCCGTCCACGAAATCTCCTGCCTCGTAGGACTGATGCGTATAGCTGATCTTCAGCCGGTCCAGAATGCGCATTGCATTTGTCTTTACTTCCTTTTCCTTTTTCGCCATTGTGTCACTCTTTCTTTTCGTCATTCACGCCCTTTTTATACCGGCCGGCGTTTTAAAAGCATCCGCGGTCCGTTTCTTCCGGATCAGGCTTGTCCCTTTTCTTGCTCTGCCTTATTCATCCTCCCGAGCAGCATCGGAAGAGCCTGCTCGAAATTCACACCGTAGAAGCGCCTCTGCGGGTCCTCCATGGTCCTTCGGATGCACTCCAGTGTGAAATCCACCGCAAGCTTCTGAGCCTCCTGCAGCGGCCATCCGCGTGTCAGCGCGCCGGACAGAACACTTGCAAAAATATCTCCTGTCCCGTGAAAACTCTCCGGAAGCCGCTCATTCAGATAGGTTCCGCAGGTCGTCTTCCCGTTCTCCTGATGGAGAGACATCACACCGATTCCATCCGCCTTTCGGAAGCCGGTCACAATCACATCCCGGCAGCCGAGTCCGGCAAGGTCCGCCAGTACTTCTTTCCAGAAATCAGGATCCGCATCTTCCCGGTAAACCCTCCCCGTCAGAAGACACGCCTCCGTCAGATTCGGGACAATGACATCCGCATCCCTACACAGCTCTCGCATCGCTGCCACAAATTCCTGTGAGAAGCCGGTGTACAGCTTGCCGCCGTCCGCCATTGCAGGATCCACGATCTGAAGGCAGCTCGCACTTTTCCTGAACTTTTTTCCGAGCTCACGTACCAGTTCAATCTGACGAATGGAGCCAAGATATCCGCTTTCTATCGTATCAAAGGATATGTTCTCCTTCCCCCACGCGTCCTCGATTTTCGGAATTTCATCCGTGAGATCCCGGAAGGAAAAGTGGGAAAATGCCGTGTGACCGGACAGAAGCGCCGTCGGCAGCGGGCAGGTCTCCACCCCCATCACAGAGACAATCGGCAGCGCCACCGTCAGAGAGCATTTTCCAACGCAGGAAATGTCCTGCACCGTCAGCAGTCGTTTCACATTCCACCCTTTCCTGCCGCTTACTGTCCTGCGGCACTTATCCTTCTACCCCGCTGAGGCGAAATTCGCGAAAGCGATTCCGCCGAATGCGGCAGCCGGTGCGCCAGCACCGATGCTGCTGTTTGGACGCGACATATCGATGTCGCTTCCAAACTTATACCCCGCTGAGGCGAAATTCGCGAAGGCGATTTCACTCTGATGTATTATAAGCCACCTGCCGGCGAGATACAAAAAGCGGGCCGCATGCGCGGCCCGCCTCTTTGTCTGTTCTTCTCTTCCGGTCACTCCGCAGATCACGGACCTGCCGGAACAGCTTTTCTGAAATTATGCGCCTGCCTTTGCAGCAATGGCAGCCTTCAGCTTCTCCGTCAGAATCGGAACAACCTTGTTCAGATCGCCGACAATGCCGTAGTCTGCAACATCGAAGATCGGAGCATTCTCATCCTTGTTGATCGCAATGATGATATCAGACTCTTCCATACCTGCGACGTGCTGAATTGCACCAGAGATGCCGATTGCAAAGTATACATGAGGACGAACAGTCTTACCGGTCTGGCCGACCTGCAGATCCTTCGGCTTCCAGCCAGCATCTACAACTGCACGGGAGCAGGATACCGTTCCGTGAAGAACCTCTGCAAGATCATCGAGCAGCTTGAAATTCTCAGCGCTGCCGACTCCGCGGCCACCGGAAACCAGAATCTTTGCTGCCTGAATATCAGCAACGGAAGAAACTTCCTTCACGATCTTGACAATTTCCGTGTAGCAGCTGTCCGGAACGAATCCAGGGTTGTACTCCACAACCTCTGCCTTACGGCTGGTATCGGGAGTCAGCTTCTGCATAACGCCAGGGCGAACGGTGGCCATCTGCGGACGGTAATCCGGGCACGCAATGGTAGCGATGGTGTTGCCGCCGAATGCAGGACGGGTCATCAGGAGTTGCTTATGCTTCTGCTCCTGTCCGGGAACAGCGATCAGCGGGAAGTCACCGATCTCCAGCTGTGTGCAGTCTGCCGTAAGTCCGGTGTGAACTCTTGCAGATACGCGGGGGCCAAGATCACGGCCGATTGCCGTAGCGCCAACCAGAAGGATTTCCGGCTTGAATTCCTTCACAACCGATGCCAGTGCATGTGCGTAAGGCTCCGTGCGGTAATCCTTCAGCTCCGGATCATCTACAACGATGACGCGGTCTGCGCCGTATGCTGCCAGCTCGTCTGCAAGATCCTTTACTCCGGATCCGATCAGGACAGCGGTAACAGTCTTGTCGTCCAGATCCTTTGCCAGATCATTGGCTTTGCCCAGAAGCTCCAAAGCAATGGGGCTGATCTTGTTATCAACCTGCTGAGCAAAGATAAATACTCCTTTGTAATCCTCTAATGCCATTGTTTCTTCCTCCTGTTAGATCACGTGCTTCTCGTTCAGTACGTTTACGATGTAGTCAGCTGCCTCTTCGGGTGAATCCGGAACAACCTTCACGCCCTTGCCCTTGGCAACCTTGTCAGAAGCCTTGGCGATAACAGTCGGGGAGCCAGCCTTACCGATGTTGGAATCTTCCACATCCTTCAGATCTTTTCTTCCCCATACGGTAACTTCCTTCTGGAATGCGTCAAAGATTCCGCCGGGAGTCATGTAACGAGGCTCGTTCAGCTCAGCGAGGCAGGTAACAAGGCAAGGCATCTTCGCCTTTACGATATGATATCCGTCATCATACTGACGCTTTACGGTTACCGTGCCTTCCTTCTCATCAACAGAAAGCTCCTCTGCATAGGAAATCAGCGGCAGGTGAAGGTGCTCGGAAATCTGAGGGCCAACCTGAGCGGTATCACCATCGATTGCCTGACGGCCGGTGATGATCAGATCATAATCCAGGTTTCTGAGTGCGCCTGCGATGGTCTGGGAAGTAGCCCATGTATCTGCACCGCCAAGAACACGGTCAGTAACCAGAATACCCTTGTCAGCGCCCATTGCAAATGCCTCGCGCAGAACTGCGTCTGCCTTCGGAAGGCCCATGGTCAGAACAGTAACCTCCGCGCCATACTGATCCTTTAAACGAAGCGCTGCCTCCAGACCTGCCTTGTCATCCGGGTTCATGATGGCAAGCATAGCAGCTCTGTCCAGCGTTCCATCGGGTTTGAACTTAACGCCACCCTTTGTATCGGGAACCTGCTTTACGCAAACTACTACTTTCATATGTTTTCTCCTTATAGTCAGAATCGAATTACTTCAGAAGATCTCCGGAAATAACCATGCGCTGAACCTCAGATGTTCCTTCGTAGATCTCAGTGATCTTCGCATCACGCATCATACGCTCTACTTCGTATTCCTTGATGTAGCCGTAGCCGCCGAAGAGCTGCACGCACTCGGTCGTAACCTTCATTGCAGTCTCTGCTGCGAAGAGCTTTGCCTTGGCAGCCTCGACGGAATAGCGGTCTTTCTTCTTCTTGGCATCAGCAGCCTGATATACCAGAAGCTTGGCAGCCTCGACCTGCGTTGCCATGTTGGCAAGCTGGAACTGCGTATTCTGGAACTGTGCGATGGATCTGCCGAACTGCTTTCTCTCCTTGACATAAGCAATGGTGCGGTCAAGAGCACCCTCTGCAAGGCCAAGTGCCTGTGCAGCGATACCGATACGGCCGCCGTCCAGTGTGTGCATGGCGATCGGGAAGCCCTTTCCTCTTGCACCGAGAAGGTTCTCTGCCGGAATATGCATATCCTGGAAAATCAGCTCGTACGTGGAGGAGCCGTGGATACCCATCTTGTTCTCCTTCGTGCCGAAGGTGAATCCGGGAGTGTTCTTCTCGACAATGAAGGCAGAGAACTTCTTCTGCTTTCTGCCTCTCTTGTCCTCAACGATGTCAGTGTAGGCGATGATAATATAGATATCTGCTTCCTTACCGTTGGTGATGAAGCACTTGGAGCCATTCAGGATCCATTCCTTGCCGTCCTCAGACAGAACAGCCTTTGTCTGAACGCCCTGTGCGTCTGTGCCGGCGCCGGGCTCAGTCAGACCGAATGCGCCAAGGAGCTTGCCCTGTGCAAGGGGAACCAGATATTTCTGCTTCTGTGCTTCCGTACCGAAGGTCATGATCGGATCGCAGCACAAAGAGGTGTGTGCAGAAACGATAACGGAAGTCGTGCCGCAGACCTTTGCGAGCTCCTCAACGCACATCACGTAGGTCAGAGGATCGCAGCCCTGTCCGCCGTACTCCTTCGGAATCGGGATGCCCATGAAGCCAAGCTTCTGCATCTTGGAAACGGTCTCGCGAGGGAACTCGTGGGTATCATCTACCTCGATTGCAAGGGGCTTTACTTCCTTCTCAGCAAAATCCTTAAAAAGGGATCTTGCCATTTCATGTTCTTTGCTTAACTGAAAGTCCATGTTGTACTCTCCTTTTACACATTAATATGTTTCAATCCCTGCCTTTCCGCAGCAGACAGAAGAGCGCCCGCTGTGGAAAGGAGGGGAAGAAATAACCTTCCCGGAATTACTTTCTGTCGGTAGGAACCTTCTGGCCATTGCTGTAATCATAGAAGCCGATACCGGTCTTGCAGCCGAGCTTCTTTGCGCGGACCATCTTGCGAAGGAGCGGGCTTGCTGCGTACTTGGAATCGTGGGTCTCGCTGTAGATGACATCCATGATAGCAAGAACGATATCCAGTCCGATGTAGTCGCCGAGTTCAAGCGGTCCCATCGGGTGATTGCAGCCGAGCTTCATTGCAGTATCGATGCCCTCGATATCAGAAACGCCTGCAGCGTAAACACAGATACCCTCGTTGATCATCGGAACCAGGATGCGGTTTACAACAAAGCCTGCTGCCTCGTTGACCTCAACCGGAGTCTTTCCGAGCTTCTCGGAGATCTCCTTTACCTTTGCAACAACATCATCCGGAGTGTTGGCACCCTTGATGACCTCGATCAGCTTCATGACCGGAGCCGGATTGAAGAAGTGCATGCCGACAACAGGCTTGGAAAGGCCTGCGCCGATCTCGGTGATGGAAAGGGAAGAGGTATTGGATGCGAAGATGCAGTCCGGATTCTTCACGATCTCGTCCTGAAGCTTCTTGAAGGTCTCGTGCTTCAGATCCATCTTCTCCAGAACAGCCTCAACAACGAGGTCAGGGTCTACTGCGATGTCGGAAAGTCCGGTAACAATCTTATCCAGAAGAGCATCCTCTGCCGCCTGTTCCATCTTGCCCTTGGCAACTCTCTTGTCCAGAGCCTTCTTGATCTTGCCCTTACCGCCGTCAGCGAACTCCTGCTTGATATCGCAGAGATAAACCTTCTCAACTGCATCGCTCTGAGCAAAAGCCTGCGCAATGCCGGATCCCATGGTACCTGCACCAATGACTGCTACTTTCATTTGATTTTCCTCCTAAAATGAGTTTTATCATGACAAGATGCCCGGCGTAGAATCCGGGCACCTGGTGTCTTCTTTATTTATTCTGGAATGCGACGTGCTTCACCTTCGCAGGATCATCCTTCTTGCGGAGGAAATTCGCCATGCCTTCCTTCTGATCCTCAGACTCAAAGCAGGAGCCGAACAGCTTCTCCTCCGTCACGATAGCATCATCCATTTCCTGCTGAATGCCTGTGTTGATGGCTTCCTTGCAGGCGCGAACTGCGATCGGTGCGTTTCCTGCAATCACAGACGCCAGCTTCTTCGCCGTGGGAAGGAGCTCTTCCTGCGGCACAACCTGATTGACAAGACCGATGCGGAATGCCTCATCCGCCTTAATGTTGCGTGCCGTATAGATCAGCTGCTTAGCCATGCCAGGTCCGATGAGACGGGCCAGTCTCTGGGTGCCGCCGAAGCCCGGCGTGATGCCGAGGCCAACCTCAGGCTGACCGAAAACTGCGTTCTCAGAGCAGATGCGGAAGTCACAGCTCATAGCAATTTCATTGCCGCCGCCGAGCGCGAAACCGTTGATCGCTGCGATGACCGGGATCGGAAGAGTCTCGATTCTGCGGAACAGATCATTTCCCTTCTTGCCGAATGCCTCGCCCTCTTCCTTGGTCAGAGTGGACATCTCTCCGATGTCTGCACCTGCGACGAAGGATTTATCGCCTGCGCCGGTCAGAATCAGGCAGCGGACTGCATTCAGGTCCACACCGTCGATGACAGCTGCAAGATCCTCCAGTACCTGAGAGTTCAATGCGTTCAGCGCCTTGGGACGATTGATGGTAATCAGTCCGACCGCGCCCTCTACTTCATAATCTACAAAACCCATTGGAAGCCTTCCTTTCAGAAATAAATGTTATGCTTCGTACTTCTCTACAACCGTTGCGCAGCCCATGCCGCCGCCGATGCACAGGGTAGCCAGTCCGCGCTTCGCATCGCGGTCCTTCATTGCATACAGAAGGGTGGTCAGGATGCGGGCTCCGGAAGCTCCTACCGGATGTCCGATCGCGATTGCACCGCCGTTTACGTTGAGCTTGCTCATATCAAAGCCAAGGTCCTTTCCAACTGCAACGGACTGTGCAGCGAATGCCTCGTTTGCCTCATACAGATCGAAATCATCGATGGTAAGTCCGGTCTTCTTCAGAACCTTTCTGGTTGCTGCGACAGGGCCGACACCCATGATGGAAGGATCTACGCCGCCAAGTGCGCCTGCAGTCCATACTGCCATCGGAGTGATTCCCAGCTCCTTGGCCTTGGACTCGCTCATAACAACGATTGCCGCTGCACCATCATTGATTCCGGATGCATTGCCTGCGGTGGTTACACCGTCCGGATTGATTGCGCGAAGCTTTGCGATATCTGCGGCGGTCTGTCTGCCGCGAGGGCCTTCATCGGTATCAAAGACGATGGTCTGCTTCTTCTGCTTGATCTCAACCGGAACGATCTCTTCCTTAAACTTGCCGGCTTCCTGTGCCTCAGCAGTCTTGGTCTGAGACCATGCAGCAAATTCATCCAGCTCTTCTCTGGTCAGGCCCCACTGCTTTGCTACGTTATCAGCCGTCTGGATCATGTGGTAGTTATTGAATGCATCCCACAGTGCATCGTTGACCATGCAGTCAACCAGCGTGCCGTTGTTCATGCGATATCCGAAGCGGGCCTTCGGAAGTGCATAAGGAGCCATGGACATATTCTCCGTGCCGCCTGCCACAACGATATCAGCCTCACCGGCCTTGATGATATCCGCTGCAAGATTTACTGCGTACAATCCGGATCCGCATACCACGTTCAGAGTAACTGCCGGAGTCTCCACCGGAAGTCCTGCCTTCAGAGAGCTCTGTCTCGCGACATTCTGTCCCTGTGCTGCCTGGATGACGCAGCCCATGAATACCTGATCCACGTCCTCCGGCTTGATTCCTGCACGCTTCACGGCTTCCTTGATGACGATTGCGCCAAGCTCAGCTGCAGGGGTTGTGGAAAGTGCACCGCCCATCTTGCCTACCGCAGTGCGGCAAGCGCTTGCAATAACAACTCTGTCTGCCATGTTCATCCTTTCCGCCGCAGCTTCTCCTGCGGCATGCGGGAAAAATGCCCTTCGGCACTCTTCCGATACGGCCGCCTGCATCCATACTAATACCCCGCTGAGGCGAAATCCGCGCAGGCGGTTTTGCCGAATGCGGCAGCCAACAATTTCATTTCATTCTCCGGTGTAACGATCATGCTGCAGGCCGCTTTTCCCGGGAATTTTTCGTTTTCTGGACCGGCAGCTGCCGGAGCGGCTTTAACATTGTTAATTTTTTATCACACCGAGGGAAATTATAGCATAGCGTCCCTCTTTTTTCAATTCTGAATAGTTCTGAAATTGGATATGGAAAACTGTATGTTTTGTCTTTCCGATCTTTTACAGATCCGGCTCAATCAGTCCATAGGTACCACCCTTGCGCTTGTAAACCACGTTCAGCTGCTCCGTTTCTGCATTGCAGAACAGATAAAAACTGTGTCCCAGAAGCTCCATCTGCACACATGCATCCTCCGGATACATCGGCTTCATATCAAACTGCTTGCGGCGTGAAATATGAATCTCTTCCTCCGCCATATATTCATGCTCCAGAAACTCGCGCCGGAAGTCGTTGCCGCTGTCCTGATGACGATCCACGATTTTGTTCTTGTACTTTTTAAGCTGACGCTCAATAACCTCCTCCACGAGATCGATGCTGATATACATATCATTGCTGGCCTGTTCCGAACGGATGATGCCGTCGCGGACAGGAATCGTCACCTCGATCTTCTGACGATCCTTCTCAACGCTCAGTGTGACGCGCACCTCGGTGTCCGGCGCAAAGAAACGGTCCAGCTTGTCCAGCTTGCTGCGGATTGCGGTATCCAGTCCCGATGTAACCTCAATGTTCTTTCCAACGATGGTGTACTTCATACGATTCCCTTTCCTTTCCGCCGGACGCCGCAGTTTTGCCTGTCAGAATCTCTGGTCCGGCTGTCCTTATTGTACCATGTCCCGCCCGTCAAAGCTGTTTTTTCTGTGCACAACACACAAATTTCCGTTTATAAAGAATCAGGAGCATCCCGTTTTCCTGCGGAATGCTCCTGATCCAACGTTCTTTGTTTCTTATCCGTATTTCTGTTTCCGCAGTCTTCTAATTGAAAATTCTGCGGATGGCAACGATATTCCGATATGTCGCCGTTCCGGTCGTGATACCGTATCTCGGATTCGATGCATGCACAATCTGATTGTTCCCAAGGTAGATCGCCACGTGGCCCGAATACAGAATCAGGTCGCCCGGCTGTGCCTCCGCAAGCGAGCTCACCGCAGTTCCGCACTGCTGCTGGGACCCGGTATAATGCGGAAGGCTGACGCCGAAGTTCGCATATACCGCCATCGTAAAGCCAGAGCAGTCTGCTCCGTTTGTCAAACTGGTGCCGCCCCATACATACGGATTGCCGACAAACTGCAGTGCATAATTGGCAACTGCCTGCCCTGTCGAGCTTCCGGAGCTGCTGCTCCCCGTATAGGTGTTCAAAGCGCCGGAGCCGGAAGACTTCTTGCTGCCGGACTTCTTTTTCTTCGATGCCGCCGCATCGGATGCCTCCTTCGCAGCTTCCTCCTCTGCCTTCCTGGAAGCCTCTGCCGCGGCTTCCTCCGCTTCTTCCTGCTCTTTGGAAATGGCCTCCGGGTAAATTTCCTCCACATCGGCAAAATCCGAGGAAATGTAGCCTTCGCCGTCCGGTGTATCTACCTTGTACCAGCCGTCCTTCTCTTCGAGAATATCCAGTGTCTCACCCTGTCCGATCAGGGTAATGACATCCGAATCCGCCTGTGCCGCCGCACGCACGCGAAGCGTCTGCGTCGTCACAACCGCCTGCTTCGTCGATACCGAATCCACGAGCTGCTGCGCCGTCTCTCCGGTCGCCACGTATTCCTCCCGAATATATCCGGTGACATCCCCGGACTGGATGCGTGCCCAGCCGTTCCCGGTACGCCCAAGGACCTTTGCCACCGAACCGTTATAAAGCTTTCCAACGATCTCTGACTCCGTATCCGCATCCGCGCGGACATTGATAAAATCATTGACCTGTGCCACAACCAGCTCATTGCCGTCCGAATCTGTCGCTGCCGCGCCGTCTCCATCCTCTGCGTTCTCCGCAGTCTGCCCGGCATCCGATCCATCGCCGCCCTCCGTGATGGAAATGGTGGCATCCGTTCCTTCCTCCGCCTGATCTCCCCGCGCAGAGGCAAGAAGTGCTTCCGCCTCCGAGGCACTGATGACGCCTTGATCCAGCTGCATCTGGGCCTTTTTGCGATCCACCATCTGCGCCAGCTGAACAGCGATATTGGCATCCGAAACGACGGTGACTGCCGTCGCAGACAGAATGGTTGCCGTTGCATTATCGATCCGGATGCCCTGCGTCTCTGAAACCGCGTTTACGACGGACTGCTCTCTTGCCTGCACCGGTGTCAGCTGCGTTCCTGCAATTGCACGGTTATCCTCTTCGCTTCCATCCGAAGAGGCTTCATCGGATTCCTCTGCAGAATTCTCTCCTGCCGCTGCATTTTCCGCCGCAGAAGCATTCAGACTGAGTCCCTTTTTCTCTTCCGTACGGATCGCAGAAATCAATCCGCTGTCATACAAATTGTCCTCCACATCCCGAAGAGACACTTTTCTGGCAGCAAATGCATAAGAAAATCCCGCCCCCGGCAGCAGAACCTGTGTATGCTCCTCTGTCTCTGCCGGTTCCGTCTGTTCCTCTGCGGCACTCTCCGCAGTATCTGCTCCGGCATCCATCTCCTCCGCATTTTCCGCGCTCCCGTCTGACGATGCATTCTCTGCAGCATCTGTATTCTGCGCCGCATAGGCCGTATAGGGATTTTCCATGCAGAGAACCGCTCCGCCAAGAAGCAAAGCGCAGACTCTCACTGCAAATTTTTCTTTCAGCCCTTCCCTCTGCAGATCCTTCTGATCTGAATTTTTCTGATCCCGAATTCTCAAAACGATGTGTATCCTTTTCTATGTAAAAACAAGCTTTCCTGTGCTTTCCGGCTGTCCTGTGTGCAGTCATGTTACGGGTGTTCTTGCACAACATACCTGCCACATTGTACCGCATTTTCCTTCTGTCTGCTCTATAATAAGTTCATGAGCACAAAAACGACTGCCGAATTGAATAACCACTATGGCTTTTCCCGGCTTTCGCCGGATCTTCCCTTAGCCCTGCGCCTCCCTTTTGCAACAACTGCAGAATTCACTTCTCTGGCCCGAAATCACTGCTGCTCTGTCATGGTGGTTAATTTGCTGTTGCAGGAGTTTCCTGCATATTGTGCAGGTCTCTCACGAACCTGCCTTTTTTCTCAGGCTCACTCCTATATCGGCAATGGCCCGGTTCTGACGCTCCGGGGTGCAAACCGGTTTCTTCAAAGTGCCGGGCTTTCCGGCCGCTTCGTGCGGGTTCCGGCATCTTCCCTTTTCTCCTGCAGCTTTTCCTCCAGTGAACATCCCGGGTACTATGCGCTTCTTCTTGCCGCTTCGCCTCTTGATTGGCACTGGGTTCTCGCCATTTCTCTACCCTCCGATATTTACACCGGTCTCCCTGTCCTCACCGGCTGGGATTCCTCCTGTCTCCATCTCTGGAAGCCGGATTGCGGCTCCCGTCTTCTTTCTGTTTGGAAATTTGAGGCTTGATTTGGGTCCGACAACGAAATGCAGATTTATCTGGAGCTCATGATCCCCGGCTGCTATGTGGGATATGACGCAGAGACTCTTTCCCTTGGCGTGACAGTCTTCTTTCTTGTGAAGCGGGGCATAAGTATTGCTATTGACATTGTGCAGCCGTTCTGCAAATGTGCACAAAAGACCCAGGACAAGTATCACGACCGTCGTGATCTGCCCCGGGTCTTTTTATCCCTGATCTTATATGATTTCTGTCCAGCTTCTCATTCCATCACAATCTTCCGGCAGACATCCGGCTTATTCGTGATGATTGCCTCGACACCCATATTGCGGCACAGCTTCATGTAGCCTTCCTCGTTGACGGTCCAGACATGTGTCTCCAGTCCATAGGCATGCGCCGTCTTTACATAATCCGGATCCTGCAGAAAATACAGGGCCGGATGCAGCGCATTGACCTTCACCTTGTCCTTTGCGTAAGGAGCCACATCGAGCCATCCGTCTGAATACAAAAGTCCTGTGTTCACTTCCGGATTCAGCTTTCTGAGATACGTCAGTGTTTCATGATTAAAGGAGGAGTACATAACTTTCTCTTCCATCCCCTTGCGGGCCGTCAGATCCAGGACCTTCTCCTCAATTCCGCTGTAGCGGAACACACCGGTTTTGAATTCCACATTGATGGTAAGCCCGGTCGGTTTGATCAGGTCATAGACCTCCTCCAGCGTCGGCATCTGTGCCTTCTCATATTCCGGATGTGTCCGATTGAAATTCAACGCGCGAAGCTGTGCAAAGGTGTGGTCCTTTACGAACCCGATTCCGTCGCTGACCCGCTCCAATGATTCATCATGCACCACAACCAGCTCACCGTCCGAAGTCAGCTGCACATCCAGTTCAATGCCATCCGCCTGCATCTCAGCAGCCTTTTCAAAAGCCGGAAGCGTATTCTCCGGAGCGTATGCGGAGGCACCGCGATGCGCCCATACCAGTGTTCTCATCCTCATCTTCCTCCCAAATTCTCTTTTCTCCATCAGATATTTCCGAGTGCCATCAGGCATTTTCGAGTGTCTGTTTCGTACTAAAAATAAACAGCACCAGTCCGACCACGAAGAAAATTGCGATCACGCCGACACCATAGTTGACGCTTCCCGTCAGCTGGGATACCAGGCCCATCAGAGTTGTTCCGATAACCGAAGCACCTTTCCCACAGATGTCATAGAAGCCGAAGAATTCTCCGGACCGCTCGGCCGGAATAATCTTGGCAAAATACGACCGGGACAGTGCCTGGATTCCTCCCTGAAACATTCCGACGAAGATCGCCAAAACCCAGAACTGCCAGCTCGCTGTCATGAAGAAAGCAAAAATTGCGATGCCCGTGTAGGCCGCAATGGCAATCATGATCAGCTTCTCTGAGATCCCCTTCTGAGAGAGCTTTCCAAACAAAATTGCAAACGGGAACGCAACAAACTGAGTCACCAGAAGAGCCAGCAGCATGTCCGTAGATCCCAGCCCAAGTGCCGATCCATATGCCGTCGACATATCAATGATGGTATACACGCCGTCAATATAGAAGAAGAATGCCAGCAGGAAGAAGAATACCTTCTTGTTCTTCACGATATCGCGAAGACTGATTCCGAGCTGCTGCAGAATATTCTTGTGCTCTTCCTCGCCGGTGATGAAATATCTCTGCTTGTAGCTGCCCAGGATAGGAACTGATACGCCCATCCACCAAACCGCGGTAATCACAAGAGAAAGAGACAGTGCCGTCATCTGGGACAGCCCGATTTTATCACTGCACAGAACGAGGACAAGGCAGGCGATGAACGGGATGCAGCTGCCAATATATCCCCACGCATATCCCTGCGAAGAGACGTTGTCCATCCGCTCCTCCGTCGTAATATCCGACAGTGTGGAATCATAGACAACAAGACTCAGAGAATAAACGGATTTGACGATACAGAACACAATGAGGAACATCAGCCATTCCTTAACCAGTCCCAGCGCCGCACAGCCAATCGCTCCCAGAATAATCGTTGCGGCAAAAATAGCCTTTTTCTTCCGTCCCTTGTCCGCCGCAGCCCCAAGGATCGGTCCCAGAATCGCAACAATAATCGTTGAAATGGAAATGGTGTAGCCCCAGTAGGCGAGGTAATTTACTTCCGAAAGTCCGGCCTGACTGCCAAGCTGGTTGAAATAAATCGGGATGATCGTTGAAACCATCATCGTGAAGGCCGAATTGGCCACATCATACAGAATCCACTTTTTCTCCAGAGCTGTAAGTTTTTCCTTCATAACTTCCCCCATGTTGATGACCGGCAGCGGTTTGACTATCCCTTCCACGCGTCCCATACCTGATTTCGGAAAGCCCCGCACCTTAGCTGCTTTTCAAAAGGAATGCGAATCCTGCCCGCATTTCTTCTGATTGTGCCCCCTCAAAATTACCGTTTCATGTTCTCCCTGTTAATTCCTGGTAAAAAGATCCGCATAGCTGCACGCTGCCATTCCCGCCACCGCGCCATCCGAAGCCGCGGTCACAAGCTGGCGGATTTTCTTCGTCCGGCAGTCCCCCGCCGCAAAAATTCCGGGTGCCGAGGTCCGGCAGTCTTCTCCTGCAAGAATATAGCCATTCTCATCGGCCGCAACCACGTCGTCAAAATTTCGGCCTGCCGGGACCTGCCCGATTGCAACGAACAGGCCGGAAACCGGAAGCTCCTGATGCTCCCCGGTCAGCCTGTCCGTTACCTGAACACTGCAGAGTTTCCCGTTCTCTCCGGTTCTCCACCCGGAGACTGTGCTGTTGAAGACAAGCTCCACATTGGAAAGCCCCTGGAGCTTTCTTACCTCCGCTTCATCCGCGCGAAACCGATCTCTTCTGTGAATCAGGTAAACCTTCTCGCAAAGCCCCGCGAGAAAAACTGCATCCTCCACTGCCGTATTGCCGCCGCCGTTCACCGCAACCGTCTTCTTCCTGTAAAAAGCTCCGTCGCAGGTCGCGCAGTAGGAAAGTCCCTTTCCGAGAAGCTGATCTTCTCCGGGAAGACCGAGCTTTCTTCTTGTAAGACCCGTCGCAAGAATCACCGCGTGAGTTCGATAGCAGTGCGTCGCCGTGCGGACAATCTTGTCCGCAGGATTCTCCTGCGCAGCATCTGTCTGCTCCTTCGGTGCAGTTCCTTCCTTTCCTTCCACTGATTCAATTCCGAGAACTTCCTCGAAGTCCACCACGGCCCCGAGCGCCTTCGCCTGCTCCAAGAGCCCCGTTGCAAATTCAAAGCCGCCAATCTTCGGAATTCCCGGATAATTCTCCACCTCCGGCGTGTTGATGATCTGCCCGCCGTATCCGGCTCCGTCCAGAACCAGAGCCTTCTTGCCTGCCCGCTGCACATAAATCGCTGCCGTCAGCCCCGCGGTACCGGCTCCGGCGATAATCACGTCATACATCTTCTCTCTCCCTGCCTGTCCGCAGCCTGTCTGCGTATTTGATCCTGCGGCGCTCACTTCATAATCCAACCTTCAGGAAAGAGCCATTCTGTCCGAAAGCTCTCCGCCCGCCTCTTCAAACTTCTGAAGCAGGTCCTGAACCTTCAGCTTCTTCTTCTCTTCTCCTGCTACATCATAAATGATCCGTCCGTTTGACATCATGATCAGGCGGTTTCCATGCGCAATCGCATCGTGCATGTTGTGCGTAACCATCAAGGTCGTCAGCTTGTTCTCTCCGACAATCCGGTCGGTTGCCTCCAGCACCTTCGCTGCCGTCTTGGGATCCAATGCAGCGGTGTGCTCATCCAGAAGAAGGACCTTAGGTTTCTTCATGGTGGCCATCAAAAGCGTCAGGGCCTGTCTCTGTCCGCCGGAGAGGAGACCAACCTTCGAGGTCATCCGGTCCTCCAGACCCAGGTCCAGCCTCTTGACCAGCTCCCGGTATTCCGCCTCTTCCTTACGGCTTACCCCCCAGCGAAGTGTCCTCTTCTGTCCACGCCTTGCCGCCAGCGCCATGTTCTCGTCGATCTGCATATCGCCCGCGGTTCCTGTCATCGGATCCTGGAAAACCCTTCCCAGATATACAGCCCGTTTGAATTCCGGCAGTGCCGATACATCTTCTCCGTCAATCAGGATCTGACCACTGTCTACCGGCCACACGCCGGCTACGGCGTTCATCACCGTTGACTTGCCTGCTCCGTTTCCGCCGATCACCGTACAGAAATCGCCGTCATTCAGCTTCAGACTGACATCAATCAGGGCCTTCTTCTCGTTGATGGTCCCCGCATTAAACGTCTTGGAAATATTCTTAAGCTCCAGCATGATCAGTTCTCCTTTCCTTCTTTGGCAGAACCGTTTGCTCTGCTGTTGCGTCTTGCCAGCGCGTGGAACGAAGTCTTGCGCATTTCCTTCAGATAAGGAACTGCAAGGAAAATTGCCACCACGATGGCCGTCAAAAGCTTCATGTCATCTGCAGGGAACTTCAGCCAGAGAACGAATACGTAAACGAAATAATAAATTACCGCGCCGATCACAACGAACGTGAGCCGCAGGATAAAGCCGAGACGCTTTCCGAGAACCGCCTCTCCGATCACCTCTCCGATGATGACGGCCGCAAGACCGATGACGATAGAGCCCTGCCCCATTTTGACATCCGCAAAGCCCTGATATTCCGCAAGAATTCCTCCGGAGAGTGCGACCATACCGTTGGAAACGGCGAGCGCGATGATCTTCATTCTCCCGGTGTTGATGCCCTGGGCCCGGCTCATGTGCGGATTGATGCCGGTTGCACGAATGGCACTTCCCGTCTCCGTTCCAAGGAACCAGTAAAACACACCAATGATGACAATATCCACAATGAGGGTCAGCGCAATGGTCTGTCCCAGATACCGGATGTTCGACGTAAAATGCACCGTCACCGCTCCCGCAGGAACTGCCTGATTCGCCTTTCCCATGATGTTCAGGTTGATGGAGTACAGAGAAATCTGTGTAAGAATTCCGGCCAGGATATCCGGAATGCCAAGCCATACATGCAGAATCCCCGTGACAAAGCCCGCCGCAACTCCGGAAAGAAATGCAACCGGAAGAACCGCCTCAGGACTCCACCCCTGCAAAATCAGCATGACGGCTACCGCACCGCCCGTCGCGAAGGATCCGTCTACCGAAAGATCCGCAAAATTCAGTACACGATAGGTCAGGTACACACCAAGAGCCATAATTCCCCAAATCAGGCCCTGTGCCAGACCGCCCGGCGCCGCATTCCACAGCGCCGTAGGATTCAATGATGCAAAATATGCTGCCATTTGTAATCTCCCTCCATCTGTTCTGCCTGTCTGGCACGGGCCGGTCTTTCATAACACCGGCGGATTGGAGACGCATTGCCAGACAGATCTCATTTGTTGTCACACGAAGTGTTTTCCAAAGAAAGCACGGTGTGAAGCAGCTGATCAAAAAGGCAGCGCAGGCACTTCATCGCGCCTGCGCTGCCTGTTATTCGATTATAACGCAATCCGTTGATTATTTCATTACATTAAACCGGCAAAGCAATTATTCTCCATCCGGGATTGCTGTGTAGTCCTCCGGCATTGTCATGCCAATTGCCTCTGCGTACGAAGCATTGTACTCCTTCGTGGTGGCTGCTGCATTCTCAATCGGCATCGTGGAGACATCCTCGCCTTCCGAGAGAATACGAATTGCCTGCTGTCCAGTCGTGTAGCCAAGGTCATAATAGCTGATGGACAGAGTAGCAAGTCCGCCGGACTTGCACATGTTCTCCTCACCGCAGATCACCGGAATGCCAGCGGGCTCTGTGACATTGGATACAATGGTCATATTGGAAGCCGCCGTATTGTCCGTCGGGATATAAACCGCATCACAGTCGGAAACTGCGCTGGAAACAACTGACTGCAGATCATTGGAATCTGCAAAAGTAAATTCCTCGTAAGCAATTCCGTCCTCATCCAGGTACTTCTCAATCTCATTCGCCTGGAACTTGGAGTTTGCCTCTGCCGAGCAGTACAGAATGGAAACCTTCTTCACATCCGGAACAAGCTCCAGAATCATCTTCTCCTGCTGATCCAGCGGCGCCAGGTCCGATGTTCCGGATACATTCATTCCCGTCGTGCCGCTGAAATCCGAAAGATTAAGAGCAGCACCGTAATCAGTAATGGACGTGCCCAGAATCGGGATATCCGTCGTTGCAGAAACGGCCGCCTGCAGAGCAGGAGTGGCATTGGCGAGGATCAGATCGTAATTATTGTTCACAAAGCCGGTGACAATGGTTGCACAGGTTGTAGAATCCCCCTGTGCATTCTGATAATCAATCGTGACATTGTCGCCGTACTTCTCCTTCAGGGCATCCTCAAAGCCCTGTGTTGCCGCGTCCAGTGCATTGTGCTGAACCAGCTGGCAGATGCCAACGGTAAACTTCTGATCCGTTTCCGGTGCTGTGGTCTCTGTGGTATCCGCAGCTGCCTCTGTTGTCGCAGCAGCAGTCGTTTCTGTCTCCGCTGCAGTGTCTGCTGTCTTGCTGCCGCAGCCGGCCATTGCCAGCATCGTGCCTGCAAGAACAAATGCAAGAATCTTCTTTTTCATCATTGTTTCCTCCCTTCGCATGCCGGTCCTTTCAGGCCGGTTTATTACATTAAAGCGCAGACGCGTTGGTGTGTCAAATTATTTTTATTTCCTTTCTCCAATCATTCCGATTCTATACGCTCCCAGCAAAAAATCTCCAATGTGATCGTTCGAAGTCCCATGACTTTCAAACGATCACATTGGAGATCTGCCGCATTAAACAGCTGCCATTACACTTCTGCAGCGTCCAGCTGTTTGTGATGTGCCTTCTTCACCTGATACAGGACCTGGTCTGCTGCTTCAATCAGGGCTTTCTGCGTCATGCCCTCCGCCCATTCCGCCACACCGATGGAAATGGACATCTGATAATGCTGCTCCGCCCAGGTATTGTAGTAATCCAGCTTCTTCTGAATCTCTTCACAGAGCATATCAATCTCCGCCGTATCCTCTGCCTCCGCCACGACAATGAACTCGTCTCCGCCATAACGGGCCAGATAGGGTCTTCGCTTCATAGGCTGCACCGCACTCTTCAGTGCGTTGGCCATCCGAATCAATGCCTGATCTCCCTCCTGATGTCCATAGGTGTCATTGATTTTCTTAAAATAATCAATATCCATCATGAGCAGGAACAGGCGGTCCTCATGGCTTCGGATCTTGGAATTGATATAAGACAGAAGATTCTGCCGGTTGTGAATCTGTGTCAGCTTGTCCGTAGAGATTCGTTCACTCGTAGAGCCAACGAAAATGAACAGAAGCCATATCGTGACAAACGCACAGATGATCGGAAACTCCGGACCGAGAAGATCCGAAAGGATCCAGGACAGCACAAAGCTTGCCGGGAAGGATCCCATCTGCCGCATCTGGCTTTTCTTCGTCGGGTCCGTTTCATACTCCGCCTTCGCCAGCATTCGAATTCCCGTGATTCCCGTGTAAAAGACGAGGAGAGCCATCTGGGCCTGATACAGTTCCTCCTTCGTATACTTTCCATAAGAATCAATGCGAAAAATCACCTTGGTGTAGCTGTCCGTACAGACCATAACCAGCATGAACAGCATCGGAAGAAAGGTCACCTTCATCTGTTCCATATCGTTGAATTCACGGTTTCCCATTTCGGTTTCCGAATATCCGGTCCACGCGAATACAGCAATATTCAGGAAAACATAAAAAAGAATTTTTAAAAAATACTGGAGACTGATATGATCGCTCAGCGCCGGAGAGAACGCCCGGAGCAGCCCCCACACGGCATTGAACGTAAAGGACAGAATGAAAGAAACCAATACAATTGTGTACCACCGCGAGGACATCGAGTTGTCCGTTCCACGGCGAAACCAGAAAAGCAGCATTCCAAGAAGTGAAACACTAAATAGATTAACTTCGGCAAATAACATGGAATTAATGTTCATGTTCCACCTCTCAGCCCCGGCAATTTTCGAGCGAATTTCTTTTCATTATTCTTATCGTGCTTTCCGGAACAGCTGCAATCTTATCCATGTGCACGATTCATAAATTATATCACAGTTCTGATTAAGTTTTTGACTGTTTTCCCCAGTATTCCATTTTTATTTTGATTTTTTTTGCTATTTTTACGAAAAAAGAGAGCTGCAAAATCTGCAGCTCTCTTTTTCCGTCATTGATTTTGATCCTTCACTGAGAAATCAAACCGATTTCTGTCTCAAGCGAACGGCTTGGAGAAGGGATTCTCGTCCTCGTACAGAACGCCTTCCGGCTGATTGTAGCCGATCTCGGACGGCTCGACGCCGATGTACTTCAGTGCATCGTACAGGTTCTTGCCGTAGTGGCCGAACATAACTGCGCCATGGTGAGGATAGTTCTTGCCAACCAGTACATAGCGGTAGAAGCGGCCCATTTCCTTGATGCCGAATACGCCAATGCCGCCAAAGGACCGGGTTGCAACCGGAAGAACCTCGCCCTCTGCTGCGTAAGCACGAAGCTTGCTGTCAGCCGTGGACTGCAGTCTGTAGAAGGTAATCTTGCTGGGAGCGATATCGCCCTCGATGGTTCCGTCGCACCAATCCTGCGGGTGAGTTCTTGCCATGATTCTCTGGAATGCCAGATGAGGATTGGTAAGCTTCGTAGAGCAGGTATTGCCGCAGTGGAAGCCCATGAAGGTGTCCGTGAACTTGTAATCGAACTTGCCCTTAATGGACTCCTCATACATGTCGTGAGGAACGGTGTTGTTGATATCCAGAAGGGTAACCTCATCCTGAGAAACACACAGTCCGATGTATTCGGAAAGAGTTCCGTAGATATCTACCTCGCAGGATACCGGAATGCCCTTGCGCATCATGCGGCTATTGACATAGCAGGGTACGAACTTGAACATATCCTGGAATGCCGGCCAGCACTTGGTGGTCATGGCAACATACTTGCGATAGCCCTTGTGAGCCTCTGCCCAGTCAAGAAGGGTCAGCTCATACTGCGCAAGCTTGCGGAGCATCTCGGGCTCCTTGCCTGCCTCGTAGTGCATCTCCTGTGCCATATCCGCAGCAACCTCTGCGATTCTCTCGTCACCTTCGTGCTTCTGATAGGACTCGAACAGATCCAGCTCGGACTCTTCCTCGATCTCAACATCCAGGTTGTACAGCTGCTTGATCGGAGCATTGCATGCCAGGAAGTTGGACGGGCGGGGACCAAAGGAAATGATCTTCAGGTTGGAGAGGCCGTAAGCCACACGTGCAACCGGAAGGAAATCATGGATCATATCCGCACACTCATCTGCATCGCCAACCGGATAATCCGGGATATAGCACTTGGTGTTGCGAAGAGCCAGGTTGTAGGAAGCATTCAGGACACCGCAATATGCATCGCCGCGGCCGTCGATCAGATCATTCTGAGACTCCTCAGCTGCTGCGCAGAGCATCTTCGGTCCATCGAAGTGCTTTGCAAGAAGCGTCTCGGAAATCTCCGGTCCGAAGTTTCCAAGATATACGCACAGAGCATTGCAGTCGTTCTTCTTAATATCCTCGAGTGCATTTACCATGTCGATCTCGCTCTCGATGATCGTGATAGGACACTCGTAGATGTCTGCGGCATTGTACTTCTTTGCGTAAGCTGCAACCAGAGCCTTTCTGCGATTCTCTGCAAGAGAAGCCGGGAAGCAGTCACGGGATACAGCAACAATACCAATCTTGATTACAGGAATATTGTTCATATCATCCTCCATAATGTGACATAAAATATGTAACAAAGTGATAGATTTATTATAGATCGTCTGTGCCATTTCGTCATCCATAAATCCGTGCTTCCTTTTTAACAAATTTTGCGTTTATGGCAAAAGCTTCCGTTCCAACGGTCACTGCTTCCTGCCGTTCTCATCCATATAAGCAGCTGGATCCGTCAGAAACTCGTCCTCCGTAAGCACTTCAATGCCATGCTCCAGGCACAGCTGTGCAAAAACGCCGTTTCCCTCCACCAGGCCGCCATCAAATTTGCCATTATGAATGCAGCCCTTTCCGCAGGATGGACTTTTTGATTTGAGAACCGCCATGCTGCAGCGGTGCATCTGACAGACCTTCAGGCAGCGCTGCGCGCCCTCCTGATATTCCTTTGTGACCTCTTTTCCCGATTTTGAGAAAACCCTGTTTTCCCGGATTTCACTGGGGTCCCTCGGAATCCGCAGGCCTCCCGCCGATTCGGGACAGACCGGAATCATCCTGCCCTCTGCCACCAGCCGGGCGATTTCCGGAATTCCTTTTTCTTTTCCGTCATATCGACAGTGGCGGCCCGCAAGGCACGCGCTCACCAGGATTGTTCTCTCCGTGTCCCTATTGTTCATTCCGTTCTCCTCCCCTCAGGCCAGTCTGCGGATCCTTCGTCCGATCTCCTCGTCCTGCGTGAGGTCAAAGACCATCCGGTAACAATCCAGTGCCTGCTGCCACAGCTCTCGCGTCTGCGCTTCCTCGCCCGCCTTCACAAGAAGCGCCATTGTCACATCACTGGCGTGAAGCGGAATTCCGGCATCCCGGAGCTTGTCCTGAAGCTCCGAAAGAGGATACGAAGGCATCTTTTTCCCAAGAGCCTTCTCCAGATATCGGATTTCCTCCTCCGCCTGCTCCGAAGGTGCAAACAGCGTACTGTACCGGTACACGCACTCTGAAAGCTCCGGCTGATACTTCTCCAGGTACCAGCAGCCGAGCCACCGGTAATACGCGGCCATCTCCTGTCTGGTGCAGACGTACGGATAAAGCTGCAGCGTCTCCTCATGCATTTCTTCCAGCCGTCCCAGATGATAGCAGCACCGGATTCTGGAAAGCCGGATCTGCGTATCCGCCGGATTCAGTGCCTGCGCCTTGTCATAATTCTGCAGGGCCGCCACCCAGCCTCCCCGCTTCATTTCCTCTCCGGCCTTCTCCCTGAGCTCTTCCAGCTTCTGTCTCGGAATCACCGTATACTCCGAAGGATTCTCATAATATTCAAACAGAAAAATTTCCGCGATGTGGTAGATACAGACTTCCATCCGCCCGTTCCTCTTTCGTTTTCCAAGCTTACCTTTCTGTGCCGCGTTTTTTTGCGGCACCCCGAGGAGAAATGCCCGAAGGGGCTTTCTCCAGTGTCTTACGGCTCAAGCCATCCAATTACAGCTTATTCCGGATAAGTCATGTGCTCCTTCGTGATTCCGTACAGGGTATGATCCAGATAGCGGGCTGCCAGCCACTTCGCCATTCCAAGATTCTGGTCCAGATAGTTGCCGCAGTCCTTTGCGGCGGCTCCCGGAATTTCACCCTCAAAGTCCCGAATGAACTCGAACATCTTCGTGATAAGCGGTGCAACCTCCTCTGAAGAAAGATCTCCCTCGAAAAGGACATAACAGCCGGTCCGGCAGCCCATCGGTCCGAAATAGACCACGCGTTCCTTCCATTCCGGGTCATTCCGCAGGAACGTAGCTCCCAGATGCTCAATCGTGTGAAGCTCCGCCGTATTCATCACCGGCTCACGATTCGGCGCGGTCATGCGAAGATCAAACGTTGTGATCGTCACATCTCCGAAATGATCCTTCCGGGAAACATAGATTCCCGGCTCCAGCTTCAGATGGTTGACGGTAAAACTTGCGATTTTTTCCATAAATTCTCCTTCCTGTGTTTTCCAGGCAAAATTGTTGGATAAGGCCGCTTTGCTGTCCTTTCTCCAAGACTGCGGCAATCACTTTCCGGAAGGTGCCGTGAACAGCTCCATCCGTACCTTCCCGTGATCAAACAGATTATAGTAGGCGATCTTCCGATAGTCACACAGAAGCTCCTCGTTCCAGGCATTCTGAAGGTCATGCATATTCCCTTCTGCGTCGCGGTACCCGAGGATATTGATGGCAGGATAAGACTCCCGCACCCGGGAAACGAAGCGGTCGTAGGCGCTTTCCTCGGCACCCGCGTTCTCCAGAAGAAAGCTTCGGAGATACCCCGGCGAAATATACTCCGGTGCCTCCGGCTCCTTTGGAAGATCAAAGTTTGCCCACATAATATAGGGGACCGTGTACTTCTTCTCCCTCTCCTCCAGAGAAGCTCCCTCCTCGTACATTTCCGGCTCCAGTGCCTTCAGCACCTCCTCATTCAGGCTCGGCTGATGATCGCCGAACATCAGAATGATCGTCTTCCGGTCCGACTTCGCGAAGTAGTCAGTCAGCTCCTCAAACGCCCGGTCACTCTGATACGCAAGTGAGAGGTATTCCTCCAGCTGAGCATAATGAAGCTCTGCCTTCTTCGGCTCCACGGTCACGTCCACGGCAGGAACATCAGTGTTATAGCTTCCGTGATTCTGCATCGTCACGTTGAAAAGGAATACCGGTCCCTTGTCCTTCTGCTTCTCATAGAGCTGTTCCAGATCCTTGAAATCCGAGGAATCGCTGATGTAGGTCCGGATCCGTTCCGTGTAGGCCAGTCCGTCCTCCACGGAGATGAAATCGTCAAATCCAAGAAGCGGGTAAACCTTGTAGCGCTTGTACCCGGACTCCAGATACGGATGAAATGCCGTCGCCGAATATCCCTGATTCTTCAGAAGTCTTGCCAGAGATTCCTGATCACTGTTGATATACTGTGTATACGGCACCGCGTCTGCACTCAGGAAGGAAACCGAATTGCCAGTCAGGAATTCGTACTCCGTATCTGCCGTGGTTCCTCCGAACACCGAGGAGAGCATCCAGCCCTTCTTCACATTCGCGCCCTCCAGAGAATGGATGTACGGAAGGCCGTCCTGATTGGTCTCAAAGTTGTAAACCGCAGGAAGGTCCGAAAACGCCTCGTTCATCACAACGATGATGTCTGCCGGTTCCTGTGCATTGTCTCCCGCAGAGCTGCTTTCCTTCGAATCCGCAGCATTCGTCCCGGACACGCCTGCTGCTTTGCTTCCTGCTGCAGCGTCCCCGCTGTTTTCGGCTTCTGCAGAATCCTGTCCCGCATACTCTTCCAGAATGCTCTGTGCCTCCTCCGCCGAATACCCCTCCGGCACCGGCTTTTCCAGATGGCGTTTTGCAAAGGAAAGATAGCTCAGCGCATAACCGTGATGCTTCGTTCCGATGTTGGTATTCCAGAGATTCACGACCGGCAGATTTGTCAGAATGACAATAATAAGCGCCGCCCCCGTCGCAAGAAGCGCAAGGCGTTTCTTCCCCGTTTTCTCCGGAAGCTTCTCCCGATTTTCCGCAAGAAGCCCCAGAACAAGCAGGGCGAAGGTCACAT